>CACZIV010000027.1 GCA_902781305.1 Pseudoselenomonas ruminantium
CAGCAGCCAGATTGAATGTGAACTGCGCATCGATGCAGAGGTTGCTGCCAAGCGGCAGGAAAGTCAGCGCAAGGGCATTGAAGCCGCGAAGAAGGCTGGCAGGCACTATGGCCGTCCGCAGACGACGTTTCCGGAGAATTGGGATGTGGTCTATGCCCAGTGGAAGGCACAGGATATAACGGCAGACGAAGCGGCGGTGAAATTGGGGATTTCCAAAGCTACATTATATAGGATGGCAAAGAGACGGCACTAACATCGAACTGGATAAAAAGCAGCGCATGAACATTTTTGTAAATTGCGCTGTTTTTTCTTGGCGTAGATTTTCTGAAAAAAATATGATAATATAATCAGTATGTGTAAATAAAGGCGGCAAACGCCGCTGTTATAGGGGGATTTTTTGATTATGGCAAGATTATTTGGTACAGATGGTGTGCGCGGCGAGGCTAATGCGAACCTGACGCCGGAATTGGCTTATCGTTTAGGCCGTGCGGCTACGATTTACTTTGGCCGCGACAGCGAAGAACAGCCGCTGATTCTCATCGGACGTGACACGCGTCTGTCCGGTGAAATGTTTGAAGCAGCCCTGACGGCTGGTATCTGCTCTGCCGGTGGCCGTGCTATGCTGGCTGGTGTTATTCCGACGCCGGCAATCGCATATTTGGCACGCCGTCATAAGGCTAAGGCTGGTATCGTGATTTCCGCATCCCACAATCCGTTCCATGACAACGGGATTAAGTTCTTCGGCGGTGACGGCTACAAACTGCCGGACGCTGTGGAAGATGAACTCGAAGAAATCGTGCATCAGCTTGAAAATGACGATAATCTGGCTCGTCCGACGGGTGAGAAAATCGGTCATATCGAGTATCGCACGGATTTGCTCAATCAGTACATCGAATTCGTCATCAGCACCTGCTCGGAACGTTTTGACGGCATGAAAGTCGTGCTCGACTGCTCCAATGGTGCAGCTTATGAAGTTATGCCCAAGGTTTTGCGTGAGCTGGGCGCCAAGGTCAAGGTTATCCATGCTCTGCCCAATGGTGTAAACATCAATGACAATTGCGGTTCTACGCATATGGAATCCCTGCAGAAGGCTGTTGTGGAAAACCATGCAGACTTTGGTATCGCTCATGATGGTGATGCTGACCGCTGTCTCTGCGTGGATGAAAAGGGGCAGATTATCGATGGTGACCATATCCTCGTAATGTGCGCACAGGATATGATCAAGAAGGGCACCCTGCCGCATAAGACGGTTGTTTCCACGGTTATGGCCAACATCGGTTTCCACAAGGCCATCAAGGAAGCTGGCGGCCGCGTAGAAGTTACGCAGGTTGGTGACCGTTATGTACTCGAAAACATGCTCAAGAGCGGCTACAAAATCGGCGGCGAGCAGTCCGGTCATATCATCTTTACGGATTACAGCACCACGGGGGACGGCCCCATCACGGCTTTGCAGGTTCTGTCTTCTCTGAAACGCAGCGGCCGCAAGGCTTCGGAACTGACGGCGCTCATGACGACTTATCCGCAGCTCCTGGTTAACGTGCGCGTAGCTACGAAGGAAGGCTGGGAGAAGAACGAAGCAATCTCTGCGGCGATTGCCAAAGGCGAAGCCGAACTGGGCAATGATGGCCGTATTCTCGTGCGCCCGTCCGGTACGGAGCCTCTTATCCGTGTAATGGCAGAAGGCCCGGACCAGGCACAGCTCGACCGGATTTGCAACGAAATTGCTGATGTGGTCAAAAAAGAGCAGGGCTGATATGAAAAAAGCCATTTTATTTGCCAGCTTTGGTGTGATTAATGAGCAGGCACGCAAGAACTGCATTGATGCTGCTGCAAAGCAGATAGAGGCGGCCTTTCCGGAGTTTTCGCTCCGGCAGGCCTATACCTCGGTATTTATCCGCAAAAAACTGGCTGAGCAGGGAGTCCATATGGATTCCCTGTCGGAAGCCTTGGATGGTTTGTTGGCGGATGGTTTTACGGAAGTCATCATTCAGCCGGGATATCTTACTGCAGGTGAGGAATACGAGAAAAAAGTTCTGCAGGTTATAGAGCCTTATCGGCAGAAGTTTGCGCGTCTGTTGGTTTCTCGTCCTTTGATGGAGTGTCCTGCTGATGGAGCCGATATGCTGGCTGTTTTGCAGGAAATTTTCCCGCTGGAAGCCGGCGAGAATTTGGTGCTTGTGGGACATGGTTCCCCACATCAGCATAATCCGGCTTATGAAAATCTGCAGGCAGATGCCGATAAGGCTGGTTTCCCGGCCCATATCGGTGTAATTGAGCCGACAGATACGCCGGATTTTGCGGCGGTGCTGGCAAGGCTGCAAGCAAAAGGTGCGAAAAATATTCTGCTGGCGCCTTTGCTTCTATCTGGCGGGGCTCATGTCAATGAGGACATTGCAGGCAGTGAAGCGGAATCCTGGTTAAACCGTCTGCAGGCGGCAGGCTTTTCGGTTAAGGTCAGCCTGAAAGGTTTGGGTGAATATCCGGCATTTCAGAAGTTATACGTCAAGCGTTTGCAGGAATGGGATTTTTAAAGCGGCGTTTGTATAACTTTCAGCTATAAGCAGTATTCATATAAAGGGTATTTCTATTTTTATAAATATGAGTTATAATAACTTAGTGTACTACTTGGCTCATAATATGGCGTAAGCAATCATTAAATGTAGACGAGACAGTACATTATTATAATTAAATTTAGGCAGGATTAGGTAAGGGATGCCTAAAAAATGAATGAGGTGAGTATATGTCACATCCAGTAACAACCAATCCGTTGATTATTATGTTAATCAACATGACCGTTGTGTTCCTGGTGCTAACCGCCTTAGGTGTGGTCATTAATTTGATTCATTATATTGACCCCACGAAGCCGAAGGCAGCACCACAGGAAGAAGTACCGGTGGCACCTGCCCCGGCTGCAGAGCCTGAGCCGACAGTGGCTGTACCTGTGGAAGAGGGGATTTCTCCTGAGGTGGTTGCCGTTATTGCTGCGGTGGTCGCCAGCATGGGCTGTGCGGGTACGGTGAAAGCCATTCGCCCAATCGAACGCAACAACTGGAAAAATTCCGGCCGCAGCGCAATTCAGAGCCGGGGTTAAAGCGGGGAAGGAGGAATTATCATGGAATTATTACAAGCATTTGCCGTTTCCCTGCAGGCCGTTTGGTTAGACAGTGGTTTTTCCGCGTTCACCATGGGCAATGGCATTATGATTCTCGTTGGTCTGGTGCTTCTTTATATGGCTATTGTCAAGGAATTTGAGCCGCTGCTCTTAGGTCCGATTGCCTTTGGCTGTATCCTGGCCAACTTTCCGCGTACGGGATTTTTAGAGGAACCGGGACTCATGCAGGCCATCCATTATGGTATTGCCAATGAAATCTTCCCGCCGCTCATTTTCTTAGGCATTGGTGCGATGACGGACTTTGGCCCGCTGCTGGCGCGTCCGGTTACCCTGCTTTTGGGAGCTGCTGCCCAAATTGGCGTGTTCGTGGCTTTGGTTGGCGCTATGCTCCTGGGCTTTAATGTACAGGAAGCTGGTGCTATCGGCATCATCGGTGGTGCTGACGGCCCGACGGCTATCTATCTGTCCATTCAGATGGCCCCGCATCTTCTGGGTGCTATCGCCGTAGCAGCTTACTCCTATATGTCGCTGGTGCCGCTGATTCAGCCGCCGATTATGAAGCTGTTGACCTCGCAGAAAGAGCGTGAAGTGGCAATGGAACAGCTCCGTCCGGTGACGAAGTTTGAGCGTGTCTGCTTCCCGATTGTAGCCGCTATCATCATCAGCTTGCTTCTGCCGCCGATTGCTGCTCTGCTGGGCTGCCTGATGCTGGGGAACCTCTTCCGTGAATCCGGTGTTATGGACCGTCTTTCCGATACGGCGCAGAACTCCCTGTGCAATATCGTGACGATTTTCCTGGCAACCGGTACGGGTATGACCATGAATGCAGATGACTTCCTGCAGCCGGCAACGCTGCTCATCATCGGTCTGGGTCTCGTGGCCTTTATGTCCGGTACGGCCGGTGGTGTGCTCTTTGGCAAGCTCATGTGCCGTCTGTCCGGGTGGAAGATTAACCCGCTGATTGGTTCGGCTGGTGTTTCCGCTGTGCCGATGGCTGCACGTGTGAGCCAGATGGTGGGCATGAAAGCGAAACCGGGCAACTATCTGCTGATGCATGCTATGGGCCCGAATGTGGCTGGTGTAATCGGTACAGCAGTAGCTGCTGGTACGATGCTCGCTATGCTCAAGTAAAGTATACATAAAAATACATAGAAAAGGTCTTTACAAGAGTTCCTGGTTATGATAATATCTTTCTTGTAAAGAAAAATAGCTTTTGGCAATGGAGCCATGCAGACATAATTCCCCGTCTGGGGTGTGTTTGCATGGCTTTTTCGTATTGATATCATTGAAAGGGTGGTTTTACGTGGAAAATTTACTGTATGTGATTCCGGCGAATTCGAAAAAAGAGGATATTATTGAGCAGCTTAAAGCGCATCCGGAAATTAAATTCGTATCCCTCGTGGGTGTGGATATGGCCGGCAACGATACGGACGAAAAGATTCCCGTAGGTATTTTCCTGAAAGATATGGATGATTTCTATGCGGGTACTGCTGTGCAGACCGATGGTTCTTCCGTTGTGCTGACGGGTATTGCCACCCTGAATAACGCCAAGGTCGATATGCCCATTGACCCGACCGTTAACTGGTTCGTCGATTACAATATGGAATTCTATGATGAAGAAACGGGCAAGCCGGTAGGTACCCTGCGTATTCCGTCCTTCCTTGTACATGAAGGCAAGCGCGTTGACTCTCGTGCAGTGCTGGCAGACACGCTGAACTATGTGAAAGAAGAACTGCTCGCTACGTTCAAGAAACACCCCAAGATTTCCGGTCTCGAAAGCATTGATGGCAATGATGTGGTAGACATTCAGTTCACTTCGGCTACGGAATTGGAATTCTGGGTAAAGACGCCGCTCGAAGAAGCTGCGATTGAAGAAATGTCCGCTTCCCAGGTCATGCAGGAGCAGTATTGGGAACGTACGCATGGGGCTGTGCGCACGGCAATGGAAAACTGCCTGCTTGAGCTCGATAAATACGGTTTCAAGGTAGAAATGGGCCATAAGGAAGTCGGCGGCCTCAAGGCGCAGATTGATGGCAGCGGTAACATGACTCATGTTTGCGAACAGCTGGAAATCGACTGGAAGTTTGCCGATGCCCTGCAGGCTGCTGACAACGAAATCTTCGTGCGCACCGTGGTTAAGGAAACCTTCCGTTCCATCGGTCTCGAAGTAAGCTTCAAGGCAAAACCGATGATTGGTCTGGCTGGCAACGGTGAACACACTCATATCGGCATGGCAGCAGTCACCAGCGATGGCAAGACGCACAACCTCTTTACGGCAGATGACCAGTATAAGGATTTCATGAGCGCTGTAGGCTATGGTGCACTGATGGGCATGCTCAAGAACTACGAAGCCATCAATCCGTTTGTATCGGCTACCAATGACTCCCTGAACCGTCTGAAACCTGGATTTGAAGCGCCGGTATGTATCGTTACGTCCCTGGGCCACCGTCCGGACCAGCCGTCCCGTAACCGTACGATTCTGGCAGGCCTGATTCGTGACCTGGGCAATCCGTATGCTACGCGCTTCGAGCTGCGTGCCTGCAACCCGTACACCAATACGTATCTGGTTTTGGCTGCGATTTACTCTGCCTGCCTCGATGGTATCAAGACGGCGGTTAACCACACTACGGCAGAACTGCTGACGGAGCTTTCCAAGGAAGCAGGCGAAGAAGGCTTCTATCTGGAAAAAGACCGCGCTTACCGCAGTGAAAATGATGTCTTTGAAGACTATACGGATGAAGAACGTGACCGTCTGTTCGGTGCACCTCCTGCAACGGTGTGGGAAAACATGCAGAACTTCGATAACTACACCGATAAAAAGGCCGTTATCACGGCTGGCGGCGCCCTCAACGACACGATTATCAACGCTTTCCGTGCTGGTGCGCTCCTGCGCTGGAAGACGGAGCTGATTGCCCGTATCATTCCGGAAAACCGCGACATTGTGCGTGCAGCTAAGGAAATCAAATCGGATTTCGTAACGGATTTGGATTCCTATAACTGGAATAAAATTAACGGTATTCGTGCTTACCTGGCCAAGGACAGCATTGATGAAAAATCGCTGTTCACCCTGTTGATCAACGCCCTGAACGAAGGCGATTACGCAGCAGCTTCTGGCCTGCAGGTAGAGATGTACGATAAGGTTGAAGAACTGAAAGCCCTTTACGACAGCTACGTTAAAAACATGATTTAATGAAATAAAAAATCCCCGGCAGTGATTTCGCTGCTGGGGATTTTTTTGACTTCGCTTATTTTTTCAGCGCTTCTTTGAGAATAGCCGTCAAGGCTTTCTGGGAAATGCGCATCATGTCACCGAGGAGGGCGTTGTAAAGGTCGCCGCCATCGCAGACACCGCGTCCGTTTTCCGTGATGAAGAACTTCTTGGGATGTTCTTCTGCCTGATAAGCCTCGTTGAGTTTATCCTGGACAAGTTTCTCGATTTCCTGATCTGTCATCGAATACACCTCTTTCCATATTTATCACATAAGATATAATACTACACTTGGAGCATTTTTTCCTCTTTTTTTGCTGAAGAAAATAAAAAATATTTATTGATAGCAGGATTTCAGCCTATTTTCAGCGAATTTTTACGGAAAATTAATGGTAGTCTAAAGCAACTATAAGAATACCGGTGTATATTATAAGCATAGTAAGGATAGTTAATCACTTGAATGGAGGGTGTTTATTATGCGTAAGAAAATGTTAGCAGGTATTGTAGCAGGTGTACTCATGGCAGGTGCAGGCTTTGGTATGTTGAGTGGTCAGGCGCAGGCAGCTGAGGCAGCTGCGCAGAATGGCCGGCCGGATAAGCCGCCTGTAATGCGTGGGCATCAGGGCGGCGAACGCCACATGAAAAGGATGAATCCGGATGAAGCGGCCAAGCGTCTGAACAAGACCTTTGGGGTCAGTGAGGCGGAAGTAAAGGCTGCTTTTAAGGAAAAACGCGATTTTCGTGATATCGGTCAGGCGGCTATGTTGGCTAAAGTCAGCGGAAAGTCCTTTAGCGATGTGCTGGCAATGAAGACGAAGGACAAGCGTTGGCCGGAAATCAGCAAGGAACTGGGCGTTAAGCCTGAGCAGATTCGTGCGCAGATGAATGAACTGAGTGCAGAGCGCATTGCACAGCGTGGCAATATTGACAAAGAGCAGGCACTGTCCTTGTTAAATAAGGGCTATCGCGCAATGGATGTCAGTGTGGCCGCTAAGCTGGCTAAACTCAGCAACAAGGATATTCAGACCGTTCTGGATATGAAGAAAATCAATAACCGCTGGGGCGATGTAGCTGAACAGTTAGGTGTAGATCGCTCAGCACTGCGTCCGAATATGGGCAAAGGGCAGTTCCCAGGACATGGTCCGCAGGGCGGTTCGCCGGACGGTGGAGAGATGCCGGAAGAAAAATAATAGAGGATTTTCTTGCCCGCAGGGCGAATATCTCCTTATAAGCATCTTGCAGAAGGGGAGACCACTATGATTATTACCGATAATGAAACAGTAAATGCCGCTGAAGATTTGATTCGCCGCCATAAGGAAAAACGCCCGGAAAAGCCGCGTACCATACAGGCAATCTCTGCCCGTTACTATCAGGCCATCGGCCAGTATCAGCAGTTGATGCGGGCTGATGTGGACAATCGGGAGCAGCGGGTTATGCTTTATTCGGAGATTAAGACGCTAGGGTGGTGTATGGGCCGGGAAGAAGCGAAAATCGTCAAGGAAATCAATGCACCAGTTAAATAGTGGCTAAAAGACGCCCGCCCCATCGGGAATATCTTTCTTACGCTTAGACAGGCTTGTCAAACGCTGCAGAAAGACATCCCCGATGGGGCGGGCTTAGTGTTTTATGCATATATGTATGTATGCTTATAATTTTATTGTTTCATGGTTTTAGGTTAGAGATTTTTTTCCGTTAAGACCATATCCAGGGCGTTCAGTACGTCGTTGACGTTTTCTTCCGTAATCACCAAAGGCGGCTGGAAGGCCATGACGTTGCGGTCTACGCCGTTCTTGCCGATGATAAAGCCGCGGTCTTTGAGTACTTCGAGTACATCGTCAAGGATTTCCGGAGCCGGACTGCCGTCAGCATGGATGAATTCTGCGCCATCCATAAGGCCGAGGCCGCGCACATCGCCGATAACAGGATGTTTCTTTTGGAGCTCGCGCAGGCCGCTTCTGAGCTGCTCACCGCGTGCCCGAGCATTTTCCATAAGTTTGTGTTCTTCGATGTAGTCAAGCACCGCCATAGCCGTGGTGGAGGATACTGGGTTGCCACCGAGTGTCGAAGCACCGGGGCGGGTGTAGGTATCGGCAATCTTAGCCGTGGAGATAAAGGCGGAAATCGGGGCGCCGTTGCCCAGAGCCTTGGCCATGCACATGATATCGGGCACCACATCATAGTTTTCGATGGCAAACATCTTGCCGCTGCGGGCAAAGCCTGTCTGCACTTCGTCGATAATCAGCAGGGTGTTGTACTGGTCAAGGATTTCCTTGACGCGTTTGAAGTAGCCCTTGGGCGGCACTACGCAGCCGGCGTTGCCCTGAATGGTCTCGGCGATAAAGGCGCCGGGATGGCCGGAGGTGGAGGATTTAATCAAATCTTCAATGGCATTGGCGCAGGCGTAATCGCATTCCGGGAACTTCTTGTTCATGGGGCAGCGGTAGCAGTTCGGGTTGGGGGCAAAGTGGATGCCGCCAACGGGATTGGGGTCGGTGCGCCACATGGTAAGGCCCGTTACGCTCATGCCCAGCTTTGTGCGGCCATGCAGGCCGTGGCGCAGGGCGATGATTTCGCTGTTGCCCGTGTAGACGGAAGCCAGCAGGAAGGCGCCTTCCGTGGCTTCGGAGCCCGTGGAGCAGAAGAAGGACTTCTGCAAATCACCAGGCGTAACTTCAGCTAGTTTTTCGGCCAGGTTTACGAAGTTTTCCGTGAGATAGATGTTGCAGACATGCTGCAGCTCATCAATCTGGGCTTTCATCTTCGTGAGGATTTCCGGATTGCAGTGGCCGCAGTTCATAACGGAGACACCGGCGTACATATCCAGATATTTCTTGCCCGTGCTGTCCCAAAGGTACTGCATGGAACCTTTGACCATCTGGGCAGGCTCCTTGTAGAAATGACCTAAGCAGGGCATGATGTATTTTTTCTTTTTTTCGATAATGGCCTCAGGGCCGATAAATTTTTTGCTTTCCATATTTCCCTCTCCTAAAATGTAAATAGGTTAGATGGAGTTGCGGCTCCGGCGGAAACGGTAGGTGCCAAGACCCAGTTCACGCGGGCCTTTTTTGAGTGTTTCGAGGTCGTCCGCGTGGAAGGCTTCTTTACCTGCCGTGAGGTTGTCCAGAGCCGTGCGGTAAATGCGGGTGACCATGCCGGCAAATTCGGGCGTGTAATCCTGTGCCTCAATGCGGTAAGCGCCCAAGCCGTTAAACTTCGCAAGGTACGGATAGAGGCAGAGGTCCTTGGCAAAGTAGATATGGTTGCGGCCGAACTGGTCAACGCGCAGGGAATGCTTTTCGCCGGCCTTGTCGAGCAGGGCATAGCGGCGGTCGAGCACTTCGGGATTGTTGAGCTCGTTGAAGAACGGCAGGCTCATGCCCGGAATATTGTGGTCGCAAATCATGGACTCATAGGAGCCGTGGACCACAACTTCGATGGGCAGTTCGGAGCTTTCGACGATTTCGCGCAGCTGCTCAAACGAGAGCTCGTAGGAAGCTGTCCCCATGGTCAGACCATTTTCCTTGAGGAACTTGGCGGCCAGATGGTTGAAGAGGTTAAAGGACACATCCGCCTGCACCGGCAAATCCGTCAGGCGCTTAGCCAGCTTCAACGAGCCAAGGTTGCTGACCATAATGCCGTCGGCTTTGAGTTCACGCTGCTTTAGGGCGGTGAAGAACTGTTCCAGTTCGCCGCATTCCCGGCGCATGGTCGTGCGCGGCGTGTTGATGATGATTTTTGCGCGGCCCTTGTTGTAGGCGATGACTTCGGCAAAATCCTTGAGGCTCCAAGGCTTGTTGGGGCGGAAGGTTTCGCCGCCGACATAGACGATATCGGCACCGTTGTCAATAACAGCGCAGGCTGCACCAACGGTGTTTACGCGGACACTTAATGTACGGTGGTCGGGATTTGACTTGTCAATATCGCGTTCCTGTTTCAGGATTTCGTCCTGGAAACCGGCTTCCTTCACCGCATCGCTGAAGAAGCGCGGTTCACGCGTGCCGTCAAAGCCGATATCCTTTTTATCTGGGGAACCGAAGGCAAAGGTGGTCGTAAAGTTGCGGGCACGGTTTTCATAGAGGCTTTTCCAGCCTTCTTCATCCGGCTGCCAGCCCGTCGGGTCAGCGATATAGGCGTCAATGGCCTTGCGGTAGGTGCTGACAATGCGGCGGATAAAGGGAGCAGGGCGCATACGGCCTTCGATTTTGAAGGAGAACACGCCAGCCTGAATGAGCTGGGGGATATGGCGGTACATGCACATATCCTTGAGTGCCAGCTTGTAGGCACCATCGCTGTCTTTATCGAGCACTTCGCCCGTCTTTTCGTCAATCAGCTGATAGGCCCAGCGGCAGGGTTTCAGGCAGCGGCCGCGGTTGCCGCTCTGGCCAAAGACCACGCCGGAGTGAATGCACTGGCCGCTTTCGCTGATGCACATATCGCCGTGCATGAAGTATTCCACCTCAATGCCCGTGCGCTCACGGAACAGGGAGAGCTCGGAGAGCGTCATCTCACGGCCCACAACGACGCGGGTAATGCCGTATTCCTTGAGTTTTTCAATCGCGTGCTCGTTATGGGTATTCATCATAACGGAGGTGTGCACCGGAATCTTTATGCCCATTTCGTGAATGAGTTCGAGTACAGCAAAATCCTGTACGAGGATAGCATCCGGGCGGATTTCGTTGAGGTAGGTGAGGTATTCACGCAGGGCGGGAATTTCCTCGTCACTAATCAGGTTGTTGAGGGTGATGTAGAGCTTTACACCATGCTCATGGGTGTAGGCAATGGCCTTCTTGAGCATTTCATCATCAAAGTTAAAATCACCTTCGTGCATGCGCATATTAAAATGCTTGCCTCCGAGGTAGCAAGCATCAGCACCAGCTTCCACACCGGCCACCAGGGCATCCCAGGTACCGGCAGGTGCCAGCAGTTCTACGGATTTACGATTTAATAACATCTAAAAACAAACTCCTTTTGGATATGATTTTCTCTTGTATAGTCCCAATTTATAAGTATAACAGAGATTGCAAGAGCTATCAATAAATTCATTGCAGGGGTAAATGCTTTAATTCCTGACGCAGCCAGTCAAGCCGCTGTTTTTCCCGCAGGATGGCCTGCTGGAGTATGCAGCGGTGGCCAAAATGTTTCTGGCGTGCTTCTTCGTCGGCAAATAGTAGCTGCCAGCGGGTTTTGAGATATTGATATTTTTCCTCATGGCGGGTGATTTCCTCCTGAAAGAGCTGGCGTGTCAATGGGGCAGCGGCCGAATCCAACAGGTAAAGCTTCATGGTAAAGTCATCCCGTGTAGGTACGGGCTGGCTCAGTGGTTCATGCATCCAGGCGGACAGCAGTTGCTGTCCGCTTTTTGTAATCTGGTAGAACTTTTTTTCGAGCTTTTTGCCGACGAGTTCTGTGCGGGAACTTATCAGGCCGTCATCTTCCATATGGCGCAGTTCGGGATATATCTGGCTATGATTGGAATACCAAAAATCGCCTAATTCTTCTTCAAAGAGTTTTTTGATATCATAGCCAGCCAGTTCGCGATGCGCCAGTAGACCCAGAATAATGTATTTTAGTACGTTCTTTTGTGCCATTGTCATCACTTCTCCTTGTTTTGCTCGTTTTAGTATAGCATAGGTGGGCGAGACTGACATATATTTTTACGAATATTGCATTGCATTCGCCTGGGCTTTATGCTACAATTCTATGTATTGTGGCGATGAACAAGAAGAGTAAATCTCGCAGGCTTTTCTAGAGAGTCTCTGTTGGTGGGAAGGAGATAAAGCCGGAGGTAGAACGTTCGCTTGGGAGTCTTTCGGAGGAAATGCCGAACGTATGACTGCGTTAAAGTTATCGAGTGAAAAATCAGGGTGGTACCGCGAAATTCAGCCTTCGCCCCTCGTGCACATGTTGTGCGGGGGCGAGGGCTTTTATAGTGTGCTTTTTATAAGGCAGGAGGTAAATAAATGGAAGAAAAGATTTCGGAGCTTAAGGCAGCTGCCGTAGCTGAAGTCAAAGCCGCAAGCGATATGACGGCGCTTAACGATATCCGTGTAAAGTATTTGGGCAAGAAGGGCGAGTTCACCGCTATCCTGCGTGGCATGGGCAGCCTGTCCGCCGAGGAACGTCCGAAAGTCGGCAAGATTGTCAACGCAGCCAAAGCAGAAGTGGAAGAGGCCATCAATGCACAGGCTGGTGAGCTTAAAGCGAAAGAACTTTCCGCAAGACTTGCCAGCGAAAAGATTGACGTTACCCTGCCGGGCCGCAATGTGCCGCAGGGCCATCTGCATCCGCTGACGCTGACGATGCAGCGCATCAAGGATATTTTCGTACATATGGGCTTCAGTGTGGAAGAAGGTCCGGAAATCGAGCGCGATTACTTCAACTTTGAAGCACTGAACTTGCCGAAAGACCATCCGGCCCGCGATATGCAGGATTCCTTCTACATCACGGACGAAATTCTCATGCGTTCCCAGACTTCGCCGGTACAGGCCCGTACCATGCAGGCTAACGAGCCGAACAAGCCGATTCGCATGATTGCGCCGGGCCGCGTTTATCGCCGTGACGAATACGATGCGACGCATTCCCCGATGTTCACGCAGGTGGAAGGCCTCGTTATCGACAAGGGCATCAGCTTTGCTGACCTCAAGGGCACGCTCGAACTCTTCCTGCATCAGATTTTCAACGAAAATGTAGGCGTGCGTTTCCGTCCGAGCTTCTTCCCGTTCACGGAACCTTCTGCTGAAGTGGATATCTCCTGCGTGATGTGCCACGGTGAAGGCTGCAAGGTCTGCAAGGGCACGGGCTGGCTCGAAATCCTGGGCGCCGGCATGGTTCATCCCCATGTGCTGGAAATGAGCGGCTATGACCCGAAGGTGGTCAGCGGTTTTGCTTTCGGTCTGGGCGTGGAACGTATCGCCATGCTGTCCTACGGCATTGACGACCTGCGTCTGTTCTACGACAATGACGTGCGTTTCTTGCAGCAGTTCTGATTAGGGAGGTTTACATATGCAGGTTTCCATTAAATGGTTAAACGATTACATAAAGTTCAACGAAACGGCTGAAGAACTGGCCGACAAATACACAATGTCCGGCGTTCCCGTGGAAAATGTCATCCGCGCGGACGAAGGCCTCGATAAAGTGGTAACGGGCCGTATTGAAAAGCTCGAAGCCCATCCGGATTCCGACCATCTGCAGATTTGCCAGATGAATGTGGGCGAGCCGGAACTCATTCAGATTATCACAGGTGCGCAGAATGTGGCCGAAGGCCAGGTGGTACCGGTAGCTATGGTCGGTGCACATCTGCCCAACGGCCTCCATATCAAGAAGGGCAAGCTGCGCGGCCTGCCGTCCAATGGTATGCTGTGCTCCGCAGAAGAACTCAAGATGGACCTCACCAAGCTGACGGAAGAAGAAAAGAACGGCATTTACATCCTGCCTGCCGATACGCCGGTTGGTGTGCCCGCCAAGGATGTGCTCGGCCTTGATGATGTCGTGCTCGAATTTGAATTGACGGCTAACCGTGCCGATTGCTTCAGCGTTGTCGGTCTCGTGCGTGAAGCTGCTGTGCTCACGGGTAATGAGCCGCATTATCCGGAAATTTCCGTTAAGGAAGATGATGAAGCCAAAGCTGCCGATATGATTAAGATTGGCATTGAAAGCGACCTCTGCGACCGTTTCGCTGCCCGCGTGATCAAGAACGTCAAGGTTGGCCCCTCGCCGGAATGGATGCAGCAGCGTCTTGAAGGTGCAGGCATTCGTGCCATCAACAACGTAGTCGATGTGACGAACTTTGTCATGGTGGAACTGGGCCAGCCCATGCATGCCTATGATTATGATGAAATCGCCGGTCACAGCCTGACCGCACGTCTGGCCAAAGAGGGCGAAAATCTCCATACACTTGATGACAGTTCCCGTATTGCCAAGGGCACGGAACTGGTCATTGCCGACAGTGAAAAGCCGGCTGGTCTGGCCGGTGTCATGGGCGGCCTTGAATCCGAAGTCACGGAAAAGACGACCACCATCGTCCTCGAGGCCGCATCGTTCAACGGGGCCAGCATTCGCCGTACTTCCCGTGCCTGCGGCCTGCATTCGGAGGCCTCGGGACGTTTTGAGCGTGGTGTCGATGTGACGGCTATTCCCCGGGCTCTGGACCGTGCCTGCCAGCTGCTGCAGGACATGGGTGCTTGCACGGTAACGCAGGGCATGGTTGATGTATATCCCACGCAGAAGGCACAGACGGAAATCAGCTACACGGCTGAGCAGATTAACGCCCGTCTGGGCACGCAGCTGCCGGCTGAGAAAATGACGGAAATTCTTACCAGCCTGGGCTTTGACGTGCGCGCAGAAGGTGCCGGGTTTGTGGCCAAGGTTCCTTCCTGGCGTAATGACTGCACCTGCATGGAAGACCTGTCCGAAGAAGTATCCCGTATCTACGGCTTTGACAATATTGCCCCGTCCCTGCCCTGGGGGGCAGTAATGCAGGGACAGCAGAGCCCGCGTCAGGATTTTATTGACAAGATAAAAAATATTATGGTATCGTTGGGAATGACAGAAGAACTTTCCTTCAGCTTTACCAATACGGATTTACTGGACAAACTGCTGGTGCCGGCTGACAGCGAATTGCGCAAGGCTGTGCCCATTATGAATCCGCTGACGGATGATTATCCGCTGGTACGCACGAGCCTCCTGACCAGCATTATGGAAAATGCGGCCCGTAACTTCTCCCGTAAGAATATGGATTTGCGCCTTTTTGACGTAGCGCCTGTATTCTTCCCGAAACAGCTGCCGGTAACCGAGCAGCCGGAAGAAGTTGTAAAACTCGTGGGCCTGATGACCGGCCGCCGCAACGCTGTAGGCTGGAACCAGACTAACGAAATGATTGACTTCTACGATATGAAGGGCCTGGTGGAAGAACTGCTGGCGAGCCTCTCTATCTCCAAGTATACGATAGAGGCCGGTGAGCATTTTGCCCTGCATCCGGGCAAGACGGCACTCTTTAAGAAAGGCCGCGAAGTCATTGCCACCATCGGCGAACTGCATCCGCAGGCTGCCGAAAACTTTGGCATTAAACAGAAGGTTTACCTGTTTGAAATGGACGTGGCAGTGCTCATGAAGTATACGGCCAAGAACTTCCATTTTGACAGCCTGCCCAAGTTCCCGGCTACGGCGCGTGACCTGGCTATTGTGGTGGACAAGGACGCTGAGGCCGGTGCTATTGAACAGGTTATTGCCAAAAACGGCGGCAAGTTCTTTAAGGGCGTAACGCTCTTTGATGTGTACACCGGTGAACATGTAGAAGAAGGCAAGAAGAGCCTCGCTTTCAACCTGCAGTTCCAGTCCAAGGATAAGACCTTGACCGATGAAGAGGCTGATGCTGCATTCAGCAATATTCTTAAAGCTGTGGAAAAACATTTTGACGCCAAGTTGCGTGCATAAGGGTGAGGAAAAATGGCAGATAAGAATGTGCAGTCCGCAGAGCGGGTGGTAGTGGAAATCTATGGCAACAGTTATCCTCTTAAAACCGATGACCCACGACATATCAAAATGATTGCCGCTGCCGTAGATAAAAAGATGAAAATCATGTCTCGGGCCGTGCGTAGCTTTGATGACCGCAAAATTGCAGTATTGACAGCTTTGCAAATTGCCGAGGAGTATTATCAGTTGAAAAAAGACTACGATGAACTCGTGGATCTTTTGGATGAAAAATAATTAAATAATAACGACAGATAGCAGGAGAAATACGGTCTCTCACGAATATAATCCATAGAGTGTAATAGCTTTATGGATTATATTATTTTATAAAGGAGAGATGAGACATGGGATTTGTAAAAAACTTGCGAGTGGCCTACAAATTGCTGATTCTGTCAGTTGTTGCTGTAATTGGCATGCTGATAATCGGCTATTCTGGCTATTCGGCCATCAAGAAGGCTCAGGTAGACATGGACATGTACAGCCAGTCAGTAGTAAAATCCTTGGGATATCTGAGTGACATGCGGTACGGTACGCGTTATTCGCAGGCCATGATGATTATCATGACCACGGTACAGGATGACCCCAATCGTATGCAGAACCTGGAGAAAAAATTCCAGGACGGCGTTAAATTCGTCGAAGATGGTATCAGCCAGTATGAAAAGACACCGGGCAAAACGCCGGAAATGAAACAGGAACTGGATGCCTATAAAGCTGGCTGGGAAAAGGCAAAAAAGAATTTTACGGATATCGTAGCGATGTGTAAAAAAGGCGATACCGAGGCTGGCAGAGCTTTGTATAACAAAGAAAGTTCCAAACTTCTGGATGCTATCGGCCCGCATATCAATAAACTGGCAGAACTGGAAAATACCCGCGCTGAGGCGCTCAATGCCGAAAATGACGCTGATACGGAAGCTACCGTCCGTAATATGATTATTCAGCTGCTGGTAGGCTTGATTATCATGGTAGGCGTAGCTTTGTGGATTACCAAGGAAGTAACGGACCCCGTACAGGCTATGATGCGTTCCCTGGAACGGCTGCGCAGTGGTGATTTCAGCGAACATCCGCGAACCATTGTTCGTGGCGACGAATTCGGTGAAATGGCCGATAAGGTTTATGCCGTAAGGACGACACTAAATGAACTTATGAAGACCACCAGTACGACCGCCGAACAGCTGGCAGCGTCTTCCGAGGAGCTGACCGCCAGCTCGCATCAGTCGGCACAGGCATCTGAGCAGGTAGCCCAGTCCGTAACCAATGCTGCGGGTGCTGTAGCTGAGCAGCAGCAGGATGTAGCAGATGCGATGGATTCCATCGAAAATGCTGTGACCTCGATTGAGAAACTGAGCCGGACGGCAGATATGGTTTCTGAACATGCCAGGACCAGCAACACGGCAGCGGTGGAAGGTAATGAGGCTGTCCAGCTGGCAGTAAATCAGATTAACAGTGTAGCCCAGATAGTAAACAGCTCTGCAGAAACCGTTGACAAGCTGGGGCAGAGCTCCCAGGAAATCGGTCAGATTGTGGAAACTATTTCGTCCATTGCTGAGCAGACCAATCTGCTGGCCTTGAATGCCGCTATCGAGGCTGCCAGAGCCGGTGAACATGGCCGTGGCTTTGCCGTAGTAGCTGACGAGGTAAGAAAACTGGCAGAGGCCTCACAGGATGCCGCCCAGCAGATTACCGGCCTTATCAGTGGTATTCAGTCGGAAACGGCAGATGCGGTGGCCTCCATGCAGAAAGGCAGTGCCGCAGTAAAAGAGGGTACCGCCTCGGTAGAACAGCTTAGGGATACCTTTAAGAGCATTTATGATGCCGCTTTGGGGGTAGCTAAACAGGCTGAAGAAATGACCAAAGAATTGCATGTTGTTGAGCAGGATACCCAGAATATCAAGGAAAAATCCAGCGGCATTTTGCAGAAGGGTGGCATGGTAGCTTCGGAAATGGAAAGCGTATCCGCTGCTTCCGAAGAACAGTCGGCATCTGCTTCGGAAATTGCTGATGCCAGCTCGTCACTGGCTAACTTGGCGCAGAATCTGCAGAACTCTCTGCAGAAGTTCAAGTTCTAAAGTTGAATTTATGCAAAAAGAGTGGGAACCATGATGGCTCCCACTCTTTTATCGTGCTTAAATCAAATATGCAATTGATTCTTGATGCGTTCCACAGCGCGGACGGTGTTTTCACGATTGCCGAAGGCGGTGAGACGGAAATAGCCTTCGCCGCAGGGACCGAAACCGGCGCCTGGCGTACCTACGATATGGACTTCCGTCAGGAGTTTGTCGAAGAAATCCCAGGAGGGCATGTTGTCCGGCGTTTTGAGCCAGATATAAGGCGCGTTGACACCTCCATAAGCCTTTATACCGGCAGCCTGCAGACCTTCGCGGATGATGCGGGCATTTTCCATGTAATAGGCAATGGTTTCCTTGACCTGTTTCTGGCCTTCTTCCGTGTAGATGGCAGCAGCTCCCCGCTGAACGATGTATGCGGTGCCGTTAAATTTGGTGGTATGGCGGCGGTTCCAAAGCTTGTTGAATTCCACAAGGCTGCCATCGGCGGCACGGCCTTTGACGGTCTTGGGGATAATGGTATAACCACAGCGCGTGCCCGTGAAGCCGGCGGTCTTGGAGAAGGAACGGAATTCAATAGCAACGTCTTTTGCCCCTTCGATTTCATAAATGGAGCGGGGCACATCGTCTTCTGTGATGTAGGCGGCATAAGCTGCGTCAAAGAGAATTACCGCTTCATTTTCGCGGGCATAATCCACCCATTTCTTCAGTTCTGCGCGGGAAAGTGTGGTGCCGGTAGGATTGTTGGGGCAGCAGAGGTAAATCATATCCACGCGCTCTTTGGGCAGTGCCGGAGCAAAATCGTTGCTGGCATCGCAGGGCAGGTAGGTGACACCTTCAAAGTGGCCATCCTCCTGCAGTGTGCCCGTACGGCCTGCCATAACATTGGTGTCTAAATATACCGGATACACCGGGTCTGTAATGGCTACTTTATTATCCGTGCCAAAGATTTCCTGAATGTTGCCGCAGTCGCTCTTGGAGCCATCACTGATGAAGATTTCATCGCTTTCTATTTCAATGCCACGAGCCTTGTAATTGTGCTCGATAATGGCATCGGTGAGGAAACTGTAACCCTGTTCCGGCCCATAGCCGCGGAAGGTATCGGCGCTGGCCAGTTCATCTACGGCCTTGTGCATAGCCTCAATGCAGGCAGGCGGCAGGGGCTGGGTAACATCGCCAATGCCCAGGCGAATGATATCTGCTTCAGGATTAGCTTCCTTAAAGGCTGCCACTCGGCGGGCGATTTCCGCAAAGAGATAACTGCCGGGGAGTTTCAGGTAATTGTCATTGATTGTAGCCATATAAACCTCCAATAGAATTGTTCTCAATATAACTTTTGGGTATATTATACCATGTTTCTATAACAAATCAATAGGTAAATGCAAGAAAAAGATGACTGCGCACAGCGAAGCGCAGTCATCTTTGACTTAGCGATATTCAGGTGGGGATTCAGCTTAGGAACGTTTGTAAGCCGTAACCTTCTGATAATGTTTCTGGAAGAATTCTTCAGCAACCTGCGGGAACAGAGCATAGGAGAGGACATCTTCTTCAGAAGGATTGAGGAAGCCTTTTTCCTTGAGTTCTGCTTCGAATTCAGCGAACGTCTTGGCCTTTGCATCTTCCACAGAGCAATCTTCGATGATGTCTTCCGGAGCAATGCCCAGCGTCTTAGTAAGGAAGTCGCGGTCGATAGCCACCGGCGTACGGCCGAACTTACCGCGAGCCAAATCCTTAAATTCCTTCGGTACCATCTTGTAGCGCTCGCCGCTCATGACATTGAAGGTAGCCATGGTGCCGACAATCTGGGAAGATGGGGTAACGAGAGGAGGATAGCCAAGGTCTTTGCGTACGCGAGGCATTTCGTCCAGCAGTTCCTGATATTTGTCTTCCATGCCGGCTTCTTTGAGCTGGTTGGCCAGATTGGAGAGCATACCGCCCGGAATCTGGAAGTCCAGTACATTGGGGTTGATATCGAAATAACCTTTGAGGTTGAATTCGTTGATAACGCGTTTCTTGACTTCGAGGAAGTGTTTGGAAATCGGCGTAAGTTTCTGTACATCAATGCCCGTATCGTATTCCGTGCCTTCAAGTGCACGAACCATGGTTTCTGTGCAGGGCTGGGACGTATCGGAGGAGAAGGGAGCCAGAGCCGTATCAATGATATCTACGCCGGCTTCAATGGCTTTGAGGTAAGTTGCATGACCAAACCCGGAAGTGCAGTGCGTGTGCAGTTCAACGGGGATATCCAAAGCAGCCTTGAGTTTCTTGACCAAATCTTCAGCAACATAGGGCTTTAAGAGGCCGGACATATCCTTGATGCAGACAGAATGGCAGCCCATGTCCTGCAGTTCTTTGGCAAGTTCAACGAACTTTTCATTGGTATGTACCGGGCTGATGGTGTATACGAGACAGCCCTGTACTTCCGGCTTTTCCGGACAAGCCAGTGCAGCTTCAATAGCAACCTTCAGATTGCGCACATCGTTGAGGGCATCGAAGATACGGAATACACCGACGCCGTGTGCCGAAGCATGACGGACAAATTTTTCGACAACATCATTGGAGTAGTGGTTATAGCCAAGTAGATTCTGACCACGGAGCAACATCTGAATCGGCGTTTTGAGGTTAGCCTTTAAGGTATCCAAACGTTCCCAGGGGTCTTCACCTAAGAAACGCAGGCAGGTATCGAAGGTAGCACCGCCCCAAGCTTCCAAAGCTTTGTAGCCTACAGAATCCAATGCCTTGAGCTGCGGGAGCATATCCTCAATGCGCATACGCGTGGCACACAGAGACTGATGACCGTCACGCAGAACGGTTTCCATGATTTTGACAGGTTTCTTTGCCATAACTAACACTCTCCTCTAAATTATTAACGCATAATTATTAATTATGCGAATTAATTTGTGACGAACTGGAAAAACGAAAGAATAAAGCCTTGTCTTACGGCGTGAACACTAGGTTTTTGAAGTATCACAAAATTTAACATCACAAGCTTAGTATAGGTGCTAATTATGGCTTTGTCAATGTAAAATGTGATTTTTTTCCCAAACTATAACCAATTGGAATAATAGATGGAAATTATTGTAAAATGTATACAATTTAGTTATGATGAAAAAAGGGAAGCTGGGCAGAAAGTTTTTTTTATGAACTATTGGTTTTTTATGCATACATTGGTATAATTAATTGTGTGGTAAATAAGCTACTTTGTGTTGACACATTGTTCTATGTTTACACAATGAGCGGGTAAATTTGGAATTATAAGGAGAAATGTGTAAATGAAACTTGTAGTAACAGTCGTAGGCAAAGACCGTGTAGGCATTATTGCCATGGTTAGCCAGATTTTGGCCGAGAACAATGTCAACATTTTGTCTATCAATCAGAATATCCTTGACGGCTATTTCAACATGATTCTGATTGCGGAAATCAGCAGCAGCAAGATTAAGCTGGTGGACTTGCAGAAGAAACTCAAGGAAAGCGGTCAGGAAATCAATGTGGATATCAAGGCACAGCATGCCGATATCTTCAATGTAATGCATAATATCTGATGTGACGTTGACTTCTAGGAGGATATATTCTTGATTAGCATAGACGATATCATTGAAACAAATGAGATGATTACGGAGAACAAATTGGATGTGCGTACCATTACCATGGGGATTTCCTTGCGGGATTGTGCTCACCCCAATATGGAGCAGTTCTGCCGTAATGTATACGACAAGATTACAAAATCCGCAGAATTTCTCGTGAAGACTGGTGAGGATATCGAAGCGGAGTACGGTATTCCTATCATTCATAAGCGCGTGTCGGTAACGCCGATTGCCATTGCCGCTGATGCCTGCAAGACGGATACCTATGTGCCGGTGGCTGAGGCCATGGACCGGGCCGCCAAGGAAATCGGTGTCAATTTTATTGGTGGTTTTTCCGCATTGGTTGAAAAAGGGTTTACGAATGGTGACCGCATTCTGATTAACTCCATTCCGCAGGCACTAGCAACTACGGATGTGGTTTGTTCGTCCGTAAACCTTGGCTCGACGAAAACCGGCATCAATATGGACTGCGTTCGCGAAATGGGCGAGGTCATCAAGCGTACGGCGGAACTTACTCGTGATAATGATGCTTTGGGCTGTGCCAAGCTGGTCGTATTCTGCAATGCTCCCGGCGATAATCCCTTTATGGCGGGTGCATTCCACGGTGTCAGCGAAGCCGATAAGGTGGTCAGCGTCGGTGTCAGCGGTCCGGGTGTGGTAAAACATGCGTTGGAAGCCAAGAAAGGCGCAGATTTCACCGAAGTTGCCGAAACCATCAAAAAGACGGCGTTTAAGATTACCCGCGTGGGCCAGTTGGTCGCTCGTGAAGCGTCCAAGCGTTTGGGTGTACCCTTTGGTATTATTGACTTGTCCTTGGCACCGACGCCGGCGGTAGGTGACAGCGTAGCGCGTATCATTGAAGAAATGGGCATTGAGAGTTGCGGTGCTCCGGGCACGACAGCGGCACTAGCGCTCCTCAATGATGCTGTGAAAAAGGGCGGCCTGATGGCTTCTTCCCATGTTGGCGGCTTGTCCGGTGCATTTATTCCGGTCAGTGAGGACGAAGGTATGATTAATGCCATTAAGACCGGCAGCCTGTCCTTGGAAAAACTCGAAGCTATGACCTGTGTCTGCTCCGTTGGTCTTGATATGATTGCCATTGAGGGCGACACGAGCGCAGCTACGATTTCCGGCATTATTGCGGATGAAGCGGCTATCGGTATGATTAATAACAAGACCACGGCTGTCCGTGTCATTCCGGTTCCGGGCAAGAAAGTGGGCGACATGGTGGAATTTGGCGGCCTTTTGGGTTACTGTCCTATCGTACCTGTGCGCAATCAGTATAGCTCGGCGGCATTCATTGCCCGCGGCGGCCGGATTCCGGCACCGATTCGGAGTTTAACAAACTAAAAAATAGCCTTCCCCTATGGGGGAAGGCTTATCTGTAGGAGAGCATTATGCGTGTTACGAAGAGAATTAAGGAAGAACAGATACGCATTTTAGGGGAAGTCTATAAAGATACAAAGCCGGCCTTGATATTTCGCAATCCCTTTGAATTGCTGATTGCGGTGATTCTTTCGGCGCAATGCACGGACAAACGGGTGAATGTGACCACGGCACGGCTCTTTCAGAAGGCCGCCGACCCAGCAGCGATACTGGCTATGGGGCTGCCTGCTTTGGAAGAGGAAATCCGCGACTGTGGACTTTTTCGCAACAAGGCAAAAAATATTATGGCAACCTGCCAGATTCTCTGCGAGGCGTATGGCGGTGAAGTTCCCGCAGATTTTGAGAAATTGCAGGAACTTCCTGGTGTGGGACGCAAAACAGCCAATGTGGTCATGAGCGTAGGCTTTGGTGCGCCGGCCATCGCTGTGGATACGCATGTGTTTCGCGTCAGCAATCGCTTAAAGCTGGCGGTAGGCGATACGCCGCTGGCTGTAGAGCAGGGACTCATGAAGGCAATTCCCAAAGATAAATGGTCAGCGGCCCATCATTGGCTTATCTGGCATGGGCGGAATGTCTGCAAGGCGCGCAAGCCGTTATGCAATGCGTGCCCGTTGGCAGGTGTATGTCCAAGCTGTGAGCCGCTGGCATGAGCATAGAAGTGAGATGAGAGCATGATTTATCGGAAGGCAACTTTTGCCGATGTAGAAGCAATATATGAACTTGTGGCGGATTACGCAGAGCAGGGGGTTATGCTGGCCCGTTCGCGCAATACCCTGTATGAAACCCTGCGTGATATGGTGGTGGCCATTGATGATGATGGCACCCTTGCCGGTGTTGGCGGGCTCCATGTAATCTGGGACAGGCTGGCCGAAGTGCGGACTATGGCGGTATCACCGGATAAGCGGCGCCGCGGTATCGGTGCCGAAATAGTCAAACGCCTGCTGGAAGATGGTGAACAGTTAGGGATTGAAAAGTATTTTACGCTGACCTATCAGCCGGAGTTTTTCAAATCCTTAGGCTTTGTGGTCATCAATAAGGAAGAACTTCCGCATAAGGTATGGAAGGAATGCATTGACTGCCCCAAGTTCCCCAATTGTGATGAAATCGCTATGGTAAAAGTTTGAAATAAAAGTTTTCCTGTAGTGGAAAAGCTGTACAATTTTACATTTAGCAGTTGACATTATGCGGATAAACTGATATAGTATCAAACAACGAGAATAAATGCAAAGACGGAGAGAAGTAAGAGGCAGAAGTTTTACAGAGAGCGGCGGGCTGGTGTAACGCCGTAGATGGAACCTTTGAAATACACTCCTGAGCAGCCGGTTGAACAGCTGATGTACAGATTAGTAGGCCGCGCCGGAATGCCACCGTTATCATAGGCTAGGATATGCATGTATCCGAATAGAGAGGCTTGCATCAGCAAGCAGGGTGGTACCACGGGTATAACAGCTCGTCCCTGTGCGGGGGCGGGCTTTTTCTATTTGAACTTT
>CACZIV010000028.1 GCA_902781305.1 Pseudoselenomonas ruminantium
TGGGGAAGCGGAGCTATCTAAATCTGCAAGCTGACACCAACAAGTCAATGCAGATATGTACCGATTCGTTAGTCGGGAATTTAAGCCTCTGGAGCGTTACATCAAACGTGATTAGCCTGTTCATCGGGACGGCAAAAGCGGATGCGAAATACCTCTTTCGAGGAAAGAACGAGGAATGAAACGTAAAAGTTAGCTTTTCTTATGAAATTTATAGCTTTTTGTAAGTTTTCAGTAACGGCTTATTCATCAGAAAGGAAATGGATATGAAAATAATTGCAGGCCTGGGCAATCCCGGCAGCGAATATGCCGCGACCAAGCATAATGTCGGCTTTATGTTGGTGGATGCACTGGCAGATAAATTGGGCATTGACAACTGGCAGGATAAATTTGATGCCAAAGTCGCACAGGGCTTTTTGGGCACAGAAAAGATTCTGCTCGTCAAGCCACTAACCTATATGAACGAAAGCGGACGGGCAATCGGGCCGCTGATGAATTTTTACAAGCTGGAGACGGAGGACTTAATTGTTGTCCATGATGATATGGATATTCCGGCAGGTACTGTGCGCATCCGCAAAAAGGGCAGTGCGGGCGGCCATAACGGCATTAAATCCGTACTGGCACATTTGGGGGATGAACACTTTGCCCGCGTGCGGATTGGCATTGGCCGTCCCCTGCCGGGCTGGACAGTGGTCAATCATGTGCTGGCCCCGTTTACGGACGAGGACAAGCCGAAAATCAGGGAAGCCATTGACTACCTGCTGCCGGCAGTTGAGTGCATCGTAAAAGACGATGTGGATATGGCGATGAATAAGTATAATCCCAAGAAGCAGAAGAAAAAGAAAGCTGTTGAAGCAGTCGCAGAAACGCAGGAAGGAGGCACAGAAAATGCCGCAGAATGAGTTGATTACGGCTGTCTATGCCGATGAAGATGGCAATATCTTAGATGCTCCGGGCATGCAGGGCATGGGCCGTACAGGGCGGGAGAATATCCTGCTCAAACCGGAGGATTTGATTCCCCTGCCGGAAAGTGCGGATTTAATGCTCTTGCCGGACCATCTGGCGGTGGGCATGGCCAGTGATGGCGAGGTTATGCCCATCAGCGGGCTGGCTGTGGCGGCGATTCTGCCGGCCGGTTATACTCGTCTTTATATGCCGGCTTATGAACGTGCGGAAGAAGCGGAACGCCTGCCGTTATATGGCTATACGGCGGTGGTGGTCTACAAGGACGAGCTTTACTGTGCCGCTGTTTATACGGACGAAAACGAGAAATGGGACCCCGTGCATTACAATACCAAGGACCTCAAAAACCTCGTCAAGCGCACGAAGAAGGATTTGCTGGGCAACCGCATTGTGGAGCAGGTCGCAGGCTGTTCCTTAAAATGGCACTGCTGCACGGCGCAGAACCTTTTCTACCGCCGCTGGGAATGCGGGATTCCGACTTCGCCTGTCTGCAATGCCAACTGCTTTGGCTGTATCTCCCTGCAGCCCGCAGAGTGCTGTCCGTCACCGCAGCAGCGCATTAACTTCCGCCCGACACCGGAGGAAATTGCTGAAGTAGGCGTGTACCATTTGCAGGTGGCTCCCGATGGCATCATCAGCTTCGGACAGGGATGTGAAGGTGAGCCGAGCCTGGCGGCAGACAATATCGCCGCGGGCATTAAGCTGATTCGCCAGCAGACCGATAAGGGGCAGATTAATATGAACTCCAATGTGGGCTGGACGGAAGGTGTCAAGAAGATTGTCGATGCCGGTTTGGACTCTTTGCGTGTGTCCATTATCAGCGCCCGCGAGGAAGGCTATGATGCTTATTATCGCGCCAGCTATCATCTGGAAAACGTCAAGGAATCTATCCGCTATGCACTCGATAAGGGCGTTTATGTGTCCTTGAACCTCTTGTATTTCCCCGGTTTCAATGACCGCGAGGAAGAACTGGAGGCTTGGCAGGAATTTTTCCGTGAACTGCCGGTGCAGATGATTCAGGTGCGCAATCTCAATATCGACCCCGATGCGTTCCTCGACATCATGCCGGAACCGCAGGGCAAGGCGGTGGGCACGCGGAAGTTTATCGAAACCCTCCATGCGGAATTCCCGCAGCTCGTTATCGGCAGTTTCAGCCACTATGTGGAAGACTAAGAAAAGAGGCGTTGGCTTGATGTTAGCAATCAAAAACGGCAGATTTATCGTATCGGATGAAACGGGTGACTTCGTTTTCTGCACAGAAGGCGTACTGCTCTGCGAAGGTGAACGGATAAAGGGCTTTGTTGAGGAAAAAGATATTCCTGCGGAGGCCGAAATTATAGATGCGCAGGGCAATTATGTGGCACCGGGTTTTTTGAATGTCCATATTCATGGCTGTGCTGGCTCGGATACGATGGATGCGGATATGGATGCGTTGGAACGCATGGCAAAACTGCAGGCGCAGACCGGCGTAACGGGCTTTCTGCCCACGACCATGACCTGCAAGTGGCATGAGGTGGAAGACGCCCTGATGGCGGTAAAAGAAACCATGCAATGTCCGCCGGCTGGTGCCCGGATTTTGGGGGCACATATGGAAGGCCCGTTTATCAGCCCCAAAAAGAAAGGGGCACAGGCCGAAGAAAATATCCGCAAGGCCGATTACAAGCTGGTAAAACCTTGGGCGGATGTGGTCAAAATCATCACCTTGGCGCCGGAGGAACTTACGGATTATACGTTTGTGGACGAATGCCATGCGGCAGGGATTACGGTGTCCATCGGCCATACGGCGGCTGATTACGAGGAAACGCTGCGGGCGGTAAAAGAGCATGGGATTCATCATTTCACCCATGTCTATAATGCCATGACGGGCTTTAGCCATCGCAGTCCCGGCGTGGTGGGGGCGGCTTTTGATACGGCGGCCAACTGCGAAATCATTGCCGATAATGTGCATAGCCATCCTGCGGCACAGCGGCTCTTATATCATGCCAAGGGCGGGAAGAATATCGTGCTTATTACCGACAGCTTGCGCGCCTGCGGCTTAGGCGATGGCCCCTCAGAATTGGGCGGGCAGGAAGTCTTTGTCAAAGGGGAACTTGCTACGCTGAAAGATGGCACCATCGCCGGCAGCGTGGCAACGATGAACCGCTGCGTTAAGATTTTTTGGGAAAATACCGGAGCAGAGCTGCCGCAGATTATCGAGATGGTGACGAAGACACCGGCTATGGAACTATCGCTGTATGAGGAGCTGGGCTCGTTGGAAAGTGGTAAGCGGGCGGATATTGCAATCTTTGATGAAGAGGTAAACATTAAAACTACGATTATCGGCGGGGAGATTAATTACCACGATTAAGTTCGCGGCAAAAGGCACGGCAGGCGGGGACTGACTGTCATCCGCTGCGGCGCGGAACTGAAAATATTTTTATCCTAATAATTAACGGCTGGAAAAGTCAAAAACTCGCTGTGTGCTCAGACAGTTTGACTTTTCCAGCCGCTTTTCTTGTGGGATAAAAATATTTTCTTTACGTTCCGCGCCTAACGCTGCTGACAACCAGTCCCCGCCTGCCACGTTGTGCTAAGTATCAATAGCTGTCATAATGGAAAATTCCACGTCCGTTCTTTACGGATTCGACTCGCTCAAAATTTTTTGAAATTTTGACCCAACCTTCTAATCCATTGGAATTTCTTATGCAAACCCAGGTTTCTGCAAAATAATCATTATCAATGCCTTCGAATATTGCATAAAAACCGCGATGAATTTTATCAGTATCATATTTGTCGGATATATTTTTTATTCCATTGTAGGGAACGAAAATTTTGTTGTCTCGATATAATGCTTCGAAAACACCTTCACCACAGTATTTTAGAAGGTATATATATTCTCCTACATTAGGGAGGACTTTTCCTTCATTGATTTTTGAGTAAGATGAAGAAATGTGTATGAAATCCTCAAAAGGAGGGGCTATTATTTTTGTCTTCCCTTTTTGTGGATAACTATGCATTTCAGTGGCAATAACAGAAAGGGAGTCGCTATGAGATGCTGAACCAACAATGGAAGCATCTTCGTAGGGTTCCTTAAATATAGTAACAGTATCTTTGGGAATAAGATGCGTTTTGAATAGTATATCGTTCATATCAATTTCTCCCCACAATGTATTGTGAGAAATTATTATATTGGGGACAGGATTGATAATGATTGCCCTAGAGGTATCTTTGGTTTTTAGTCGTAGCTCGTAAAGTTCTTTTTTTGCAGAATCTAACTCGGCTTGATAATGTTGTAATTTTTGAGACATTTTGGTGATGTTTTCAGAATCAATGGTTGCTATTACTTTTGCAGACACTTCACGTTGACCTGTGGATGAATATAGTATAGGAGAGTATTCAACACTATTAACACTAACTACATTACTGCTAATGACAGTTACTGTGTCTATTGATAGCTGATGATTTTCAATTTTCGTGTAAGACTCTACATATACTCCAGCTTCATCAGATATAGAACGAAGTGCGGAGCGAAAGGCACGCTCTTTAGCGGAATCAATAGTTTCATTTACATTTAAGCTTACTTTAGCTGATTTTGAAAAAACTTTTAATTCGGCATTACAAATAGTATTAGCACTCAGCAGAATAGATAATATGGTCAATAAAAGAATTTTTTTCATAACATATACCAATCCCTTCTTTAGTGAGCTAATCAAACTGAATGATATCTAATTGAAAAGAACTAAGTCGAGTTTGTTATGATGATTAATTACACATTGATATATTTTGTTTATACCAGCTTCTTTGGCGAGAGAAAGAACAAGGTTTTTTTCAGTATTACCAATGCGCAATCCTAAAATAATACAGCTAGGTCGCCAAACTATGAATGGACGTGAAGCTTTTGATGTAGAAATAAGTAACTGCGGGTTTATCATACGCCACTCTTTATCATATTCATGGCATTTATGTTTGATGAGTGAAATACGTTCTCGTTGCCATGTCATATTAGGGAAAACATTTGGTATACTATTTGATATATTGGGAGGGAGTTTATAAATTAGTTCTTGCATAGCTAAAAACTTAGTATACTCAGTGGCATCGTATTGGTTATCTGAATAATATATAGGATAGATTGGGAATTTGAAATCTCGAGATGGACAAGCGTTACACGTATCTTTTTTTCCACATATGATTGCTGACTCATCAGTTAAATCATATGCTAGCGTAAAGCCGGTGTGATTCTGTGCATATTTTAACCATAGTGTTTCGTTTAATGCATCTTCGGAAAAACAAATTGATAATTGATTCTTTTGAAGGTTATCCCTTGTGATTGTCATAATATGTTTTCCAAAGTTTATCCATTCATCGGTACTGTGCTGAGTAAAAAAATTAGATATGCTTTCTTGAGTAAAACCTAATGATTTTTGTATAAAAGTGAAAGCGGTTTGTTTATGGAGGTCGTTTTCGAAAGCGTTACGAATTTCGCTAATAATATTGTCCCAGTCAATATATAAGAATGTATCAAAGGGGTCATCATATTTATCTGCTGTTGAAAAATAAAGGCGATTAGTACGGAGTCCATCAAGTGTTGAGTTGCTAACTGCACGAAATCGATATAAGTAATGAGGGTATTTTAATACTTCCCCAAGAGCTTTTGATTCTAAGTCAATTTGCTTTCCGTTAAAGGATGATAAAGTTTTCCAAAAAAGAGTACGTTCTTCGTTGGTCATTGCTCCTCCTTATATAAAATCTTTTACGAAGTGTTTGCAGTAAGCTGTATACTTATCCTGTGCGGAGAGGCAGGTGTCGGTCAGATAACCCGGTTCACGATAGAATTCCCGCAGGCCGCGGTAGTAAAACTGCTTGTGGTCATTGTCGATGATGAAGGGGACGATGCCGAAGGCCAGGCAGTCTTTGAAGAGCAACAGGCGTCCTACTCGTCCATTGCCGTCCTGAAAGGGATGAATGGCTTCAAAGTCTACATGAAATTTGAGCAGGTCATGGAAATCATGGCTACTTATGTTTTGATAATGCGTCAGCAGTTTCTGAATTTCTGCTGCTACATTATCGGGAGCGCAGGTTTCTTTATCGCCAATGGTATTAGGCAACCCTTTGTATTCGCCCACATTGAACCAGTCAAGGTCGGCATCGGTGGTATTGGCTTTGAGGATTTTATGCAGCTGCTTGATAAAATCTTCATCTGTGGGCTGGTCATAGTTTTTCAGGATATAGTCAAAGGCCCGAAAGTGGTTCATGGTTTCGATGATGTCATTGCTGTCGATGACTTCGTCGCCGCTGCTGAGAATCGTATGGGTGTTGAACAGGTTTATGGTATGCTCATGGCTGAGCTTGCTGCCTTCGATGCGGTTGCTGTTGTAGGCAAGGCTGGTCTGCGTATAATGATAAATACCGTTTTTATATTTGGCAGCTTGTTCTGTTTTAAGCTGGTGAATTAATAGTTGGACATTTTCTTGTGGTCTCATTGCAGGCTCCTTTCAAAAAATTCATCCCCTTTATTATATCACAGTATGGGGCGGGGGATAGGAGATTATCCGGATAGTTTTGTAACGATTGCAACAGAAAGTATTGCGCAGTTCATTTATAATGGAGACGATGGATAATACGGTTTAGTTTGGCATAAGGAGAATTTCTGATGAAGACGATAGATTTTAGCTTGATGGTGGCGGAGCTGGTGAAAGCTGAACCCAAGGTGGCGGAGATTTTAACTGGGTTGGGGCTGGGAAAGCTGATAAGCCCTGAGGCATTGCAGGTTATGGGCAATATTATGACCATTCCGCGGGCGGCGGCTATGCAGGGCGTGGCTATGGAGAAAATCATTGCCGCTTTTACGGAGCAGGGCTTTTCGGTAGTCAATGGAGATACGGCAGATAACACTGCTTCCTGTGCGATGAGTGGTCATTTTGACCAGTCAGATTCCTTGCCGGAAGGGCATCCGATTGAGCTGATGCGGGCGGAGAATGCAGGCATGGAAAAGGTGCTGGACATTCTGCAGGCGGAGTGTGCAGGCAGTGAAGCAATAGATTTTTCCGTGGTTATTCAGAACTTGCAGGCGCTTAATGGTGTGCGCTCTCATTATGCCAAGAAGGAAGAACTGTTGATGGCGCAGCTCTATAAATATGGCGTAACGGGGCCGTCACAGGTCATGTGGAATGAGGATGATGAAATCAAGAAGGAAATCGGCACGCTTACGCGAGCGGTTACGGAAGATGCGGACAATGTGCTGATTTACAAGGAGCGCATAGCGGCTGTGGTAAAAAAGGCGCGGGAAATGGTGTATAAGGAAGAACAGATTTTATTCCCGCTATGCCTGCGCTTTTTTACGGAGGAGGAGTGGCTGCGGATATACCGTGACTTTCCGGAAATGGGTATGGCCTTTGTCGAACAGCCAGCCAAGTGGGAGGATGGTGAACGTTGGACGGCAGCGGAACTGGCCAAGGTTACGGAACAGGAGATTTTAGCGGGAAAAATCCAGCTGCCCACGGGCGAGTTGACGGTCAAGCAGCTAAGTGCCATCTTGGCGCTGTTGCCCTTGGACTTGACCTTTATCGATGCGGAGGAAAAGCTGCGGTTCTTCATCAATGAAGGCCGGGTGTTCCCGCGGCCATTGGCTGCGCTGGGGCGTGATGTGGCCGAGTGCCATCCGCCGCATATTGTGCCGGTGGTCAAAAATCTTGTGGCGGATTTCAAGGCGAAAAAGCGCAGTTCTTTGGAGGTGGCCCGTTATATCATGGGCAAGCCGATTCTCGTGAAGTATATGGCGGTCTATGATGAAACTGGTGCGTATATGGGTACCTTGGAAGCGGTGCAGGATTGCAGCCGTATTCTGGAAAAGTTTGCTCACAGATAAATCCAGCCACCTCTTGCAATTTTCAGAAAATTATAGTACAATATGACATATTAGAACAAGCAATGTATATGCTAGGAGGGGTATTTATGTTTAGAGCAGTACCATTTCATCTGAAAGAAAACGCAGAACGGGGCTACGATGTTTTGGAGAAGGTTTTAAGCTATGCGGCGGAGCAGTCCCTGAATCCTCTGGGAAAAGTCAGCGGCGCCCTGTCCTCCTTCAAGGTGGATGTGATTGAAACCGATACGGCTTATGAGTTGTTTGCAGAGCTTCCGGGCTTTTATAAAGAGCAGATTACCGTGTCCTACGATGATGACAACTACCTGCGCATCAAAGCTCAGCGGGCAGAGGCTGTGGACGCCAACATCAAGTATCTGTGCCGGGAGCGCAAGAGCGGCGATTTTGAACGCACCTTCTACATCGACATGATTGACAAGAAGGCTGTCAACGTGGCCTTCGAGAATGGTATTCTGCATATTGTTCTGCCCAAACAGAAGGAAGAGGATGGCCGTACGGTCTTCGATATCGAATAAAAATAAAAAGCCTGTTGGAGAAAAAAGTGCCAACAGGCTCTGTTTATGATAAAATACAAATAAGCATAAAATATTTTATCTGTCTTGGAGGAAATGGCAGGATTTTGGGGATGGAAGGGGAATTAATATAGAGTATAAAATGTTACCGCTATAAGTAGCCAGAGGAGAGTTGGGAGGGACTAATTATGATGGATGAAAAGGATTGGGCGGAGTTTAAGAGAAAGTTGAAGGCCAAGACGGAAATTGACCTTGACCTATATAAAGAACCGCAGATGAAGCGCCGTATTGGCAATCTTGTGACCAGGGCCAGCATGAATTCCTATGTGGAGTATTTTGATAATGCGGCCAAGGACAAAGACGATTTTGCGGCATTTATTGAATATCTGACCATCAACGTGTCGGAATTCTTCCGCACGCCGGAGAAGTTCGGCAAGCTCGAAACGGATGTTATTCCCGATTTGCTGAAGCGTTCGCCGAAGCTCAATATTTGGAGTGCAGGCTGCTCCATCGGTGCAGAGCCGTATTCGCTGGCCATTATCATGAAGGAAATGACGCCGAATACCCGCCATCGCATTCTGGCCTCAGACCTGGATATTGAAATTCTGGCTAAGGCGAAGCGCGGTGTTTACACGCAGGACGAAATCAAGGCCATGAAGCCTGAGCGTCTGGCCAAATACTTCAAGCCTGAGGGTGAGAAGTATGCAGTCAGTCAGGATATTAAAAACTGCATTGAGTTCAAGCGTCATAATTTGCTCAAAGACCCATTTGAAAGTGGGTTTGACCTGATTTTGTGCCGTAATGTGGTTATTTATTTCACGGAAGAAGCCAAAGACCAGCTTTATGCGAATTTCTTTAAGGCACTCAAGCCCGGTGGCATTCTCTTTGTAGGTGCTACGGAGGCTATTTTGAACTTCCGTAAATTAGGTTACACCAGTTTCCAGCCATTCTTCTATCAAAAGCCATTAACTTAAGCCAGTAAACCACGATAAGGATCGGTGTTAAATCATGTACGCGAATCAACAGATAGAACAACTGGATAGGGAAAGCATGCAGGCCTTGCAGCTTGAACGCTTGCAAAAACAGCTGAAATGGGTGGAGGAAAAGAGTCTCTACTATCAGCAGAAGTTTGCCAAGGCAGGCGTGTCGGCAAAGGATGTACAAAGCCTTGAGGATATTCGTAGGCTTCCTTTCCTGACCTCTAATGAACTCTTTCAGGTTGATTCGTTAGACCTTCTTACGCTGCCGTTGTCGGCGATATTGCGATTCAGCGTAGTGCAGCAGGAAAACGGTGAAGTGACGAAGTTCTACACCAATGGTGATGTGGCAAAAAATGTGGAAATGATGACCCGCTGTCTGGTGGCTACGGGAATCAATCAGACTTCGGTAGTGGCTATACAGGGGGATATGGCGGACAGCCGCCTGATGGACATTCAATATGCTTTGGAAATGCTCGGAGCAACGGTGGTGAACATGGGGACGGATTACCGGCAGTGGCTGCGCTTCATGGATCTGATCAGCATGGATACGATTGTGAGCACACCGCAGCTTATCATGCAGCTGATTATCCAGCTGCAGGCTACCGGCAAAAATATCGCCGATTATCCCTTGAATCGGGTTATCTGTATGAATCCGCAGGGGCTGACCAATGCGATGCAGCGCCATATTGCAGACAGAACCCATGCTACGGTCTACAATCTGTATGAACCGGCAGAACTGGGGACAGCCAGTATGCTCTATCAGTGTGAAGCGCATAAGGGCTATCACATTCAGGAGGATTATTATTATCCTGAGATTGTGGCTTTCCATAGCGACCAGGTGGTGACGGAGCCGCATCAGATGGGCGAGCTCGTGGTAACAACCTTGATGGCAGAGGCCATGCCGCTGATTCGTTACCGGACAGGACAGGCGGTTATGCTCGAAACGGACGTTTGTGATTGCGGGCGTACGTTGTACCGGGTGACCACACCATTTACCTTTATGTAAAATATGTTAAACGGCCTCCCTGTTTAGGGAGGCTTTTCTAGTTGAGGAATACAGTATGACAGCAAAGCTTGATTTTATCATTGGCCGTTCGGGGACAGGCAAGACCCATGCCTGCCTGTCAGCCATGCAGCAGGAAATGACTGAGCGCCCTTTAGGGAAAGCACTTATCCTGCTTTTGCCGGAACATATGACCTATAAGACAGAGCGGGGATTGGCCACGATGATGGACGCTGCTGGGCAGGGCTTTTTCCGTGCCTATGTCTTTGGTTTTCGCCGTTTTGCCCGGCAGATCCTTATGGAGACTGGCGGGGATTTGCCCCGCATCAGCGATGTGGGACGCCGTCTGCTATTGCAAAAGCTGCTCTTAAAACATCAAAAGGATACGGATTTGACGGTCTTTGCGCGGGCGGCTCGTCAGCGGGGCTTTACGGAAACCTTGTCCGATGCCATCAAGGAGATAAAAAGCTATCGGCTTACGACGGATAAGCTGCGACAGGCAGCGGAGATGGTGGGGGCTGGCCAGGAACGGCTCTCCGGCAAGGTACGGGAACTCAGCACCTTGGCTGATGAATTTGCTGAGGCCATGGCGGGGCGCAAAAGCGATGCCGAAGATTTGATGCATATTTTGGCGGAGAAAATCCCACAGTCCCAGCTTATGCAGGGGGCTGAAGTCTGGATTGACGGCTTTGTGTTCTTTAATCCACAGGAAATGCATGTGCTGGCGGCAATTCTGGCAACGGCTGCCAAAGTGCATATCACCCTGCCGATGATGGGGGAACAGCTGCCGGAGGGCCGAGTGAATTTCCAGCTGACGGAAAATACGTTGGAAACGGGGCTGTTTAACCGTCCCTATCGCACGATGGAAAATATCTGCCGATTAATGCAGGAATTAGAACCGAATAGACAGGGCTTTTGGCAGCCCGTCACCTTGCTTGCGCATAATCACCGTGCACAAAATCCTGCGCTTGATTGGCTGGAAGAAAAACTGTTTGGACAGGTGGAAGCCGCAAAATATGCGCCGGAAAATCTGCAACTGGTGGAAGCGGCCAACCGCCGTATCGAGCTGGAGACGGCGGCTGCCGATATTTTGCGGCTTGTGCGGGAGCGCAATTACCGCTATCGGGAAATCGGTGTGCTTATCCGCAATGCCGAAGATTATGACGGGATTTTGCCGCTGGTCTTTCAGGATTACGGCATTCCCTTCTTCCAGGACGGCAAGCGGCAGAGTATTCATCACCCCTTGGCGGAACTCTTGCGTTCCGCATTGGAAGTGGTGCAGAAGGGCTGGAATTATGAAAACGTCTTCCGCTGTCTGCGCACGGGCTTTTTTCCCTTAGTACGGGATGATGTGGACAAGCTGGAAAATTATGTGCTGGAATTTGGTCTGCGCGGTCGTAAGCGCTGGCTGCAGGCGGAGGATTGGAACTGGCACCGCCGCTATTCGCTGGACGGAGAAGCGGAAGAAGCCGATGAAGAAACCAAACAGCGGCTTTTGCTGATTGACGGTTTGCGGCGGCAGGCCGTCGAGGCCTTGCAGGTTTTTGACCAGTCAATCCGGCAGGCGGCGAATGTGACCGAACAGGTGACAGCCCTGTATGATTTCCTGATTGCTTTGGAAGTACCTGCGCACTTAGCCAAGTGGCAGGAAGTGGCGGAAGGTGAAGGCCGGATGGCTGATGCCGCCGAGCATCGGCAGATTTGGGACGACATCATGGAATTTTTTGACCAGCTGGTGGAAATCAGCGGGGCAGAAAAGATGAGCCTGAGCGATTTTTCCGCCGTATTGAGCGATGGGCTCGATGCCGTGACCCTTTCGTTGATTCCGCCCGGTTTGGATTATGTCACGGTGTCCTCCCTTGACCAGAACAGTCTGGCGGGCACGCGGGCCATTTATATTTTAGGGGCCAATGCGGGTGCCATGCCGCGCCGTATCGGTGAACAGGGCATGTTTACCGATGCCGACCGACTGCATTTAGCAGATGCCTTTGCCAAAATGCCGGCAGACAACGGGGAGCGTCCGGTGATTTCCCGCGGCGGTCAGGAACGCAGCTTTGGTGAGCGCTTCCTGCTTTACCGTGGCTTTAATGAAGCGCGGGAATATCTGTGGATTTCTTATGCTTTAGCCGATGCCGAGGGCAATGGCCTGCAGCCGGCAGTACTGGTGGCACGGCTGCAAAAATGTTTCCCTGAATTGAAGCTCCTGTCTATCCCCTTGGAAACTTTGGGCCGCCATGATATGTTGCAGCTGGCGGCACCGACGCCGGCGGTGTCTGGGTTGGCCAGTGCCCTGCGCGGTCAGCGGGATGAGGGAAAGATGGACGATTTTTGGCGGGATGTCTACAATTGGGCGCTGGCACAGCCCCAAATGCAGCGCTCCTTGCAGCTTGCCTTATCCGGTTTGTCGCCGAAGGCCAAGGTAGAGAACATTCCCCAGGAACTGGCACAGGCCATCTACCTGCGCGGAAAATTCCTGCGGGGCAGTGTCACGCAGTTTGAAAGCTTCCGCCGCTGTCCGTTTGCCCATTTTGCCAGCTATGGCCTGAAACTTACGGAGCGGCGTACTTATGAATTCCGCCATATGGACTTGGGTCAGCTTTTGCATGAAGTTATCCGCGAGTATGGTGAAATGGTGAGCCGGGATTATAACCGCCGCTGGCAGGATGTGCCGGAGGAGATGCGCGGACAGATTTGCCATGATTTGGTGGAGGAGATTGCGCCCCGTCTGCAAAGTGAAATCCTTTTGAGCCGCCCGGACTACCGCCATTACAAGCGGCGCATGGAGGCCACGGCCCTGCAGGCAGTCAACCATCTTTCCGCCTGGGCGGCGATGTCGGAATTTCAGCCCACCTACTTTGAAGAAGGCTTCGGCCATGCCGCTGACCGCGTGCAGCTCACACCACTGCCTTTGGGTAATGGCTTTTCCCTATCGCTTAAAGGGCAGATTGACCGGCTGGACGTTCATCAGGAAAATCCCTATTTTCTCGTCTTGGACTATAAGACCGGACAGGCGGCGATTAATCTTTTTGAAGTCTATTATGGCTTGAAATTGCAGCTGCTGGTCTATGTGCTGGTGGGACAGGAACTTCTCAAACAACAGGACAAGGAACGGCTGCCGGCGGGGATTTTATATGCCTTGCTCCACAATCCCACCATAGCTACGGATAAGCGGTTGACGGCAGAAGAAATGGCCGATGCCATTCGCAAAAAACTCACCATGCCCGGCTGGGTGCTGGCCGATATGGAGGTTATCCGCAGCATTGATGCTAATTTGGAACACATCAAACCACAGACGAAAAAAGATGGGGAACTGACCAGCGAAACCGTAAAGGGCCATTATATCCGCACGCAGCAGGAGTTTGAACTCATGCTGGGCTATGTGGATTATATGTTGAAGGATACCGGCCGGGCCATCCTGGACGGGGATATTCGGATAAATCCCTGCCGTTACGATAAAAATGTGGAACGGACGGCCTGCAACTACTGTAATTATCGGGTAATCTGCGGTTTTGACCCGGAGATTGAGGGTTTTTCCTATCATGAGGTGGGAAATTTTGATGAAGAAGAAATGGAACGCCGCATGGCAGAAAAGATTGGAAGAGAGGATTTAGCCGATGCAATACACCAAGGACCAACAGAAAGCCATTGAGGAACGTGGCCGCAACATTCTGGTGGCGGCAGCCGCAGGTTCCGGCAAGACGCGCGTGCTGGTGGAGCGCATTATCCGCCAGCTTATTGAAGGGGAACTCGATGTTGATGCGCTGCTCGTGGTAACGTTCACCAATGCGGCAGCGGCAGAGATGCGGGAGCGTATTGAAGCGGCGCTGGAAAAAGAAATAGCGGCTGCAAGCAAGCATGACATCATTGCCCGGCTGGAACGCCAAAGGGTTCTGCTCACCGGCGCGGATATCTGCACCTTCCATTCCTTTTGTCAGCGGCTTATCCGCCAGCATATTGAAGCGATTGACGTGGACCCCAAATTCCGTCTGGCCAGTGAACAGGAACTCGTTTTATTGAAGAGTGATACCTTGGAAACCATGCTGGAGGAAAAATACGAACGCCCCTTAGAGGCAGAAAAACTGCCCGCTTGGGAGGAGTTTATCTCCTTTATGGACGATTATGGTGATGAAAAAGGCGACGAAGAGGTCAAGCAGGCGATTCTAAAACTGCATAGCTTTGCGCAAAGTCAGCCATTCCCGGAAAAATGGCTGGAAAGCCAGCAACTAGGTACGGGACAGACCATTGCCGATTCGCCTTGGCTGACTGCGGCGGTGCCGGAAATGCGGGCCGGGCTGCTGGCGGTTATCAGCCAGTATGAGGAATGCGCGGGAATGGCCTTGGGCAGTGATGACCCTGCCTTAAAAGCGGCCTGGGTTCCCTATGGAGAGCTTATTCAGCAGGATTTAACCGGCCTTGACGCCATTCGCGAGGCGTTCAATGTGCTGGAGTCAAATCCTGACGGCGAAAAATGGAATGAACTTGTCCGGCAGGTGAGCAAATTTTCCTGGCTGGCCATGCGGGGCAAAGTTTATGGCGATTTGAAAAATCTGTATCCCGATATGCGGAAACAGTTTGATGAACGCCGCGATGCCGTAAAGAAAGCGCTGAAAAAATTTGCTGATACTTACCTCAATCAGCAGGCAGAACAGATTGAGGAAGATATTGCGCTCAACCACAAGACCGCAGCAATCTATGCAGGTTTGGCACTCGACTTTGGCAGGGCGTTGCAGGCGGCGAAGAAAGAGCGCAATATTTTGGATTTCAACGATTTGGAGCATTTTGCGCTGGCGATACTTTGTGCGGATAATGAAGGAGAGGTTACGCCGACGCCGATAGCCCTTGCCCTGCGGGAAAAATATAAATCCATCATGGTCGATGAGTATCAGGATACCAATGGCGTGCAGGAGGCTATCCTGAATCTGATTGCTCAGGAAAACAACCGCTTTACCGTGGGTGATGTGAAGCAGAGCATTTATCGCTTCCGTTTGGCCGACCCGTATCTCTTTCAGGCAAAATACGAAAGTTTCCCCGAAAAGCCGGAGACGGAAGACAACAATCTGTTGATTACCATGAAACAGAATTTCCGCAGCCGCAGTGAAGTGCTGGCGCCGATTAACTTTGTCTTTGACCAGATTATGACCAAAGGCGCGGCGGAAATTGAGTATGATGACCGCAGCAAGCTCTATCCCGGCGCAAATTATCCGGCCCATGAACATACCTTTGCGGGCGCCGCTGGGGCGCTGGAATTGGATTTGATTCAGCAGGAAGAACAGGAAAAGGAGGATAGGCCGGCGACCGAGGAGGATGGCGAAGACCTGTCCGGCTTCAAGCTCGAAGCGGCCTATATTGCCCGCCGGATTGGCCGTCTTATAGAGCAGGGGTATATGGTTCTGGACAAGGACAGCAATACTTATCGTCCTTTGGCTTATCGCGATATTGCCGTACTTATGCGCGCGGTGAGCGGCAAGGCCAATATCCTGCTGGAAGCCTTGCGCAAAAACAGCGTTCCGGCTTATGCCGATGTAGATGGCGGCTATTTTGAAGCGCCGGAAGTGCGCCTGATATTGGCGCTGCTGACCGTGATTGACAACGTGCGGCAGGATATTCCCTTGGCGGCTGTGCTGGCTTCGCCGATTGGCGGCTTTTCCATGACGGATTTGACGAAAATCCGTTTGGCTTCGGCTACAGGCGATTTGTATGACGGTCTGTTGGCCAGCTTTTCTCTGGACAGCAAATTACCCAAGAAACTGGCTGCCCGTACGGCAGCTTTTCAGGAAGAACTGGCCCGCTGGCGTGAGTTTTCCATCAGTCATAGTGTGCCGGAACTCATTTGGCTGTTATACCGCGAAACCGGCTATTATGACTATGTGGGCGGCTTGAAAGGCGGCCTCTTGCGGCAGGCGAACCTGCGTATGCTCGCCGACCGCGCTGCGGAGTTTGAACGGAGCAATTACCGTGGTCTGTTCCGTTTCCTGCGCTTTATCGAAAACCTGCAGAAACGGGATACCGATTTGGCGGTTGCCCGTACATTGGGGGCCAGTGAAAATGTCGTGCGGATTATGAGTATTCACCGCAGCAAAGGCTTGGAATTCCCCGTGGTGATTGTGGCCGATATAGCCAAGAAATTCAATTTGCGGGATGCGCAGGGAACGTTCCTGCTGCACAAGGAACTCGGCATTGGTGTACGCCTTGCCCAGCGCTCCAAGACGGGACGGCAAATCTATAAATCCCTGCCTTGGCAGTCGGTGGCGGCGAAAATCCGTGCTGAATCCAAGGCCGAGGAAATGCGTATTCTCTATGTGGCCATGACTCGCGCCAGAGAAAAACTCATTCTGACCGGCGTACTGCCGGCTAAGAATACGGAGAAAAAGGCCAAAGGCTATTGCCGTTATGTGGAACGTGACGAAGCACAACTGCCGGATTTTGCCATTGCCAAGGCAGACAGCTATCTCGACTGGGTAGCCGCCGCGTTGTGTCGTCATAGTGCGGCGGCGCCGTTATGGGAAATGGCCGGCATAAGTGCAGACGGCGGGCTTGAAAAACAGCTGGAACCTGAAGCGCAGGTCAAGATTAACCTTTGTCCGGCAGCTGATGTGGTTGATGGCACAGAAAAAGAACATGAGCAGGACGCTTTACTGCAAGCGGCAGCCACCCTGTCGCCGATGCCATCATCACTGAATAAGGATAGGGTAGAGGCTATGCTGGGCTGGCAGTATGCAGACAGGGGCCTTGCCCATGTTCCGGCCAAACTTACCGTAACGGAAATCAAGCGGCGGTTTGCCGAAAGCCATGCCTGGGATGAAGAAGTGCCAAACGCCCGACAGTTAATCGTGATGAACGAAGATGAGGAACTGGAAGCGGCACCGGTAGAAAAAACGGCAGCAGCCGATACAGCTAAAGTCGATGAGGCCGATTGGCCGCGTCCGCGCTTTATGCAGGAACAGGCGAAAACGCTCTCGGCCATGGAATGCGGTACCATTATGCATACGGTTATGCAGCGGCTCGACTTTGCCGGCGATATCAGCTTTCAGGGAATCAAAAAGCAGGTAGCCAATATGGAAGCCAAGGGCATTTTGCCGGAAGGTGCAGGCAAAGTGGTTTACATCAAAGGCATTCAGGGATTCTTTACGTCGGAAATCGGCAGATTGGTGCAAAGTGCCCCTTATGTCTATCGGGAACTGCCCTTCAGTCGGATGTTAAAGGCCAAGGACTTTTATCCCGAAGTGCAGGAAGAAACGGAACTGGTCTTTACACAGGGCGTTATTGACCTGTTGGTGGAAACGGCTGATGGCAAGCTTATCCTGATTGATTATAAGACGGATAGGCTGGTAGACCCTGCCCGCATCCGGCGACGGTATCAGATTCAGCTGGATATGTATAAAAATGCTGTGGAAGCAATTTTAGGGCGTAAGGTGGATAAATCCTATCTCTATTTGTTACAGAATGGGAGTTTTGTTCCTATGGATAATGCGGATTAGGAGGGTTGTATTTGTCAATCGAAGTATTGCAGGGGCTGTTGATTCCCTTTTTGGGAACTACTTTGGGTGCCGCTTGCGTTTACATATTGGAAAAAGAATTAAAAACGGGTGTGCAAAAGGGACTGACTGGTTTTGCTGCTGGCGTTATGGTGGCGGCGTCCGTTTGGAGTCTCTTGATTCCTGCGATGGAAGGCAGTGCAGATATGGGCAAGCTGGCGTTTTTGCCTGCGGTGGTCGGTTTTTGGGCAGGGACGCTTTTCCTGCTGGCACTTGACCATATCATTCCGCATCTGCATATGGATGCGCAGGAGGCAGAGGGCATAAAATGCAAACTGCCCAAAAACATCATGCTGTTATTGGCGGTAACGCTCCATAATATCCCCGAAGGAATGGCGGTAGGTGTAGTCTTTGCCGGCTGGCTGGCGGGCAATGCCGATATCACGCTGAGCGGGGCATTGGCGCTGTCCATCGGTATCGCCATCCAGAACTTTCCTGAAGGCGCGATTATCTCCCTGCCCCTGCGGGCGGAAGGGATGGGCAAGCATAAGGCGTTTGTCAGTGGTATGCTTTCAGGCATAGTCGAACCTATCGGCGCACTGCTGACCATTGCCGCCGCCAGCCTTGTCCTGCCCATTCTGCCTTACCTTCTGGCCTTCGCCGCCGGAGCTATGATTTATGTGGTGGTGGAAGAACTCATCCCCGAAATGTCCGCAGGCGAACACAGCAATATTGGCGTTGTCACGTTTGCTGTGGGATTCACGTTGATGATGACATTGGATGTGGCGCTGGGGTAAAGGTTGGTTAACTTGTTCCAAAATGGAACAAGTTGTACTTTATAAGCAAATTACATATTTGAGAAACAACGAACAGGCTGTGAAGCTGAGGATTGAATATCCGTAGCTTCACAGCCTATTTTGTAGGGGATGGCAGGAAGTAAGGGGGAAGATGGCGAATTGTCCTGTTAAAAATAGCCGATATGTAAGGAGCGTGACATAATATGTGTAACTTGAAAAAAGCTATGGGAGTATTATTGATAGGTGCAAGTCTATCGTTTATGCCATCGGCTCATGCTGAGATCATGACTTATGAAGGTATAGGCGAATATATTATGAGTGATTTTGAAACACCTGATATTGCAAAGCAACGTGCTAAGGTTAGAGCTGAACAACATGCAGCAGAGCAGGCTGGGGTGTATGTTAAAAGTTATACAAAGACTGTCAATCATATAGTGGAGACTGATGAAGTTACGGCAATAGCAAATACCATTATAAAAATAGTAGATGAAAAATATACCGTTACACCGTTGAATGAAAAAGGTGGCAGTTTTCGTGTACAGGTCACAATAAGAGCTACAGTTGATAGCGTTAGAATTGATGATTGGTTAAAACGTGATTATTACAAAAATGTAGAATTGGTAGAGCAAAATAAAAGATTACAAAAGGAACGTGAGGAACAGGAAAGAGAAATTCAAAAATTAAGATATGAATTATCTGCAACAACAAATAAGAATAAATTAGAAAAATTGGAGAAATCGATTATCGATGAGGATCGAAAATTTATATCTAGACAAAAAGTGAATGAGGGATATAAATTATATACAGAGGAAAAGTATATAGAGTCTATAGAGACTTGTTCACAGGCAATAGGATTAAATGAACGTAATGCTACGGCATATTATTTACGAGGCCTAGCCTATTATGCACAAAAAAACTATCAGCAAGCTATAAAAGATTACAATAAGGTTATAGAACTGAAACCGAAATTTTCTTACGGTTATAGTAAGCGTGGACGAGTATTTCAAGACCAGAAAAAATATGAGTTAGCAATAAATGACTATAGTAAAGCAATAGAATTAAATAATAAAAATAAAGAAGCCTATAATTGTAGGGGATTATCCTATGCTGAAAAAGGTGATTTTCAAAAAGCGATTAATGATTATAATAATGTATTAAAAATAGATTCGAAATATGATTCTGCATATTATAATCGTGGTATAGTTTATGCGAAACAGGGGAAATACCAAGATGCTATGAAGGATTACAATAGTGCAATAGCATTAAATCGTCAAAATGATTCATATTATGTTAATCGTGGTAATGTGTATTATGAACAAGGAAAATATAGGCAAGCAAAAGATAATTATAATAAGGCTATTGAGATAAAAGAAAATGCGATGGCTCATTATAATAAAGGTGTAATCTATAGCAAGGAAGGAAATAAAGTGCAAGCATTGGTAGAATATAATAAAGCTATAGAGATTGATAGCGAATATGCTAATGCGTATTATAATCGTGGATTGCTATATAAAGAAAATAGAAAGTATGAGTTGGCTATAGTGGATATATCTAAAACTATAGAACTGAGGCCAGACAGTATAGATGCGTATGAATCTCGTGGGGTTATTTATGGTATTATAGGTGAGTATATAAAGGCAATCTCTGATTTTTCTAAAGTAATAAAATTATCTCCTGAAAATGCTGGGGCATATTATAATAGAGGTTATGCTAATTATCTATTGGGAAATAAAGAACAAGCTGCAAGTGATTATATAAAAGCTAAAGAACTTGGGTATAAAAATGAATAGTATGTATGGAAATTGTGGAGTTACGGTATGATAAAATATGAATTAAAGCCTACAGATAAAAACATTAGAGAGACGCTTTTGAATGATTCGCTGGGGAGAAATACAGGAATTGCTAGTTTTATAGAGTTGTTGAATACTATTGATGATAATAGTGTTATTGCAATAGATGATGCATGGGGAAATGGGAAAACTTTTTTTGTTAAACAAATTCAATTAACATTGAAAAGTTATTGTTCTTCAACAGAGGAGGCTGACAGTATAAAGAAATGTGTTCCTGTAAAAATGAAGGGAGATAACCCTATATATTTTATTCCTATATATTACGATGCATGGGTAAATGATAATGATAATGATCCGATACTATCAATTGTAAATTGGATGCTTCGTGATTTGGTGGCATTAAAAGATTTTGAAGTAAGTAATCATGATTGGATTAAAACACTTATCGTTTCTGTTGATTTGATTATCAAGGCAGTTTCAGGAGTTCAAATAAAGGATTTTCTTACGACATTAAGAAGTGATGATCCTTTATCAGAAATTAAGAAACAGAAAAAACTGGATGAATTGCTTAGTGAATTGTTCGATGAATTATTAAAAAGCTGTAAGAATGACACGAGAATTGTTTTTTTTGTTGATGAATTAGATCGTTGTCGTCCAGATTTTGCAGTTAAAGTGCTAGAAAGAATAAAACATTACTTTTATCATGAAAAGGTTATATTTGTCATCTCGACAAATATAAAAGAGTTGCAACATACTATTAGACGATATTATGGTGATGGATTTGATGCGTGTAAATATTTAACAAGATTTTTTGACATTACAATTACACTTCCATTGCCAAATTATCAACGATACTATGAAATGTTGAAATTTACGAATCATTCTCATATTCGTGCAAATATTACATATTTCATGATAAAATATTATAATTTTAGCTTGCGAGATATTACTCGATTTTTACAGTCGTTGAGAATTGCTGTTCCTGAAAAGTATCGTGGTTGGGATTATGATGATGTGTCTATATTTTACATGGAAATATTAGTGCCGTTTTTGTTGGGGTTAAAAATCCATAATGTAAATCAATATGAGGATTTTATTCGTGGGGATAATGCAGCGCCTTTTGTCGAATTAATGCAGGCAGGAGATGTGGATAGGTATTGTGGTGTGTTTTTAGATAAGAATGAAACATTTGATAATGACAGCAATGGGAAAAAGTTTGTATCATTAAAAAGTAGATTTGATTTATTTTATAAAGCTTTTTTTGGATTAGATTCAAGAGGTGCTGATGATCCTGTTGAAATTAGAATTGGTAAAAATAGGTTTTTGTCCTATGATAAAAAAAGATGGATAATGGATGCTATGAGCCTATTTTATAGTAGTAATAATTATTGATATAATTAGGAAATTTCCTCAATAGAATCCAGACATGTAAGATAGGTAAATAAAAATTTCCATTTGCTTAACACGGTGTATAGAAGGCTGTTTTGCCTTTGCCATTCAAAATAAGTGCATGATTTTCTTTCAGGCGATTTAGTAGCCGATAGGCCTGTGCTGGGGAAACGTGTAAAAGGGCGGTGACATCTGCCCGGGTCACATTTCCTTTTTCATTAGCCAGTTTCATAATGTGCTGGTTGTAGTCGGCGTAGTCCGTTATGGGTTCTTTGATAAAGTGGGCTTTGCCAGTGGTTGTTTTATAGGATTGCTCGCTGAAAGTATAGCAGAGAACTTTCCCTTGTTTGCTGGCTTTTATCATTTTTTCTGCCGTTAGGGTTTCCAAGGTGTTTTCCATTTTATAGGAGGGAATGCCAGTGTGGGCAGAGAGTTCCTGACAGGTCAGAAATTGATTCCCTTTAAGCTGGCTGAGCACCATCAATTCATAAATCGTGAAGTCGCGGTGGAGTTGTTCCTGCTTCTTGGTCAGTAGATGGATAAAATTCTTATCCGGGCGGCTGGAAGGAATGTAGAGGCGTACGTTATCCGTATTGGAATTGCTGTAATCCGGAAGCATTTTTCCGTAGCGCAGGCTTCCTGCATAGATGCGGTCAATGCCTCGGCCAGAGCGCTCGGCAAGACCGATGCGTTTCAGACAGTCAGCCAGCACAGGATTACGCCCGTGTGGTTCGGCGTCAAGGAGTTTGTCGTAGGTAACGCCCTGAATGAAGCCCCCGGGGTTGCTGATGGTGATGCCCTCACGTTCAATGAGCACACGAACCCGGCCAAGTAAGGAATAATCCCGGTGGCTGTAAGCATTGACCAATGCTTCGCGGAAAGCTTGGGGGGCATAATGGGGAATGGGCACGCGGAACATGCCGATATCCATTTCATCTTCCTGATTGATGGTAGTGAAGTAATTGTTGATTTTTTCAATGCTGGCGAGTAAGGGCTGTGTGTAGGTTTCGTTGATGCGCAGCTGGCCGTTATCCATAATTTGCAGGGAAGATTCGGCCGTGGGGATGAGTTCCTGCAAGCGTTCCTGACGGCCGATAAGGAGCATACCGGTAACGGTGGGCACATAATCTTCACCGACTTTGGCGACAAGCCGCAGGGCTTTGTCCAGTTCCAAATCATCCAATTCCAGCAGTGTGGGTTCGCCATGATAGGTGCGGATGATATTGCGCAGGCGCTCCCGTTCCGTAGCATCAAGGTCATGGCGTGTAGTGTCCGGCAAAGTTTGGGCAGAAAAATCCAGCAGGGAAAGGCTGGACAGGCGGTGGGGAATTTCATAAGGATAGAGGGGAACATTTTCCGGCGTATGGTCGGCCTTCAGCCTGCGGCGCTGAATTTTTCCTATGGAACTGGCAACGATGGATGTATATTTCGGTACGCTGATTTTCAGCACCTGCAGGTTTTGGTCGGTGAGAATGGTGGCCCGCGTGCTGACTGGGGGGACGGTTTTATTGGCAATAAAAGCGGTCAGCCGGGTGATATCCTGATGGCTGGGATGCAGGCCGGTTACGGTACCATCATCTTCTATGCCTAAGTATAAATCGCCGCCTTCGGTGTTGGCAAAAGCGACCACTGCATCAATAATATCATTGTCAGGCAGGGGCGTTTTATCGCTCTTGAATTCAATGGTCAAAGTTTCTGCATGGGGGAGAGTACACATAGCTATCGCCTCCTTTACGCATATTTTAACACACGCGTGTGTTAAAAATCAATGCATTTAATGCACGCGTGTGTTAAATGCGAAAAAACGGGGATGTGACCATGGATTTCATAGTCACATCCCCGTAGTTATTAGCGAGCCTTTGGCGGCTGCTGTTCTTTTTCCTGCTGCGGTTTTGGCTGTTTTTCGTTGACGGTTTTATTTTTGTCCTGTTTTTTTACGTCATTTTTCTACGGCTCAGCTTTCGGTGCTTTTACATCCTGCTTGTCCTGCTGTTGCTGTATGACAGGTGCTTTGGGAGCCGGTGCCTGATTAGCGCTGGCGACATTGCCGATAAGACCTGCGGTAAAAGTTGTTGCGGCCAGTGCGGCTGCGGCGAAAAGTTTCTTGTTCATTGAGATAATCCCCTTTCAAAATGTAACAGACCATCCTTGGGGCTTTTTTCCATGGCTCTTATCCTATGCGCCGATTCTTGGAATCCGCTAAGAATTGAATTATATTTTGATTAAAAAGCAATCATATTCCGTAGTTTTCCCTCAATACGGATATTTTCATTGACAGAAATCGCCTATGTATGCTATGCTTATCTATACAATTGAGTTTGGGGATGTAATGGTTTCGACGGGGTATTGAAGCCACGA
>CACZIV010000029.1 GCA_902781305.1 Pseudoselenomonas ruminantium
ATATTGTTCGGCATTGCCTGGCCTTGCTGTGGTTGTGGCACTTGGCCCATATTGTTCGGCATCGCCTGCCCTTGCTGCGGCTGTGGCATTTGACCCATATTATTATTTGGGATTGCCTGGCCTTGCTGTGGTTGTGGCGTTTGCCCCATATTATTGGGCATTGCCTGGCCTTGCTGCGGTTGTGGCATTTGACCCATATTATTGTTGGGCATTGCCTGGCCTTGCTGCGGTTGTGGCACTTGACCCATATTGTTCGGCATTGCCTGGCCTTGCTGTGGTTGTGGCATTTGCCCCATATTATTGGGCATTGCCTGGCCTTGCTGTGGTTGTGGCATTTGACCCATATTATTGTTGGGCATTGCCTGGCCTTGCTGCGGTTGTGGCACTTGGCCCATATTGTTCGGCATTGCCTGGCCTTGCTGCGGTCTGTGGCATTTGGCCCATATTGTTATTCGGCATTGCCTGGCCTTGCTGCGGCTGTGGCATTTGACCCATATTATTATTCGGCATCACCTGGCCTTGTTGTGGTTGTGGCATTTGCCCCATATTACTGTTGGGCATTGCCTGCCCCTGTGGAGGTTGCATAATCTCGCCATTGCTTGCCGGGCGGGGCATAAAATACTGTACAAGCTGTTTGAGGAAATTAAGGGAATTTGTCTCCCCTGTTGGAAGCTGCTGAACCATCCCCTGGGGTGCTAAAGTCAAAAGCAACTGTTGAACCTCTTTCGGTAGTTCAGCAAATGGTTTATTATCCAATAACTCAAAGGCAGCTTTCGTCAAAAGTACCGGTTCTAAAGCAGGTCCCTGCTCCGTACTGGTCATATTTTTCAAGTTGGTCAACAGTGCCTGCATGGTATCGCTGACTTCCATCGTCATCCCACGCTCCATGAGTTTTCCCATTTGCGTCAACATCCGAGAAAAAGAACTCAGCTGTTCCATGGAAAAACGCTGGCTCTCCAACGTACTGCCCAGTCCTTGTGCCAAAGTTTCTTCCAATGAGAAGGCCTGTTTCATTACATTTTTTATAAGCTTTTGCAAATCCTCAGGCATTTTTTCCACGGCATCCATTTGATTGCTGGATATTTTTGCTAAAACGCCTGCCATATCATCCACTGCATTTTGAATGGATACGTTGGTTTTCGGGCTAAATGCCGCTGACGAACCGCCGCCATCACCACGGCGTCCAACACCATCTACGGATGGAGCTTGTGGTCTTTCTATGGGACGGACTCCTACATTCATTGATGCTTCCATTGGCATTTCCCATCACACCTTCTCTACATTCTCAACATGGATTAATACGGAATTTGCATACTTACATCCACCATGGACCGGATTGGCTCAAAAGACTTCCGATGTATTGGACATGGCCCATACTGGCGCAAAGCAGCGATATGCTCGGCCGTTCCATAGCCTTTATGATGTGCAAAGCCATATTCCGGATACTTGTTGTCATACTCATCCATCAGGCGGTCACGATTGACTTTGGCGATAATGGAGGCCGCCGCGATGGAAGCCGATTTGGCATCCCCTTTGATGATGGACAAGGACGGCACGTTCAGATTTTCCAGCTTCACCGCGTCAATCAGCACGGCCTGTGGCTCCTGTTCCAAACCGAAAATGGATTCGTACATTCCATTAATCGTCGCCTGATAGATATTTACCCGGTCGATGGTTTTGGCATCGACAAACGCCGCTTTTACGGCAACGGCCTTGTCCATAATCTCATCATAGAGTTCTTCCCGCACTTTGGCCGAAATCTTTTTCGAATCGTTGATTTTCGGCAGGTACAGCTCATGCGGCAGAATAACGGCCGCCACCGATACCGGGCCAGCCAACGGGCCGCGGCCTGCTTCATCCACACCGGCAACCAAATCACACCCCTTAGCCCAGAACTCCCGCTCATAGCTGTATAATTCGCTGACGCGCTGCCTGTCCTGCTGCTCGCGCTGATAGCGGCGCACGAGCGTCCCCACCGCCTTGCGGCTGTCCTGCGCACAGGCAGCCAAAAATTCTTCCGTTATCTGCCCCTGCGCAAAAAACTCCTCTACTTGTTTTATCGTATATTTGCTTAAATCATTCACTACTTTTTTCACCATCTTCTGCAGGAACTTCATCTAATGTCACAAGTCCGAGTTTTCCGGCACGGAATTCATTCAAAACGATATTCTGTGCTTTTTCCAAATCCACGACACCGCCCTTTACAAGACAGCCCCGCTTGCGGCCGATAAGCTCCAGAATTTCCAGCCCGTCTTCCGGCACATCGCCTGTGAGTTTGAAACGCTCAGCCAGCCGCTCCGGATAATCGCGGCGCATAATGCCCAACAGCAGGGCCGTCACCTTTTCGCGGTCGTAGATATCGTCGTTGATGGCCCCCGTAAAGGCCAGCTTTAAGCCAACGGTCTGGTCTTCAAACTTCGGCCAAAGAATACCCGGCGTATCCAAAAGGTCAAGGTTCGTACCAATCTTAATCCACTGCTTGGCGCGCGTCACACCGGGCTTATCGGCAGCCTTGGCTTTTACGGCGCCTGCCAGACGATTGATCAAAGAAGATTTGCCCACATTAGGGATGCCCAGAATCATGCAACGGGCCGCCCGCGGCTTTGCCCCCTTGCTGACGAATTTTTCCGTCTTGGGACGGGCCAAGTCTTCGGCCACCTTAACCAGCTGCTTCATGCCCTTTCCCTTCATGGAGTCGATAGCAACCGCCGGCACATTCTGACTTTTAAAGTAATCCAGCCATTTTTTCGTACTGGCACTATCGGCGAGGTCCGCTTTATTCAAGGCAATCATACGCGGCTTGCCCTTGATGATTTCCGCCAGCATGGGATTGGCACTGCTCAGCGGAATCCGCGCATCCAAGAGTTCAATGACCACATCCACCAGTTTCAAATTTTCCTCAATCAGCCGCTGGGCTTTTTTCATATGCCCCGGGAACCACTGCAAATTGGGAATATCCTGTTTTTCCATTAATACGTTCTCCTCTTACATCAATATCTATGTTTACTATTGTACCATATTTCCTGACTGAAAAAAATTTAGAAAAAAATTTTAAAAACATGTTGACAACCAGCAATCTATACCGTATACTAATATTCGTTGATGACGCACGAGCGAACATCGCGGGGGCATAGCTCAGCTGGGAGAGCGCTTGCATGGCATGCAAGAGGTCAGGAGTTCGATCCTCCTTGTCTCCACCATTTGATTTTTAACGGTCACGATTTGTGGCCGTTTTATTTGTATGGTGCATGTCAGAAAATTATTGACTTTATGTTTATTCTGTGATATTATTAATCCAAGCTAAAGGTTGAACAGACCGGAAATGGTAATAGCTAGCCGTAGGGAAGTTCAAACTTGGCAGCATCTTTGGCTCGTGAAGGAGGGGAGTCCAATGGGCCCGTAAGATTGGTACCCATAAACAAGATGAAAACAGAATATATGATAAACAACTAGCAGCTTGACCATAAGAGGAAAGCTGCTAGTTTTCTATTTATTGTAAAGTTGTAACATAAATTTTATTTTCCGATTGACAGCCCCCCGCCCGATATATTAAGATATAACACAATATACATGACGGCAACGGCCGCCTGTAAAGCTTTCCACAATATGAACATCTACAGAAAGAAGGGGTTAAGTTGGCATTCTATTTTGAAGAACCATCACACACTTTTGGCGAGTATCTCCTCGTTCCCGGCTATTCCTCGGACAAATGCATTCCGGCAAACGTCTCCTTAAAGACACCGCTGGTCAAGTTCCGCAAGGGCGAGGAACCGAAGATTACCATGAACATCCCCATGACCTCTGCCATCATGCAGGCGGTTTCCGATGACAACATGGCTATCGCACTGGCCAAAGAAGGCGGTGTGTCCTTCATTTATGGCTCACAGAGTATCGAAGATGAAGCCGCTATGGTTTCCCGGGTAAAACATTATAAATCCGGTTTTGTCAGCAGTGACTCCAACATCAAGCCCTCCACTACTCTGGGCGAAATTCTCGACCTGCTGCAGGATACGGGGCACTCCACGATGGCTGTTACGGAAGACGGCACGGCTAACGGCAAACTTTTGGGTATCGTGACCAGCCGTGATTACCGCGTTTCCCGTATGTCCATGGACACACCGGCCAGCGAATTCATGACGGCTTTTGAAAATCTGATTTATGCCAAGGCAGAAGAAGTTACCACCATTGGTCAGGCCAACGATATCATCTGGGAAAACAAACTCAACATGCTCCCGATTATCGACAAAAACCAGCGCCTGCGTTACATGGTCTTCCGCAAAGATTACAATGCCAACAAAGACAATGAGCTCGAACTCATTGACGAAAACAAGCGCTATATCGTCGGTGCCGGTATCAACACCCGCGACTATGCAGAACGCGTACCTGCCCTCTTAAAGGCCGGTGCAGACGTCCTCTGCATTGACTCCTCGGAAGGTTTCTCCGAATGGCAGCGCATCACCCTCAAATACATCCATGAAAACTTCGGCGAAGATGTCAAAGTTGGTGCCGGCAACGTCGTAGACGGTGAAGGCTTCCGCTTCCTGGCTGAAGCCGGCGCAGACTTCATCAAGGTTGGTATCGGCGGCGGCTCCATCTGCATCACCCGCGAAACCAAGGGTATCGGCCGCGGCCAGGCAACAGCTCTCATCGATGTCTGCCGTGAACGCGATAAGTACTATGAAGAAACAGGCATCTACATCCCGGTTTGCTCCGATGGCGGTATCGTTCACGATTACCACATGACGCTGGCTCTGGCCATGGGCGCAGATTTCCTGATGCTCGGCCGCTACTTCTCCCGCTTTGACGAAAGCCCGACGGACAAGGTCAAAGTCAACGGCACCTATTACAAGGAATACTGGGGCGAAGGTTCCAACCGTGCCCGCAACTGGCAGCGCTATGATTTGGGCGGCTCCAAGAAACTCTCCTTCGAAGAAGGCGTTGACTCCTATGTTCCTTATGCCGGCCCCCTGAAGGACAATGTCGGCACGACGCTGGCCAAGATTCGCAGCACCATGTGCAACTGCGGTTCGCTGTCCCTGCCTGAATTCCGCGATAAGGCAAAACTTACGCTGGTATCGGCAACCAGTATCGTGGAAGGCGGTTCCCATGACGTAATCCTGCGCGACCGTTTGGGCAGAGATTAATCTTTGACAAAATAATAATCCTAAGCCCTGTTGGCAATTTATTCCTGCCAGCAGGGCTTTTTCTAATTTAATGGTAATCTTTCCCGCATTCGTGTTATACTAAAAACATAAATGCAACACCATGTAGGAGGAATCGCTTTGCAATTCACGAAATCGTTAAAAGTCGTAAAACTGGGGGCACTGGCCGCCATTGTTTTGCTGTTTGTCATCATCCATCTGCTCAATCCAGCCTTCCTGCCCCATATGTGCGGACTGCTGGCCCGCGGAGATATTCAGGAAACAGCGGATTACATTGCCTCCTTTGGTTCCGGAGCAGTAGTGTTCAGCTTCCTGCTGACTCTCTTTGTCAATGCGCTGGGCTTTCCGCCCGCCATCATCTTTTCCACCGCCAACACGCTGATTTTTGGCATTGGCTGGGGCATCTTTCTCTCGGTGGTCGCCGAAACCGTCGGCGTTGCCATCAGCTTTATCCTGCTGCGCTTTTTCTTCCGGGAGGCCGCAGAAAAAATCATCAGTCGCAACAAAACCCTGGCGAACCTGGACAAATACAGCGGCAGCCGTGGCTTTGTGGTCATGCTGATTGCCCGCATGGTGCCCTATCTGCCGTCCGTGATGCTGAACGCCATCGGCGCCCTCTCGGCCATGCGGTTCCGCGATTACGTCATCGCCTCTTTTGTCGGCAAATTTCCCTCTACCGGCATTGAAGCCATCATCGGTCATGATGCCATAACCCAACAGGAAGACCCGACCCGCATGATTGTGGTCATTATTTTCGCCATTGTGCTTATTGTTGGTGCATGGCTTTATGAACGCCATGAACAAAGAAAGAAGTGAGTTACCTTGCGAATTTCACGCCGTGAATTCATTGCCTTAACCGGAAAAATCGCTCTGTTTTTTGGCTTGGGAAACACCTTCCCCAAACTGGCAGCAGCTGCTAGCGGGACGCTGCCCATTGAGACACTGCGTCAACTCATCACCGCTGACCCCCGCACATCCCGTACCATTATGTGGCAGAGCAAGACGCCATTGGACGGCTGCCGTCTGCAATATCAAACAGCGGATAATCCTCCGCTAAGCCTGCCGGTCAAAATGGAAAGTTTAGACGAAGACCGGATTACGAACTACTACTATACTGCATATCTAAAAAATCTCACTCCTGCCACGACTTACCATTACCGCATTTGGCAGGGTAATATCGCCACCGAGTGGCAAGAGTTTACCACCGCCCCTGCTGAAATCACGGATTTTTCTGCGCTGATTTTCTGCGACTCCCAATGCGGCCAAACCTATGCCGGCTGGGGACAGCATTTCCGCACCGCCTGGCAGCGCCATCCCGATGCGCATTTCTTTGCCATTGTCGGCGATATCGTCGATAACGGCCAGCAGGAATGGCAATGGCAAAATTTCTTCGCTGCTACCACCGATATCCTGCCACAAAAATTATTCGCTCCGGTAATGGGCAACCACGAATGCTACAGCCTGCTGTGGAAATTCTGCCGCCCGCGCCGCTATGAACTAAGCTATCAACTGCCCGCCAACGGCAGCCCGGAACTCCAGAATTACTACTATTCCTATGACTACGGCCCTGTACATTTCATCGTCCTCAATACACAAATGCTAGAGCTAAACGACATTCATCCCGACCTTTTAGAGAAACAAAAAGCCTGGCTGCAACAGGACGTAAAAAACCACCCGGCCAAATGGCGGGTGGTTCTGATGCACAAAGATGTGCTGGCCTATGACGAATACCAGGAAGGAACAAAAACCATGATGGGTATCAGCGATACCGGCTATGCCTTTATGCCTCTCTTTGACGAACTGCATATTGACCTGGTTCTCACCGGCCATATGCACACCTATCGCAACCGGGGACATATCCACCACCTGAAACCTGCCGACAAAGGCCCAGTATACATCATGAGCGGCCCCATCGGCAACCAGCAGTACAACGTCCCCGCCGACAAAACCTTCGACAAATCCGCCATCTACCAACCCACACCGGAAAATTACCTACTGCTCTCCGCCAACGCCGAAAAACTCACCATCACCTGCTACACCATAGCCGGCGAACTCATAGAAACCACCGAACTGACCCACCAATAACAACCAGCTCTGCCGGAGCAACACAATTATGCTATGTTTATAACCAAACTTAACAAATAATGTTAAATTTTTTAATAAACTTTATTGCTCATTAACTACTCTCGACAAACCGAGTAAGGGCAAGCCCTCACCAAGCAAGCGGTCTACGTAGCAACTACTACAACTGGACGTAGCACTACGCCCTCTATCCCATAGGCTAAAAGCTATTTAGGAATACTTTAAGTCGTTTTGCTGATTTCAAGTAGGCGGCTTTTGCCGCTGAGCGAGATTCCCTGCGCCAACTTTGTACATTTTTACGAGCCCAAAGGCGATGTCTCCATCATTTGCGTAGAAATGAGGCTCTTTTCTTGGCTCAACCTTTCTAAAGTACAGTCCTCGTAGGTTCGCTAAGTTTATTATAGCATTGTTTTTAATATTTTTGAATAGTTTGATTATATTTGTTTACTATATCGCACTAAGCCCGTGGGGGCTGGTCATGTTTTTCCGTCGCGTTTGACAAGCTTGTCTAAGCAGAGGAAAAATATGACCAGCCCCCACGGGCGCCTTTATATTAAGAATCTTATCGCGTATTACCTTACCGGCTCCACCGCAGGCAACTCCACAACGCTATCATCCTTAATCTCCCGAACCACCAATTCAACGCTGGTCGCCTCCACGATTGCATCCACAATCGTTTCCACAGGCACACTTTCCACGGCCTTTACCGGCACAATCGGTGAAAGTTCCACAACTTCCTGCGCCGCTGTATTCAGCTGAGGTGCTGCAGTAATCGGCTGAACCGGAGGAAGTTCCCATACATCCGCTGCCGGAACAGATTTTGCCGGCTCTTTTACAGGCTGTGGTACAACAGGCTGCTGCGGTGCCGCAGTAATCTTGGGCGGCTCAATTGGACGCGGTGAGATAAGGGCCGGTTTTTCCACCTTTTCCCCACGCTTTTGCGCCTTCCGTTCCTTATCAATGTCTGCCGCCGTAATGATTATTGGAATGGCTTTTGTCTTCCGTTGAGCCGCTTTCTGTTCCTCTGCTAATTCCGCTGGGGATTTCACAGCCGCCCAGCGCAAACGGGAATTCAGTTCCGGAAGATTGGCAACAGCCTTATCCACTGCCGCCGCTGCTTTTTCAGTATTCTGCCCTTTACCATCCTGCACTAAGTGAGATTGGAATAATGTCCCCGTGTCAACCGTAGAAACTTGATTCTCTGCCGCCTGTGTCACGGCTCCGGTCATCATCATGCTTATGAATACGGCTATTCCTAATGCCTTGCTCTGCTTCATCAACCTAGTCCCCCAATGGCTTATGCCTTTATTTCTCTAAAAATTCCTCTAAACATAAATAAAATTCGGCAGGACACAGAAAAAGTCCTGCCGAATTTATTGTTTATTTTTCCGCGAAACTTACAACACCTTTTTGGAAGCTGTCGATAGCTGCATCACGCAGTTCCGGATAATCAATCAGCTGTACAGAATAACGGCCGCCTTTATTCCCACGGAAGAACGTTACCGCCATCTGACGATCCGCGGTAACCACCGTATCCGGCTGTCCGTCGCCATCGGTATCGACCTCCATTTCCTTGGCCGTAATGGCATAAATTGCTCTATCCGTCGCATTGCGGTTGATCAGCTGAATTGCCTCATAGCCGCTGGACCCCATCAGACCATTCAAATAGTTTTTAGCCGATTCCTCATCAATCGTATTCAAATCCGGCACCTTGCTGTCATCAAACGCATTTTTAATGACAACCCAGGCATGCTTGATATTATAGCCTTCATTGGCAAAAATCAAAATTTCGCCTTCCTTGCCCTCATACAGGGCATCCGCCGGAATAACATTCGGTTTCTGCGGACAATTGATGGTATAACCATATTTCGTGCTGGTATAAACATAGCTGTTTACGCCCTGTTCAGCAGGAGCCTGCACAGTCTGCACCTGTGCCGTTTCTGTTTTGGGCGCTTTTTTCTTGGCATCAGCCTGATTCATACCCGTACCCATAATCACAATTCCCATCAGTCCTAAGGCTGTGATAATCTTTGCTTTTTTGTTCATCATGTTACCTCTCTCTATAGTACCGTAATGAGATTCCTAAATTCATTCTCTGACTATAAAATTATAACATATATGTCAACGTTTGCGGGCAGGTTCCACATTGACCTTATAGCCCTTCACCGTATTGCGGTGCATAATACTCATAACACGCTCGGCCACATCCTCTGGCACTTCCACGAAGGTGAACTTGTCATAGATATTGATTACGCCGATGGTGGCGCCCGGAATATCGGCCTCGTCGGCAATGGCGCGGACGATGTCAGCCGGACGGATTTTCTGGCTGCGGCCGATGTTCAGGAACAGGCGCACCATGCCCGGTGCCCCGCCCGTATCGCCGAAACCATTGTTATCGCTCTTTTCATCCTTAAAGCCTTCCAAGGAAAGCTTCAGGGCAGCAGCGGCAATATCCACCAAATCAAAGCCTTCAGCCGCCACATCCGAGATAATCTCATGGTAATCATCATAATGGTTCTGCTGCAGGGTCTTAATCAGACGTTCCTGCACCAAATCCTTCTGCCGCTCCAAGAGGTCCGAGGCCGTCGGCAGCTCCTTGCGCTGAATCTTCGTATGCGCCAGTTTCATAATCAAACGCAGCTGACGGTATTCCTTGGGCTCGATAAAGGTCATGGCCACGCCCTTACGGCCGGCACGGCCCGTACGGCCAATGCGGTGTACATAGGATTCGTGGTCCTGCGGAATATCGTAGTTGATGACATGGGTGATATCGTCAATATCTATGCCGCGTGCCGCTACATCCGTCGCAATCAGGATATCAATGCGGCCTTCACGGAAACGCTTCATGACCCGGTCACGCTGAATCTGGGACAAATCACCATGCAGGCCGCCCGCAGAGTAACCACGCGCATCCAGGGAGGCCGTCAAATCATCCACCGCCCGCTTCGTGCGGCAGAAAATGATGAGCTTGCCCGTCTCCTCTACATCGAGCACACGGCACAGACCTTCAAACTTTTCACGCGTCTCATAATAGAGCTGGTCAATCAGAGGAACGGTGAGATTTTCCTTCGTAATCGTAATGCGCTGCGGATGCTGCATATAACGGCGGGACAGCTTTTCAATCGGTGCCGGCATGGTGGCCGAGAACAGCAACGTCTGCCGTCCGTCCGGAATCTGACGGATGATGTTTTCGATATCATCAATAAAGCCCATATCGAGCATTTCGTCAGCTTCATCGAGCACCAAAGTATGAACGGTCTCCAGTTCCAACGTACCACGATTCAGATGGTCGAGCAGACGTCCCGGCGTACCCACGACAATATGCACGCCGCGCTTCAACGCGCGAATCTGCCGGTCAATGGCCTGACCGCCGTAGATGGGCAGCGTACGCACACGCTTGAACTTGCCGATTTTATTGAGCTCCTCAGCCGTCTGAATGGCCAGTTCCCGCGTCGGCGTCAGGATAAGCGCCTGCACCTTGTGGATTTTTTCCGTAATCTTCTCCACCGTCGGAATGCCAAACGCCGCCGTCTTGCCCGTACCCGTCTGCGCCTGACCGATTACATCATGCCCTTCCAAGGTCAGCGGAATGGTCTGCGCCTGAATCGGCGAAGGTTCCTCAAATCCCATCTCCCGAAGTGCCTGCAGCACCTTGCGGCTCAGTTCAATCTCACCAAAGTTTTTCAGTTCCTGTTTCAAAAAGTTCCTCCAAAAAATTATTCTTCTACCGGCTCGCCTACAACATCATAGGTAAAGCCCTGCAACACGCGAACCTTAATAATATCGCCGGGTTTGCTGGTCGTATCGCCCTCGATATAAACCTGCCCGTCAACCTCCTCCGGAGCCTCGCGGTAAGAACGCCCCACCGCAATATTGGGCTGGCCTTCATCACGGCCTTCCACCAGAACTTCGATAACCTTGCCCTCAAAGCTCTGATTGACTTCCTCGGAAATCTTGCTCTGCACACTCATTAGGTCATGATAACGCTCCTGCATAACTTCTTCGGAAATCTGATTTTCCATATTATAGGCCGGCGTATCTTCCTCACGGGAATACGTGAAGACACCAACTTTATCCAAACGCTGCTCAATCAGGAAGTTACGCAAAGTCTGATATTGCGCATCCGTTTCCCCGGGGAAACCGACGATAAAGGTCGAACGGATGGTCACGCCCGGAATGCGCTCACGCAGTTTCTTAATCAGCGCAATCATCTGCTCCTGCGTATCCGGACGGTGCATGGACTTGAGCACGGAGTTATGCGCGTGCTGCAAGGGCAGGTCAACATACTTGCAGACCTTGGGTTCCGTCGCATACACATCAATGAGTTCATCCGTAAAGAATTTCGGATAGCAATAGAGCGTGCGCACCCATTTGAGCTTCGGCACTTTGACCACTTCGCGCAGCAGTTCAGCCAGTGCCGGACGCTTGTAGATATCCCTGCCATAATTGGTGCTGTCCTGCGCAATAAAGACGACTTCCCGCACACCGTTTTCGGTAAGCTGCTCCACTTCCGCACAGATATCTTCAATCTTGCGGCTGCGGAACTTGCCGCGAATCTGCGGAATTGCACAGAAGGCACAACGGTTATCACAGCCTTCAGCAATCTTGACATACGCCGTATAATCCGGGGTCGTACGGATACGCGGAGTCTTGGCGTCATAGAGGGTATCATCCTCGCCGGCGATGACCACACGATGGCCTTTGAGCGTTTCCTCCACGGCCTCCATAATGCGGCCCCAGGCACCCGTGCCCAGAATCGCATCGGCTTCCGGCAGTTCGTCCAAGAGTTCCTGCTTATAACGCTGACCAAGACAGCCCGTTACAATCAGGCTGCGGCAGCGGCCCGACTCCTTGTAATCGGCCATATTGAGCACCGTGGTGATGGACTCCTCCTTCGCCGACTGGATAAATGCACAAGTATTGACAATCAAAATATCGGCTTCCGCCGGATTATTCGTCAAATCAATGCCATGGTTCTTGAGTTCCCCAAGCATAATTTCCGTATCCACCAGATTCTTGGAGCAGCCAAGACTGATAAAACCTGCTTTCACAAAAAAGACCTCCTAATTGCATTACGCATAAATTACGAAAGAGGATACAGCCTGCACAGCAGACAGTACCCTCTGCATATCACAATACAGCCAAATAACTTACTTAAAGCGGACTTCCTTGACCCATCTATCCAAAAAATCATGCCGCTGCTGGGCAGTGAAATTCACCGGCTGGTCAAAAAGCAGCATATTTTTGCCCGCAAAGGATTTATAGGCCATTGTTCCGGGATTTGTCGGCACAAAGTAAAAATCCTGCTTTTGCAAAGCCTGCTGAGCTTCATCCGAGAGCAGCCAATCCGCAAATTCCTTCGCTGCAGCCATGTCGGCAGCCTTTGCCTTGTAGGCAATACCTGTACCCGCAACCAGCGCAGCGGTACCATCCGCCGGATAGACAATCTTCAAAGGATAGCCGCCCTGCATATAGCGGATAACCTCGCTCTCCACGGCAATCGCTACATCCACCTCGCCCATGCCTGCCTGCCGGACAGGGTTCGAGAGATAACGGGCATACTGCACAACCTTGGGGTGAATCTGCCGCCAAATATCATAGGTCGCCACATCACCGAACTGCGCCAGCATACTCATAAAGAGATTCGCCGATGCATCTGCGGCCAAAAAGTCCGTTATCCCGATGCGCACCTTGGGCTGTGCTGCCAGTTCCTTCCAGGTATCCGGCACCAGCGGCAAAGTCAGCAGATAATCCTTATTTACGCAGAACACAATAGGGTCATACCATACCCCAATCCAATAGCCGTCCTGCTGTCGGAAACTTTCCGGCACCTGATCGCCCGCTTCAGAAAGATAAGGTGTTAAATAGCCCGCTACGGCAGCTTTTTTCAGCGTATCCTTATCGGCCAAAACCATAGCTGCCGTTCCATTGTCATCCCCTTCTGCCTGTTTCTGCAAACGCTTCAACAATTCATCAGAGGCCAGCGGCACGAAGTTTGCACGCACATTATGCGACTGCTCATAGGCATTGGTTAAAATTGCTGCATGCTCAGCCGGCAGCGTGGTATAAACCACAATCTCCCGCAAAGGCCGGGTCCGATCATCATGCCCCGCCCCGGCAAAATAAGCCGAGCCTGCCACAACCAGGATAAACAACAAAAAAGCCGTCAGCAACAGGGATGTATACCTTCTCATCAAACGATACCTCGCTCACAACTTCAATCATTCCCTATTCTACCATAAGAACCAGCCTGCCGCAATATATTTTACGCTAACTACACCACTAAGTTCGAGCCAAAAGACGGAGGGGAGGGGGCAATAACTTTCGTCTGCTTAGACAGGCTTGTCAAACGCTGCCGAAATCCATTGCCCCCTCCCCTCCTCAGGCTTGAAGTTGTCAGCTTGACACTTAACACGACAATGTAAGTCTTGCGCCAACGAAATCCTAAGCGCAGAAGCTGATGGTGTTTTTCCGTCGTGTTTGACAAGCCTGTCTAAACAAAGGAAAAATACTATCAGCTTCTGCGCTCCTTAGCACCACAATGTATACCATTCGTGATTGTACGAACTAAGCCTGTGGGGGCTGGCAATGTTTTCCGCAGCTTTTGACAAGCTTGTCTATGGCGAAGGAAAATATTGCCAGCCCCCACAGGCGCCTTTTTACACACGTTGTAATGTACGCTATAAGCCCGCGGGGCTGGTGATGTTTTTCCGCAGCTTTTGACAAGCCTGTCTATGGCGAAGGAAAAATATTACCAGCCCCGCGGGCGTCTTAGCAACTACATACAATGCAAGAAAACAGCCCGATGGCTGATGATGCTTTCCCGGTGCTTTAGGCAAGCCTGCATAAGCATAGGGAAAGTATTATCAGCCATCGGGCGTCTTATCACATAGATGTTAACCAACTAGCAATGGTTATTCTTCATCCGAATTCGGGTCCTTAATGGGCACCCCAAACACGAGATTATCCAACAGACCAATCAGCTGATTGATTTCCGGTTTAGCAATCTGCCCGGAAGCACCCAGCTGTTCACCCTTGATGCGCATTTCCTCACTGATCAGCGAGGAGAAGAGGACCAACGGCACCTGTCCGAGCGTCTCATCTTCACGCACCAATTTGAGCAGGCGATGACCATCCATCTTGGGCATCTCGACATCGGAGATGATCACGCGTACATGGTCTTCGATTTTACCCGGTTTCTTGGCCAGTCCCTGCAGATAATCCCAGGCATCCTGACCATTACCGAAGTCGCGGACATAACGATAGCCGGACTCATGCAGCGTCGTAACCAAGAGGTCACGCAGCATCGGCGAATCTTCTGCCACAACGACATGCACATCGGAACGTTTGCTCTTAACATCCTCTGTCGCTTCTTCATAAGTCGTGAGTTTCGCGTTGATTTCCGGATTGATTTCCGCAATGATCGTCTCAAAGTCAATGAGCAGGACAATGCGGTCCTCCATCTTGATGATACCAACGACACGGGACTGGTCGCCCACTTCCGGAGCCGGCTCCATATCCTTCCAGGAAATACGATGAATGCGGGAAACATTTTCCACCAGGAAACCGATATTGTAGTTATTGATTTCCGTCACAATGACATTGCGCGGTTCAGCTTTAGACTGCACATTCAGGCATCGCGGCAGGTTTACCAGAGGAATTGCCTTGCCACGCAGAGTGAACAGGCCATCAATATAGGGATGAGCCTGCGGCATAGCCGTCACCGGTGGGCAGGTGATTACCTCACGTACCTTTGCCACGTTGATGCCATAGTTAACTTGTCCGATGCTGAATTCCACAATTTCAAATTCATTGGTGCCGGTTTCCAGCAAGATTCCTTTCTTGTCTCCACTCGTTTCTGCTGCCATCTACTTCGCCCCCATCTATTTTATATCCCATTAAATTCTTCTCTAGCTTTCTTATTCGCCCTTTACGGGTAAATTCCTTCAACTAGCGAAAAATTTTGCATGAATTTATTCAATTTTCTTTGAGATAGGTCCAGCCGTCTTCCTCCACAATGCGATTTTCCCGCAGAAGATGACCCAAAGCCCGCTTGAAGGCAGCTTTGGAAATGCCGAATTTGTCGCGGATAACCTCCGGTGAAGATTCGTCACTGTAGGGCATTTTGCCGTTGCGATTATGCAAAAGTTCCATGATTTTTTCCGCGTCCGTAATGAGCGCCTTTTCCTTGCTCTCCTTTAACGAAGCATTCAGGCGGCCATCATCGCGGATATAGGTGACACGAGCCGTGACCACCTGCCCGACTTTTGGACGGGACTGCGGATTCATTTCCTTGTTGGCGATAAAGACAATATAGCGTTCTTCGCTGAACAGGAAGGCGCCGGCATCGGTATAGTTGTAAATGGCACCCGTGACCATCTGTCCTTTTTTGACGCCCTTGGCCGGCTGGGATGCACGGCGCATTTCGTCTTCGACTTCCATGGTGACGGCGAGTCTGCCCGACTTATCGGTGTAGAGCTTTGCCCAAACCACTTCGCCTATCTGGGGACGACCGCGCATACCCGCATAGGGCATGAAGATGCCGCGTTCCGCACCTACATCGACAAACGCGCCATCACGGCTCACGTTGATGACCTTCAGGCGGGCAATCTGCCCTTCCTTCATCTTCGGCACCCGCATGCTGGCGGTCAATTTGCGGTTCGGGTCAAGGTACAGAAACACCTCAACTTCATCCCCGATGCTTACCGGATGCGTCTGCTGATTCTTATGCAGCAGAATATCGTCGTTGGTATTGCCGGTTTCCGCATCGAGGAATGCGCCCAACTCCGATTCACGCACCACCTTCAGCGTGGCAACTGTGCTCGGGCCGTATTTTTTCTTACGCTGTTCTTCCATAACGGCCTCAATCAGTCTTCATAAACGGACAGCTTGGCATCGCCCCAGAGCTGTTCGAGTGCATAGTATTCGCGGGCTTCCTGCATAAACACATGGGCAACCACATCACCGAAGTCCAGCAGCACCCATTCGCCTTCACGATAGCCTTCCTTATGGTTGAAATCCACACCGGCCTCGCCGAGCTCATCTTCGATGTTGTCAGCAATTGCGCGTACCTGCGTTGCCGTGTTGGCCGAGCAAATCACAAAATAATCCGTGGACGGGGAAATTTCCCGCATATCCATGACCACAATATCGCGCGCTTTCTTGTCGCTGGCTGCCTTGCAAATTGCCTGGCTCATTTCTTCAATCGTCATAAAAAATCCTCCCAATATCTATTTATCTTACCTTTATTTCTCCGCGTCAGGGAAAAGCTCCTGCATCCGCTGCTCCATAGCAGCATCATCAATCACCCATATCGAGGAATCATCTGCCGCAGGTGCTCCGGGCAGGACAACGCTCTCCGGCGGCACATTGCTCAAATGCCGCAGGGTATTGGCCAGATACATGGAATCAAAAATCTCTGCACTTGTCTCCACCCGCTGTTTGATGATATCGGCAATCGCAGGCAGCTTGGTCAGCGTCTTAAACTGCAGGAGATTCTGATAGAGTGCCTTGCAGAAACGCTGCTGGCGCTGCATGCGGCCCAAATCATTCAAATCGTCACTGCGATAGCGCAGATATTGCTGCGCCTGCTGGCCATCCAAATGCTGATAGCCCTGTGGCAGATGAATCGCGATACCGCCCTCAGCGTCATCATAATTCATATCCTCTTCCACATAGATATCCACGCCACCAATGGCATCAATCAGTTCACTGAAGACCTGCATATCGAGCACGATGTACTGGTGAATGGAAATGCCCAACAGTGCATTGACCTGCCGGGTCATCAGCGGTGCACCGCCCATGGCATAAAGATATTTTATCTTCATCTGCTCCTTGCTGCCCGTGACATTTACCCAGGTATCCTGCGGGATATGGATAAAACGCAGCTTGCCGGTACTGTTTTCGAAGCTGGCCACCACAATGCCGTCGGCCTTCTTTTCAGTGCCGCCATCGATATCCACACCATCATCCAGCCCCATAATCAGCACATTGGTATAGCCGTCAAAACGCGGGTCAATCTGCCCCCGCTTGGCCTGCTGACGCTGGCTGTAGCCATCATACATGGCCTGATATTCCTGATTGATACGGGAGCCCAGGGAAACCAGCGCATAACCGGCAAAGAGGATTCCCGTGAGCACCACACCCAAAAAAATCAGCACAATCAGCAGCCGCAGCCGTGCCCGCCGCCGTCTTTGGGCCAGCAGTTTTCGTTTATATTTAATATTTTGCTGGGTGACGTTTTTCTTGTCCATCCGCCTGACCTTCTATCTGTTAAGCAGTATTTCATTTCTGGCAATTACCGTATCGGGATGAATCAGCCCGCCCTTTTGCAGGACAAAGGTAATGGACTGCGTTAGACCGGCCAGCACCATATCATCCAAAGCAGCGGTTTTCGCCAGACTGCGCAGTTCCTCTACCCCGGGATAATCCCGGTTTGGTTCAATCATATCCGCAAACCAGATAATCTTGTCCAACTTCGTCATCTTCGCGCCGCCCACCGTATGGCGCCAAATGGCTTGTTCAACCGCATGGTCGCTGACACCGTATTTTTCCGTCACCAGACGGGAACCTACATAAGCATGAAGCAGCAAAGGCATCTGCCGTTCAATATCTCCCACCACAATCAGGCGTTTTTCCGCTTCGGTGATTAAATCCTCGTTGCGAAATTCCCGCGCACAGTCATGGAGAAGACCGGCCACCTGTGCCTGTTCCTCGTCCACGCCAAAGCGCCGGGCCAAAAACACCGCCGTTTCCGCTACGCCCAAAGAATGCTGATAGCGGGAGGGTTTCAGGCTCTTTTCCAATAATGCACGCATTTCTTCATAGCCCAGAGCAAAACTCATTGATACAAACCTTCTTTTTCGATATATTCTGCAACTGTTTCGGGTACTAAATAGCGAATGGACTTTCCCTGCGCAATACGCTGTCGGATAAGGGTTGAGGAAATCTCCATGCGCGGCACCTTGAGTTCATGAATGCGGCTGCGCAGCTGCGGGCCAAAAAAGTCCAGCAGCATTTCCTCATCAAAGGGCACTTCCGGCCGGGTGGTGCCAATAAAATGGCAGGCCGCTACCAGCTCTTTCGGATGGTTCCAAGTGGGTAAATCGTTAATGGAATCCGAACCGGTGATAAAGTAAAGGTCCACATCCTGCCCCAGCCGTCTCTGCATTTCCTGCACCGTCCGCCACGAATACGACGGCCCCTGCAGATCCATTTCCAAGAGGTCGAGCCTAAAGAACGGATTATCCGCGATAGCCAGTTCCACCATCTTGATGCGCTGCTCAGCCGAAGCGATTTTTCGCCCCTGCTTATGCGGCGGCTGAGCGGCAGGAATAAAGCGCACTTCGTCCAGTTGGAAGGCCTGCCGGGATTCCTCGGCAATATGCAAATGAGCCAGATGGATGGGGTCAAATGTACCGCCCATCAGCCCAATTCGCCTGTTCATCACCGAATTCCTCCCCACACATACAAACCTAAATACGCCAACATTATCGTCAGCAAGATAAAGAGCACAGCCTTACCATAATCCAAACTGTCATGCCACCCCTTGGGTGTCGCCCAGTACTGCCGCAAAGTGCGCCAGTAGCCACGCAAAATGTTCATCAGCGAATCTGTCCCTCACCCATAATGAGATACTTGGAGCTGGTCAGTTCCATAAGCCCCATCGGCCCGCGGGCATGGAGTTTCTGCGTGCTGATGCCGATTTCCGCGCCAAAGCCGAACTCAAAACCGTCCGTAAAGCGGGTCGAAGCATTGACATATACCGCGGCCGCATCCACTTCCTTCTGGAAGCGCGCAGCGTTCACGAGGTCACGCGTGACAATCGTTTCCGAATGGCCGGTGTTGTAGCGGTTGATATGTTCTATCGCTGCCGCCACATCTTCTACCACCTTAACGGACAGAATCAAATCGCCATATTCCGTTGACCAGTCAATTTCTTCTGCCGCCTGCATTTCCGGACAGATGGCTCTTGACTGTTCACAACCTCGCAGCTCCACTTTTTTAACCGACATGGCTTCAAAAAGCATGGGCAGGAATTTTTCGGCCACGTTCTTATGCACAAGCAGCGTTTCCATGGCATTGCAAACCGAAGGACGGCTGGTCTTGGCATTGACAGCGATATCCAGCGCCATCTGCAAATCTGCACTTTCGTCCACATAGGTATGGCAGACGCCGGTGCCGGTTTCAATAACAGGTACCGAGCTGTCCTCCACCACCCGCTTGATCAGTCCTGCGCCGCCGCGGGGGATGATGACATCCAACAAACCTGTCAGATGCGTCATAACGCCCACAGCTTCCCTATCCGTAAAGTCGATAAACTGAATTGCCCCTTCGGGAATACCATGCTTATAGGCTTCTTCAGCCAAGAGTGAACTGATGGCAATATTCGAGCGAATGGCCTCGCTGCCGCCGCGCAAAAGCACGGCATTGCCGGATTTCAGGCAGAGAGCCAGAGCATCTGCCGTAACATTGGGGCGGGCTTCATAGATAATGCCCACCACGCCTAACGGCACCCGCACACGGCGAATTTCGAGCCCATTAGGCCGTACGGTTGAATAATCGCCCTGACCGATGGGGTCAGGCAGAGCCGCCGTCTGCCGCAGGCCTTCAGCCATGCCAGCAATGCGGTTTTCATCGAGCATCAGACGGTCCAGATAGGAACGCTTGACGCCCTTTTGCCGGGCTTCTTCCAAGTCCTGCGCATTGGCTGCCAAAATCATGCTGCTACGCTGTTCCAAAGCATGCGCCATCGCCAGCAAAGCTTCATTTTTCACCTTGGTCGAAAGCGTGCCCAGCTTGTAGGACGCAGCCTTTGCCGCCTCGGCCTTTTTGCGTACTTCTGCCTGAATATCCAATCCGATTCCTCCCCACCAAAATCAGTCCATTACCAGACCATCACACCATTAATACCATATTATCGCGGTGAATGACCTCTGTGGGCACTTCACCGGTTAAAAGCTTGCCAATCTCGTCCGTCTGCCGGCCGAGAATCTTTTGTAAATCGCCCGCTGAGAAATTGACAATACCACGGGCGATTTCCTGCTGGGATGATGTCAGCACCCGCACGGTACTGCCGGCGGCAAATTCGCCGTCACAGGCCGTCACACCTGCAGGCAGGATACTTGCCCCCTGTTCCCGCATAGCCTTGGCACAGCCTGCATCTACGACGATTTCACCCGCCAGACGCTTGCCAAAGGCCAGCCATGACTTGCGCACTCTGAGATGCGATTCCCGTGCGGGGAACACCGTACCGATATTTTGACCGGTCAAAATATCCCGCAGCACGTTCTCCCGTGAACCCGAGGCAATGACCATCGTCACGCCGGCACTCATGGCAATCTGCGCCGCCTGAATCTTGGTCATCATGCCGCCCGTGCCCAGCTTGGAACCGGCACCACCGGCAATTGCTTCGACCTCTGGCGTGATTTCGGGAATCTCGGCGATAAGCTTAGCTTCCGGATGAGTTGCCGGATTAGCTGTGTAAAGCCCCTCAATATCCGACAGGATAATCAGGGCATCGGCGTCCACCAAGGTTGCCACCATAGCCGAAAGGTTATCGTTATCGCCAATCTTGATTTCATCTACGGCTACCGCGTCATTTTCATTGATGACGGGAATAGCGCCCATGGAAAGCTGAGCCAGCAGGGAATTGCGGGAATGGATGTACTGATGGTGCTGCACGGAATTTTCCTTGGTGAGCAGCACCTGTCCCATAACCTGTCCGTATTCGGCAAAGAGTTTCTCATAGATATGCATGAGCACGCCCTGTCCGATAGCCGCGACCGCCTGCTTTTCCGGAATGGAGTCCGGCTTTTGGGCAAGACCCAGTTTCCCCAAGCCTGCGGCAATGGCCCCCGAAGATACGAGAATCATTTCCTTGCCCTGATTTTTGAGGTCGGCGATTTCCCGCAGCAACAGGTCAATGCGGTGCAGATTCAGTTTTCCCGTTTCATGGGTCAGGGTACTCGTGCCCACCTTGACCACAATGCGCTTGGCTTCACGCAAACGCTCTCTGGCAGTTCCCATGTTCTTCCCTCCGCTCAAGTTTGGTTATGGCAGTTCGATTTTCGGCTTATCGTAGTTGCGCTTAAACAGCAGACCATTGCGGCCGATAATCTGCACGAGATTTACATCCGCACGTTCAGCCAGCATGGTGATGGCATCTTCCGGTTCTTCCATGCAGTTCTGCAATACGCGCACCTTGATGAGCTCGCGCTTCTTGATGGCTTCCTGCGCAGCCTGCACAACGGTCGGCGTCACGCCTTCCTTGCCCATCATCACCACGGGTTCCAATTTCTGTCCCATAGAACGCAAAAAGCTTTTCTGCTTGCCAGTCAATGAATTTCTTAACAAATTTATTCCTCCGTAAATCCTTACTCTTAATCGCGGAATTCAAATTCCATTTCGCCGATATGGATGGTATCGCCCTCTTTGGCACCCTTTTCCCGCAGCTTTTCATCGAGATTCTTAATGCGCCAGATGTACTGGAAGCGGCGCACAGCTTCATCGTTGAGGAAGTTGGTCATCTTCACGAGCTTTTCGATATTGGTACCGGAAACAACCAGTTCGCCGCTGATATTGCGGGAAATGGTAATCTTGTCCGGGTCTTCCTCGTTCTCGTCATAGACCACAACTTCATCTTCCGTCTCCGGCTCCTCAACATAGTTGTCGAGCCATTCACCGGTATAGTCGATAAGCTCCTGCACGCCTTCGCGCGTAGCCGCCGAAATGGCAAAGAACTTCATGCCGTTTTCTTCGGCCAGTTTCCGCAGGCGCGGCAGATTCTCCTGCGCTTCCGGCAGGTCGATTTTATTGGCCACGAGCACCTGCGTGCGGCGGGCAATCTTTTCGCTATACTTCTTGAGCTCCGCATTGATTTTGTAATAATCGTCAATGGGGTCACGGCCTTCAAGTCCCGAAGCATCCACAATATGCAGAATCAGCTTCGTGCGCTCCACATGGCGCAGGAAATCATGACCAAGGCCCACGCCATCAGCCGCACCTTCGATAAGGCCCGGAATGTCAGCCATGACAAAGCTCTTTTCGTAGTCCGTCTTGACCACACCGAGCACCGGCGTAATCGTCGTAAAGTGATACTCCGCAATCTCAGGACGCGCTGCCGAACAGCTGGCCACAAGACTCGACTTGCCCACACTCGGATAGCCGACCAGGCCAACGTCTGCGAGCAGCTTCAATTCCAAAATCAGATTCTTGGCTTCACCCGGTTCGCCGAATTCAGCAAAGGTCGGTGTGCGGTTGGCAGAGTTGGCAAACTTCGCATTGCCGCGGCCGCCACGGCCGCCCTTGCAGACCACAGCCTCCTGGCCGATTTCCGTAAGGTCAGCCAGCACTTTGCCCGTAGCCTCGTCCTTCACAATCGTTCCGGGCGGTACCTTGACATAGCAGGCCGGTGCATTGGCGCCATACTGATTCTTGATATCGCCATTCTCACCGTTCTTCGCCGTAAACTTCCGATGAAAACGGAAATCCAACAGCGTGTTCATATTCTGGTCAACGACAAAAATCACATCGCCGCCCCGGCCGCCATCACCACCAGACGGCCCACCTTTCGGCACAAACTTTTCTCTTCTAAACGCCGACTTACCATGACCGCCATCACCAGCTTTCACGATAACGCGGGTTCTATCAATAAACTGCATATTTCCTCCATCTTGCACTTGTTAACATCTGATAAATATCTGTATATCGTTGCCCAGCGCCCAAGGACGGGCGCAGGTGGACGTAAATCCCGTGATGGGATTTCAGTCCACGTTTTCTTTTGGGTACTTTTCTTTGCGCCAAAGAAAAGTACCATAAACGGCATTAACAACAGCCACTTTGTAGTCAATAAAAACAAGAGCCGGCATTGCGTTTTCAATACCGGCTCTTGCCTTTACTCGCTACAACGCAACCTAACGCCGTTCCTTATAAACAAATACCTGCGCCCGAAAAGCGCAGGTATCCGTTATATGTCTTACATAGCTTCTTCAGCCGTATAAACGCTGACCTGACGCTGGTAGCGGCCTTTGCGCTCAAAAGCAACCTTGCCGGCAACCTTTGCGAACAGGGTATCATCCTTACCGATACCAACATTGTGGCCCGGATGGAAATGCGTGCCGCGCTGACGAACCAGAATGCTGCCAGCGGTTACAACCGTACCAGCCTGCTCCTTAACGCCGAGACGCTTGGAATGGCTGTCACGACCGTTACGCGTGGAGCTAACACCCTTTTTATGTGCGAACAACTG
>CACZIV010000030.1 GCA_902781305.1 Pseudoselenomonas ruminantium
CAGAGAGGGTGGGATTCGAACCCACGGTGGCTATTAACCACACTTGATTTCGAGTCAAGCACCTTCGACCACTCGGACACCTCTCCAAGGTTGTTCATGGTTGAACAACAGTCATTATAACATAGCACGGCAGGAAATGTAAAGAAGAAGTTTATAATTTTGACAAGGGAAATGGGGAGGGAAATATTTTTAATGAAATTTTAATGTTTTTTTAATTGTAATTATATTTTTTTGCTGTATAGTAAGTTTTGTAGTGATAAAGCTGCAGAAATGGTAAAATTCATTTAATGAAGGGGAAGATAGAATGTTAAAAGTGAATGGTAAAAAGGTTTTGGCCTTGGCTTTGGCAGGTATGTTCAGCTTTGGTATTGCAGGTATGGGGATGACTTCGGTTACGGAAGCTGCGGACAAGCCGGCTTATGAAGATGGTACGCACAATGAGTACAGCCATCGCATGAAAGAGGAAGAACGTACGCACAGACAGAATATTTTGTCTTTGAGATATCAGAAAAGACATGGCGAAATTACCGAACAGGAGTTCGATAAGAAGATGAAGCAGGAACAGAAACGCCATGACCGCGTAGTCAGCGAAATTAAAGCAGATTACAATCGTCATAAATAATATACGGTTAGTGCAAATAAGCCTTCTCCTTTGGGGAGGGCTTTTTTGCATGTCTTGAGGGCTTATGTTAAAATGGAAAAAGTGAAGTTGTTTACGGCGATATGGGGATTGGAGGGCGCTTATATTATGTATAAATTGATTAGCCGCTTGGTCATCTACCGTGAGGCGGATAAGGAAGGGATTTTGTCTGACTTGGCGGAAATCTGCCGCGCTGTGGACGCTGGTGATTTCGACCGCGAGGAGTTGGCGGGGAAAACGCTGGCTGTGGTCAATCGGCTGCTCGATGTGGCAACGCGTTATGGCTTTGATGGCAATCTGTGGCAGGCGTATCTCGCCTTTGGACTGGCGGTGACGGAAGCGCCGTTCACGTTGGTCTGTGAGAAGCGGGGAGCGTCCTCGGGCAGTGTGCGCAGTTTTGCTGAAAACGACCTGACGATTTTCCGCAAGCTTTGGGATTATGATTTTTCCGGGCTGGAAAAGGCTTTGGGACTGGATTGTTTTTCCATTTTGACGGATTATCAGGCGGTGGCCAAGTCAGAGCAGATTTATAATAAAAGCGTCAGCGACAAGGTGAAAGAGCTTACGGCAGCTATCGGCGGCGCTGCAGATGGAGCAGCGCTCTTTACGGTGGTGACGGATTTTTATGCCAAATACGGCGTGGGGATGCTGGGCTTAAATAAGGCGTTTCGCGTATCGCCGGAGATAAGCATTACCGGGCAGTTGTTGGAGCCGATTACCACCACGGGGGACATTAAGCTTTCCGATATCGTGGGGTATGAGAGTCAGAAGGAACGGCTTGTGGCCAATACGGAGGCGTTTGTGCAGGGGCACAAGGCGAATAATGTGCTCTTGTACGGCGATGCGGGGACAGGCAAATCCACGAGCATCAAGGCCATCCTGAATGAGTATTATGACCAGGGCCTGCGCATGATTGAGGTCTATAAGCACGAGTTCCAGTATCTCCAGCGGATTATCGCGCGAATCAAGAACCGCAATTACAAATTCATCATTTATATGGATGATTTGTCCTTTGAGGAATTTGAAATTGAGTACAAGTATTTGAAGGCGGTTATCGAGGGTGGCTTGGAGGTCAAGCCGGACAATATCCTGATTTATGCCACGAGTAATCGCCGCCATCTGATTAAGGAGCGGGTGGATGACCGGGCTGAGTTTGTAGACCCGGATTTGCATCCCAACGATACGGTGCAGGAAAAATTGTCGCTGTCCGACCGCTTTGGCCTGTCGATTGGCTATTTCAAGCCGAATCAGAAGGAGTATTTTGCCATTGTGGAGGCCATTGCGGCGCGTTACCCGCAGATTAAACTGTCCAGCGAGGAATTGCGGGCCGGGGCGGTGCGTTGGGAGATGAGCCATTCGGGGCTGTCGGGGCGTACGGCGCAGCAGTATATCAATTCGTTGCTGGGGCGTGTAGATTGATTGAAGGTTGAGTGAGGAGTTTATATGATAAAATTGATTCTTTCCGATATGGACGGTACGCTTTTGGATGAAAATAATCAGCTGCCGGCAGAATTTGATGAGGTGATGGAGGAACTGCATAAGCGCGGGGTACAGTTTGCGCCGGCCAGCGGGCGGCAGTATTATTCACTGCTGAAAAGTTTTCCCGAATATGAGGATAAGTTTATTTTTGTCAGCGATAACGGTACGATTGTGCGGCAGCATGGCAAGGAGTTGTTTTCGGATATTATCGAGCACGATGTGGCGCGGGAAATCTTCAACAGTGTCAACGATGTGGAGGGCGTCTACAATGTGCTCTGCGGCAAGGAGACGGTGTATCTCTTAAAGGATAAGCAGCCGGAAGCGCAGATGGCGGAGCTCAAGAAGTATTTCCGGGCCGTGGAGATTGTGGACAGCTTTGACGATATCGCCGATGAGCCGATTAAGATTTCCTTTTTTACGCCGGATGCGGACGCGGAGGAGAAAATCTATCCGCTGTTCGCGCCGTATTATGATTCCATGCAGGTCGTGCTGGCCAGCGCGTATTGGGTGGATGTGACGAATAAGGGCGCCAATAAAGGCATGGCGGTGAAGGCGTTGCAGAAACGGCTGGGGCTGAAGCCGGAGGAATGCGCGGTATTTGGCGATTATATGAACGATTTGGAAATGATGGGGGCGGCGTATTACAGCTATGCCATGGAAAATGCGTATCCGCCGGTGAAAGAGGCGGCGCGGTTCGTGGCACCGAGTAATGCGGAGCATGGGGTGATGAAGACAATTCGCTCCTTTATGGAACAGGGATTGTGTTGACATTGAGGCTCTAAGGACGCCGAGAGGACAGGCAATATTTTTCCTTCACTTAGACAGGCTTGTCAAACGTTGCGGAAAAACATCGCCTGTCCTCTCGGCTGGAGCTTGGTGATTGATTGGCTTACATCTATGAAAAAAGGACGTCGCGGGACAGGTTATATTTTTCCTCCGCCATAGACAGGCTTGTCAAAAGCTGCGGAAAAATACAACCTGTCCCGTGGCTGGGCTTGGCTGTTTGTGATGTTAACTTCGAGGTAATAAGGACGCCCGCGGGGCAGGTAATATTTTCCCTTTGCGATAGACAGGCTTGTCAAAAGCTGCGGAAAAACATCACCTGCCCCGCGGGCTTGGTTTTGTGTACTTGAGTTGGGCTTATAACACGGTACGAAGGCCGTTGTTATAAGCTCGGATAAATGTTCGATAGGAGTGTGATTTTTTTGCAACAGAAAAAATATACGCGTTTTTTGGCACAGGCGGCGGTGATTGCGGCGGTTTATGTGGTGCTGACGGTGGTGTTTGCGCCGTTTTCGTTTAGTGAGGTGCAGGTGCGGATTTCGGAGGCGCTGACGATTTTGCCGGTGTTTACGGCGGCTGCGGTTCCAGGGCTGACGGTTGGGTGCTTGTTGGGCAATATCGTTGGCGGTGCACCGCTGCCGGATGTGGTTTTTGGGACTTTGGCTACTTTGCTTGGGGCTGTAGGCACGCGAATGTTGCGCGAGTGGAAGCCTGCGGCGGCAATTCTGCCGCCGATTGTGGCCAATATGGTGATTATTCCCTTTGTCCTGCGTTATGCGTATGATTTGGAACTGCCGATTCCATTGATGATGGCGACTGTAGGCTTGGGAGAAGTGATTTCCTGCGGCGTGTTGGGGCTGCTGCTCTATAAGGCGCTGTATCCACGCCGTAAGGAGTTGTTTCGCTAAAAAGCTTTTCTCTACGCAAGGACGCCCGCGACGGCAGGTAGTATTTTCCTTCGCCATAGACAGGCTTGTCAAAAGCTGCGGAAAACACCACCTGCCGTCGCGGGCTGGGCGTGGCAGCAGATGGACCTTACAGCTCGGTGCAAAGGACGCCTGCGCCGGTAGGCAGTATTTTCCTTCGCCATAGACAGGCTTGTCAAAAGCTGTGGAAAACACTACCTGCCGTCGCAGGCTGAGGTTGATGAATTTGAGATAGGTTTACATCGAGATACTGAAAACGATAAGATAAAGATAGCACGAAGCCCGGTGGCTGCCGGTGCTTTTCCGTCGCGTTTGACAAGCTTGTCTAAGCAGAGGAAAAGTACCGGCAGCCACCGGGCTTCTTTATATCTCGATGTAAACCTAAAAAACTAAATTAAATATGCAGCTCGACTACTTCCACGCCGCTATTTTGGATAGCGGCGATTTTGCTTTCGTTGCTGCCCTCGCAGGTAATCAGGCAGTCTACCTGACTGAGGTCAGCGCTGTGGAAGTTGTGCTCGCGCCCGATTTTGCTATTGGCTGCCAGCACATAGCGTTTGCCTTGGCAACGGCGCAGCATGGTTTCGTTGATGGCGGTTTCGGGCAGTACCGAGGTGGTGATGCCGCCGTCCGCGCTGATGCCGCCTACGCCGATAAAGGCTTTGTCGGCGATGATTTTGGTCAGGGTATGGAGGGCGAATTCACCGACCAGGGATTTGCGGCGCTGGTAAATTTCGCCGCCGGTCATGATGATATCCACCTGCGGGTCATGGGGATGGTTGAGGGCAAAACTATTATTGGTCACGACGATGACGCTTTTTCCCTTTAAGTAGTCCAGCATCAAAAGGGCGGTGGAACTGGAGTTGATGAAGATGGTGTCGCCGTCTTCAACGAGTTCGGCGGCATAGCGCGCGATAATCTGCTTTTGCTCTTTGTCCTCGGCTTCGTGGTTGTCCGTGGGGATATCCTCTTCCCGCAGGGATTCTTCTAATAATGTGGCACCACCGTGGAAGCGTTCAATTAAGTTCTGTTTTTCAAACATAATCAGATCCCGCCGGATGGTGGTGGGGGAAACGTCCAGCTTTTTGGCCACGGTTTCCACATCAATCGTCTTTTCCTCCCGCAACTCCTTTAATAAAGCCTGTTGGCGTTTGAATACAACGCTCTTGCTATTTTTCATGGAGAAAAACCTCCTTGTCGAATTGTTCCTTATCAGTTTGCGCAGTAAGCAGGTCGTGCTCTTATACGCTTGATTCTATTATAAAACGTAAATGAGCATAAATCAAGGACAAATGCGACCGATAAATGATTATTTTATGAGCGAAATAAAAACAAAAAGTCATTTTACGAAAAAATAATTAAAAAAAGACTTGAAATAAGCGTAAATGTGGTGTATGATATGAGCATAAAATGATTTAGACCAATAACGAACATAACAGAAGGCAAAACGCCATAAAATGTTCGTTACGCTTATTTACATCATTAGGAGGGGCAAAATGAGCAAGATTAGTGAAATGACGAGAGAATCCTGGATTAACAGCACGTTCCCGGAATGGGGCACCTGGCTCGTTGAGGACATCGAGCAGGCGGTTGTTCCGGAAGGTCAGGTTTCCATGTGGTGGCTGGGTTGCACGGGCGTTTGGTTCAAGACGCCGGGCGGTGCCAATGTAACGGTTGACCTCTGGTGCGGCAACGGCAAGCGCACGCATGGTGATGGCAAGATGAAGGTTGGTCATCAGATGGCGAACATGTGCGGCTGCCGCACGATGCAGCCGAACCTCCGCAACGTGCCGTTCGTCATTGACCCCTTCGCATTCAAGCATGTAGATGCAGTGCTCGCCACGCATTACCATCAGGACCATATGTCCGCTGAATGGGCAGCACATGTCATCAACAGCGGCATGACCACGACGGATGAGAACGGCAAGGAAATTCCGGTTCCGTTCATCGGCCCGGAAAAGAGCGTTGAAACCTGGGTGAAATGGGGCGTACCTCGTGAACGCTGCCAGGTGGTAAAACCGGGTGACACGATTAAGATTAAGGATATCGAAATCATCGCCCTCGACAGCTTCGATAGAACCTGCATCGTAACCACGGACAGCACCGGCCCGGACAGAGAAGAACTCACCGGCAAGTGCCCGACGGACATGGACGAAAAAGCAGTTAACTACCTCTTAAAGACGCCGGGTGGCAACATTTACCACTCCGGTGACAGCCACTTCTCCATCTACTTTGCTAAACACGGCAAGGATTACGACATTGATGTGGCCTTTGGTTCCTTCGGTGAAAACCCGATTGGCATGCAGGACAAGATGACGTCAATCGATGTGCTGCGCATGGCGGAAAATCTCCAGTGCAAGGTTGTTGTTCCCATCCACTGGGATGTATGGACGAATTTCCAGGCTGACTGCGAGGAAATCAAGGTGCTCTATGACTTCAAGAAGGATCGCAACGAATACAAGTTCCATCCCTTCTTCTGGCAGGTGGGCGGCAAGTATACTTACCCGCAGGATAAGGATAAGCTCTACTTCCATCATCGCCGGGGCTTCGAGGATTGCTTCGAGCATCCGCAGAATATCCCGTTCCGTTCCTGCTTGTAATCTGAAAGGTGATTGTAAATGTTCAAAGAATTTGTGGAGAAAAAACACTATTCCTTCCATGAAGGGTTTGACGACTGGCGTGACGCGGTTCGCGCAGCTTGCGCACCGCTCCTGGCGGACGGCACCATCGAGAAGGAATATCCGGAAATCATCATTGAAAAGGTGGAGGAGCTTGGCCCCTACATCGTCATTGCCCCGAACATCTGCATTCCGCATGCTGAACGCGGCCGCGGCGTAAACGATACGGCCATGTGCTTCATGAAGACGGAAAAGCCGGTCAGCTTTGACCCGAACGACCCGGATAAAGATGCCCGCATCTTCGTGGTGCTGGCAGCAACGGATGATGAAGTTCACCTCAACAATCTGATGGCGCTTTCGGAAACCTTATCCGATGAGGATATTGTAGCGAAAGTCCTGGAAGCTAAGACGCCGGAAGATTTGCTGAAAATCGAGGAATAAAAAGCTTGATGGCGAGGGGAGAAGGTTTTCTCCCCTCAGGGGAAAAGAAAACGAAAGTGGGGAAATAGCTAGTTATGGAAATCTTATTATCCGTTTGGGAGTTTTTCCAAAACAACATCCTGACGAAACCAGCCTTCTTTATCGGTTTTATCGTCTTTGCCGGTTATGCCCTTTTGGGGAAGAAATGGTATGAATGTCTGGCGGGCTTTATCAAAGGTACTGTTGGTTACATGATTTTGAATGTAGCAAGCGGCGGCTTGGTTGGTAACTTCCGTCCGGTGCTGGCAGGTTTGAAAGACCGTTTCGAACTTTCAGCAGCCGTTATCGACCCGTACTTTGGTCAGGCGGCAGCCCAGGCCTCGGTAGAAAATATCGGCCGTTCCTTCTCGATGATGATGATGGTGCTCTTGATTGCCTTCACCATGAATATCCTTTTGGTCTTGTTCCGTAAATATACGAAGATTCGTACGCTCTTTATCACCGGTCACGTTATGGTACAGCAGTCCTCCACGGCTCTCTGGCTCGTGCTGTTCTGCTTCCCGGGCCTTATGGACCCGCAGGTTGTGGTTATGCTCGGTATTCTCCTCGGTACGTATTGGGCGGTTGCCTCCAACCTCACGGTTGAACCGGTAGCTAAACTGACCGAGGGCGGCGGCTTTGCAACGGGTCACCAGCAGATGTTTGGTATCTTCCTCGTATCCAAGATTGCCAAGAAAATCGGCAACCCGAAAAACTCTTTGGAAAACCTCAAACTGCCCGGCTTCCTGTCCATCTTTAATGAAAACATGGTGGCAACGGGCGTACTCATGACCATCTTCTTTGGTACGATTATCACGATTCTCGGCCCGGACCTCATGCATCAGATTGATAAGGGCTTCGGTGCTAAGCAGAACTTCGGTTTCTACATTCTCGAAAAATCCTTGAACTTCGCCGTTTACCTCACTATCCTGCAGCTTGGTGTTCGTACATTCGTATCCGAACTCACCAATTCCTTCCAGGGTATTTCCGAAAAGCTCCTGCCGGGTTCCGTGCCTGCAGTAGACTGCGCCGCAACATATGGTTTTGGCCATCCCAACGCTGTAACGTTTGGCTTCCTCTTCGGTGCTTTCGGCCAGTTCCTGGCTATCATGGGCCTCATCGTATTCAACAGCCCGATTCTGATTATCTCCGGGTTCGTACCCCTGTTCTTCGATAATGCAACCTTTGCTGTATTTGCTAACCGTCTCGGCGGTATCCGCGCAGCAGCCATCATTCCGTTCTGCTCCGGCATGATTCAGGTTTTGGGCGGCGGCTTTGCAGCTTACCACTTCACCACCGGTAACTTCGGCGGCTGGCATGGCAACTTCGACTGGGATGCTGTTTGGCCGTTCATCGGTGTGATTATGGAAAACTTCCAGTACTTTGGTGTAGCCGCGGTAGTAATCCTGCTGCTGGCAATTCCGCAGATTATCTATGCGAAGAACAAAGATACTTACTTTGTGATTGCCGAGGATTTCGATAAGTATAAAGAAATCATGGCTAAAAAACAGGGCGTGCCTGTGGATCAGGTAGTAATTGATTAAAGATTTTAACTAAGTGTTTTTATAAAGGAGTGCTTGAAAATGGCTAAATTGAAAGTTATCGCTGCATGTGGTTCTGGTATGGGTTCTTCCCAGATTATCAAGATGAAGCTCGAAAAGGTGTTCAAGAAACTGGGCCTTGAGGCAGAAATCTATCATACGAATGTAGGCGATGCCAAATCGCAGGCGAATAACTACGATGTCGTGTTCTGCTCCGAATCCCTCGTAGGTACCTTCACCGGCACCAAGGCTACGGTTATCGGCCTCAAGAACTTGCTCGCAGAAAAAGAAATGGAAGAAAAAATTAAAGCCAATATCGTTGACGCATAATGGTGCGTTGGGCGCGATAAGGCGCCCAGCGGCTGGTGTCAGAGAAAAGGTTCAAAAGAATATTGGCTGTCAGGCTTAGTGTGGAGGGCTGCTGCAAAATGCGGCAGTCCTTTATTGCGGCCATTTTATGGGGATTTTGTCGGAAATTGCGGGAAAAAGGAAGATTTTTATGTGCAAATATCAACTCGGATTATATGAAAAAGCCATGCCGGGAACGCTGAACTGGGTGGAAAAACTGCAGGCAGCGAAAGAGGCGGGCTTTGATTATGTGGAAATGAGCATTGACGAAACGGATGCGAAACTGGCTCGTCTTGATATGAGCGAAGGGGAAAGAGACAGCATTCGCGCAGCCATGCGGGCTGTGGGGGTGCCGTTCCGCTCCATCTGCTTGTCGGGGCATCGCAAGTATCCCTTGGGCTGTCCGGATATGGAGAAGCAGAAAAAGAGTCTGGCCATCATGGAAAAGGCCGTGAAACTGGCGGCGGATTTGGGCATTCGTACCATTCAGCTGGCAGGCTATGATGTTTATTACGAAGAAGGTACGGAAAAAACGCGGGCGGATTTCGTGAAGAACCTCAAAATTGCAGCCGAAATGGCCGGCAAAGAGGGGATTCAGATGGGCTTTGAAACCATGGAAACGCCGTTTATGGACAATGTGCAAAAGGCCATGGAATATGTTAAACTCGTGGATTCGCCGTATTTAGGCGTATATCCGGATTCGGGCAATATCACCAATGCGGCCCTGCTCTATCATGATGATGTGACCGAAGATTTGAAACGCGGCAAGGGGCATATCGTGGCGGTGCACTTAAAGGAAACCGTACCGGGCAAATATCGCGAGATTCCCTTTGGCACAGGCCATGTGGATTTTGAAAACGTCATTAAGACCAGCTGGGAATTGGGTGTGCGCCGTTATGTAGCGGAATTCTGGTACTTAGATGGACAGGACTATAAGGCAGAACTCAAGAAGGCCAGTGAATTTATGCGCAGCCGTTTGGACAAGATGAATTAATAGAGGTGTAGTGTAATGAAAGCAACGAAAAAAGTTATCGGTGAACTTGAAAAATGTTATTCTCTGGCCATGCTCCATTATCAGGGCAAGGACCATTTCCTCTGCGCCGCAGAAAAGGTCAACAACTGCTATCTCATCAGCCTTGATGGCGAAATTGAGGAAACCGTTTGGGAAGGCCCTGGTGGGGTTATGACCATGGTGCAGGTGCCGGGCACGGACGGACAGTTCCTGGCTACGCGCAAATTCTATTCGCCGAATGACTCCAAGGAAGCCTCCATCGTAGTCGTTACGCCGCGCGGCAAGAACGACTGGGAAGTGCGTACCCTCGTTGACCTGCCCTTTGTACACCGTTTCGGCATTCTGCAGGCGGGCGGCAAAAACTACATCATTGCCTGCGCGCTGAAATCCGACCATGAATACAAAGATGACTGGCGTTTCCCCGGAAAGGTGTTCGTGGCTGAACTGCCGGACGACCTCTCCGGTTACAATGACGATAATCAGCTGGAACTGACGGTGCTTAAGGATAATATGCTCAAGAATCACGGCTATTATCTGCATGAGGAAAAGGACGGCTCCACTTCGGCCGTGGTTTCCTGCGATAACGGCGTGTTCCAGTTCTTCCCGCCGAAAACTGCTGGCGGTGAATGGGAAGTAAAAGAACTCACGAGCGATGCAGCCAGCGACGCCCTGCTTATGGACCTCAATGGCGACGGCGTGGAAGAACTCTGCGCTCTGGCTCCGTTTCATGGCGATACCATCAACATCTACGAGCAGAAAGACGGCAAATTTGAAGTGGCCTATACCTATCCGGAAAAACTGGAATTCCTGCATGCCATCTTCGGCGGGCAGGTCAACGGAGAAAATACCTTTATCATTGGGCACCGCAAGGGTGAGCGGTATTTGCTGGCCTTTACCTATAAAGATGGCAAATATGTGGCCGATAAACTCGACGAAGGCTGCGGCGCGGCAAATGTGCTGCATTACGTGCATGATGGGAAGGAAATCCTTATCGGCGCTAACCGGGAAATCAATGAGATTGCCATGTATGAGTTGACGAAGTAAAGTTGCTGGTTTACATCGTGGCATAAAGGACGCCCGCGACAGCAGGTAATATTTTCCTTCGCCATAGACAAGCTTGTCAAAAGCTGCGGAAAACATCACCTGCTGTCGCGGGCTGGTGCTTGGCATTTGTGGTTGTGGTTTACATCTGGATGTAAAGGCCGCTCGTGACGGCAGGCAGTATTTTCCTCAGTCCTAGACAGGCTTGTCAAAAGCTACGGAAAACATTACCTGCCGTCGTGGGCTGGGGTTGCCAAATAGGCGTTGTGTACGAGCACAAAAAATTCTAAAACTATTGAAATGTCGCTCTTGGTGTTGTATGATATGTGTGTAAGTAATCCTAATGGATAACAATCGGTAATGAAGTGTGCATAGCACAATGTTGGAGGGGAAGTTATGTTAGAAGAACTGAAAGAGAAAGTCTACGAAGCCAATATGCTTTTGCCGAAGCATAATCTGATTACTTTTACCTGGGGAAATGTTTCCGGGATTGACCGGGAAAAGGGACTGTTTGTCATTAAACCGTCCGGGGTTGAGTATGATGTGATGAAGCCGTCGGATATGGTGGTTGTGGACTTGGATGGCAACAAGGTGGAAGGTGACCTCAATCCTTCTTCCGATACCGAAACGCATCGGATTTTCTACAAGGAATTCCCCAACATTGGCGGCGTGGTGCATACCCATTCCCGTTGGGCCACGATTTTTGCTCAGGCTGGCCAGGGCGTGCGTGCTTATGGCACGACGCAGGGCGATTATTTCTATGGGGAAATTCCCTGCACCCGCGATATGACCGAGGAAGAAATTAAAGGCGCCTACGAGTACAATACCGGTGTGGTGGCTGTGGAACGGTTCAAGAAATACGGCATCAACCCGGATTATGTGCCGGCGGTGCTCGTGAAAAATCACGGCCCCTTCACTTGGGGAACGGACTGCTTTAACGCAGTGCATAATGCCGTGGTGCTCGAAGAAGTCGCCATGATGGCTTTCCATACGCAGATGCTCACGCAGGACCGCGACCCCATGCCGCAGGTGCTGCTTGACAAGCATTTCCTGCGTAAGCATGGCCCGAATGCTTATTATGGGCAGAAGAAAAAATAATCCAATATAGAACAAAAGACCAGCTGCTTGTAAGCAGGCTGGTCTTTTGTTGTACGGTTAACGCTTCATATTAATCATTGTCTCAAGCATTTCATCACTTACCGTGATAATCTTGGAGTTGGACTGGAAACCACGCTGAGTGATAATCATATCGGAGAATTCGTTGGCGATGTCGACGTTGGACATTTCGAGGGTTGAAGCCTGCAAGGTTACGCCCAAATCGCTGGCCGTTTTCACATTGGGTTCACCGGAGTTGTTGGATTGTTGATACAGACTGGAACCAGTCTTGGTCAAACCAGAAGCATTTGTAAATTGTGCTACTGCTATTTGAGCTTCGGATTGACTAACACCATTCGTGTAAGTTCCGGTAATTATACCGGAAGAGTCAATGGATATCGACTTCAGTGTTCCCGCCGCATTACCATCACATACACCATTGATTGTATTGTTGCCGGCGTACTGAGTCAATTGGCTTACGTCAATTGTAACTGTTTGTGCAGCTGTGGAACCATTGGTCAATGTGAGATTTAAGTTACCGGAACCATCACTGTACTTACCAACTGTGTTGAACTGCAACACAGTATCAGCCATTTCTATTGTAGTTGTACTGCCATCCTGTTCCGTAATCGTGCTTTTTCCAGAACCATCAACATTTACTGAGGCTGTCCATTGGTTGCCATTTATGCTGTCGGTTTTTGTTTTGGTGAAGTAAACAACCACTGAATGCGCATTACCCAAGGTGTCATAAACATTTAAAGTGGTTGTCAAGGGCAGGCTATAATTCATGGTATATTTACCGCTGTTTTGTGTGGAAGTCGTTCCGTCACTCATGTTAAGCAGTACAGAAGAAATCGTCGTAGAATAATTCGATGTACCGGCTTTATATGCTGTAGCATCGGTATTAGACACTTTTATCGAACTACCTAAACTATCGGTAAGGTTCATCTCCGAAACTTTTAAACCATTAGCTGGTACAATATAACCGGAGGTTGCATTGAATGTATCTGTAGATGTTGTTGAACCATCCCCAGTATCAATCGTTCCAGATATACGCGTAATAGCTGAGGCGGCAGTAGATGTAATCGTACTTACATTGGCGGTTGGCAGAGCGGTCCCAAAACTACTTTGTGCAAAGCTATAGCTCTGACCTTGAGTAAAAGTTGCTGCCTCTGCTGCGGTCATGACCATGGTTGAACCATCATTAAATGTAACAGTTGAGCCATTTACCCCTGTAACAGTGAGATTAACTGTAGCTGAACCGTCATAGGTAATTGTTGACGTGGAAGATATATTTAATTTACCCGTAACGCCATTCACGTCTCCATTCACCTGATATACGGTACCGCTATTATTTGTCAAGGTACCACCGCTGTTTAATGCGATTTTATTTCCGGTAATACTGGTAATAGCGTCTGTCGGGGTGCCTGAACCTACTGTATAAGGCCCTAGTGTTGATGTGGACGGTACGGAAATCGTATCCCCATTCACTAATTCAACGGTATAGGTGGTACCGCTATTATTGGTTATTTTGGCATCATCCTCTAAGGTCACTTGAGGTGTTGCGCCGGGATTAAGCGATTTGACACCATTGGTCGAGGCGGGAACATTACTTCCTACACGCCAGGTAGCGGTTGAAGTTTTGGGCACCGTTACCGTATCACCATTAGCTAAATTTACGGTTATATCGGTACCATCTTTTATATAATAGGAATTTCCCATAGCATATGTTCCCTGTGCTGATGCAAGGGAAATCCCACTAGCAAAAGTTACGGATTCTTTTGTAATTTTAGATTCATAGGTCTCACCCACGGTATAGGAATTTGCGTTGGTGGAATCCAGCGTTATCGAATTTGTGTTGGCATCCGTAATCTTCATGCCGATAACGGTTTCTTCTGCTGCATCTAAATTGTTTTTATAAGTAGCCAGGGTCGTAGCTTCTGCGGCCATGGATTTACCAGCCTGAATCTGAATATTGCCTACACCACCATTGGTATTTAATACGCCATTGGATGCCGTCCAGCCTTGTACATAATGGCCACTGCCCGGCAGGACGTAATTGCCTTTTTCGTCAAATTCAAAAGCACCATCACGCGTGTAGTAAGTTTCATTACCACTTTTTACCACGAACAAGCCGTTACCTGACAATGCCACGTCAGTATTTTTACCCGTTGCCTGAACGCTGCCGTCTGTGAACAGTGTATCAATACTAGCTACGCCTACGCCCAAGCCAATCTGTTTTGGATTGGTACCACCGCGATTCCCCGTTGCTGCAGAAGCATTGGCTGTAGTCTGACTCAAGGTATCGGCAAAGGTCACACGACCGGATTTGAACCCTGTAGTATTTACGTTGGCAATGTTGTTGCCGACAACATCCATTCTCGTCTGATGACCTTTTACACCGGATACACCAGAATATAACGAACGCATCATAATAAATCACTTCTCCTTTATCCCATAAACTGTTGCAGCTAAGCGACGTTCCTTGTCAAATGCCGTAGTGCGAATCCCTGCAGACGGCGGGTTATAGTTTTTATCTATGGAAAGAAAGTTTTTATAAAACTATACTTTTCTGAAAAGCATTTTTCCTTCCCAATCTACAATGTTTATCGGAGAGAATGTGGATTTTCTTAAGTAAAAAATATATTTTCACAAAAAATTCTTTTTTATGAAATATTATCCAGAAGCATAACAGCCTGCCTACATTGGTAGTTACGGGTTGTTATGCTTCTTTTTTTAGCTGTTTGCACTTCACATAAAACGTGGATATGGGCATGTTGCAGGCTTTAGCGGCCTGAGTCAGGCTGCACTTCCCGCTGTGCCAAAGGTCATACTGACCATAAAAATTTTCCGGCAACGGCTTTTTGGGGCGGCCAAAACGTACACCGCGTTCCTTGGCTGCGGCGATGCCCTCTGCCTGTCGTTGGCGAATGTTGCGGCGTTCATTTTCTGCCACAAAGGACAACAACTGCAAGACCATATCGCTGATGAAGGTTCCCAGCAGGTTCTTACTGCGCCGTGTGTCGAGCAACGGCAGGGCGATAACCACGATATCTGCACCTTTGACCTGCGTAATATAGCGCCATTCGTCCATAATCTCTTTATAGTTACGCCCCAAGCGGTCAATGGATTTGACATACACCACAGAATCCTTGGTCAGCTTGCGCACCATTTTACGGTAGTTGGGGCGGTTGAAATCCTTGCCGGAAATTTTATCTATATAAATGTTGGCCGCCGAAACGCCCGCCTGCTTCAATGCGATTAACTGACGGTCTGGATTTTGTTCCTTCGTACTCACTCTTGCATACCCATAAATTTTTGCCATAAACATGCCTCCTTACAATATACATTATCTATTGTAAGCGATTTGCTTCACAAAAGTATAGGTTTATAAATGCGTCCTTCCCATAGGAAAAAACTATAACATACCGTTCGCATGGATTCGCAGTACGGTATTTGACAGGGAACGTCGCTTATCTTTGATAGTGTATGGGGTAAAGGAGAAGTGATTCATTATGATGCGTTCGTTATATTCGGGAGTTTCGGGGCTTAAAGGACATCAGACGAAGATGGATGTTGTGGGTAACAACATTGCTAACGTCAATACTACCGGTTTTAAGTCCAGCCGCGTGACCTTCGCTGATACGCTTAGCCAAACGCAGGCTGGGGCTTCTGCGCCGAGAGGAAATCTTGGTGGTACCAATCCTAAACAGATTGGCCTGGGGGTAGGTGTGGCCAGTATTGATACTATTTTTACGGATGGCTCAGTACAGGCTACGGGGAAAAATACCGATTTGTGCTTGTCCGGCAATGGCTTGTTTGTTGTGAAAAAAGGAGCGGAAACGTACTATACCCGTGATGGTGCTTTTGAATTTGATGCAAATGGCAATTATGTTCTGCCGGGGAGCGGTTTAAAAGTACAAGGCTGGATGTTTGAAAATGGCAATATTTCTACGAATAGTGACCCCACCGATATTGTCATTCAATCCGGAAAGTCCATGAAACCGACAGCCACAACGCTGGCTACCTATGCCAATAATGTAAAGGCAGATAGTGCCGTGATAACGAAGGTAAATGGCTGCGATAAAACGAATTGGACTTGCACGGATGGGATGCCCTGTGATTTGGTATTGACTGGAGACATCAAGGTGGCGGGAACATCTGGCACAACTTATAAGCCTGATGATGTTTATTCCACTACCGTTAAAGATTTATCTGCCGCAACTGCACTTGATGTAAATAAATATCATTCTCCTGCAACGGTTACATTGGATGGCGGTGCCACCCATTCGTTTGAAAATACCTCTACAGATAAAACCTGGCGCTATGGATATGTTTTGGATAGTACGACAGGTGCTTCATCTAATGATAAAGTTACAGCGAAAAAGGGCATTGTTGATGTTACATTAGAAAAGGACTATGGTGGTGGTAACGTTCGTACAACGACTGGCGTGGATGGAACAACGTATACCTATGGTGAGCTTGTAACGATTGAAAATACGACTATCGGCGATACGGTTACGCAAATGGATGCCGATGGTGAAACTTTAGTGCTGACTTTAGCTGATGGAACGACCCATGATGTTTCCAAGTTAGGTACGATTCCGCAGTCGTATGTTATTGGTACGGATACATATACTTATGGTGGTGTTACGTCTAAAGTCGTAGGAGCAAAAATTACGTTCACACCAGATAAGATGACCGTTACATCCAATGAAGGTGACGGAACTTCTCTGCGTTTTGGTACTGGTACAAATATAGATGAAGGTTATGCACTGGAGTCGGTATCCGGAAGTGCTACGGCAACTGCCACTTCACCGTTGCTTTTGACGCTAAAAGATGGTAAAACTATTTCTGTAACAAGCAGTAGTACCCCTCCCGGCCCTTATGCGGCTGGTGATAATTATGCGGACGCTTTTGTCAACACGCCGACACAGGTACCAAATGGAACAAAGGTGCGTATTAAACTTGACGATGGTACTTTTCATGATGACATGATTCCGACAGGAACGACTTATAATGTTGGTGGTACTTATACGTATACACAAAATGGTGCAACAATGACGGCTACTATTGAAAGTTATGCTACTTTGACAGAGATAACAGATGTCGCTAAGCAAACGAAAATAACTGGTATTAAGTATAACGATAATACGTTGGTGGAAGAGATTATTCCGGGGAGTGTTACGGCCTCCAGTACAGAAGCTTTATCGCTCACATTTTCTGACCAGACTACGCAGACAGTGACATCCGGAACCTATAATATAGGTCATAGCCTGCCGATTACGACAATCCTCAATGTATATGACAGTGATGGCGGTGTCCATGCTGTTCCGGTGTATTTCACAAAGACATCTACAGGCAGCGGTGTTACCACGAGTGATGGCAATCAGTGGACGATTAATTTGGATGGCTCCAATGTGGCGGGAACAACCAACACGATTACAGATTCCAGTGGCACAATTACGGTTGACATGAAGCCCGTTACGGTTCAATTTTCAACCTCGGGACAAATGTTAACTGGAAGTGGTAATATTGAGTTGACCATGACAAATGGTGCAAATCATACGCAAACGGTGGCTATTGATGTTTCACAATTGACGCAGTTTGTTGGTGATAGCACATTTAATGGTACAACCGATGGTAATCCGGCAGGAACATTGAAGTCTGTTTCCATAGATAGCTCGGGGATTATTCAAGCTACTTATACAAATGGTGTAAGACAGGCTGAAGGACAAATTGCTGTGGCGCAGTTTACAAATGCAGCCGGTCTGACGAAGACAGGTAGTAGTCTTTATCAGGCATCTAATAACTCAGGCACTCCTAATGTACAAACAGCAACTGCACTGGGGTGTGATATAACGCCTTCCGCCCTCGAAATGTCCAACGTCGACATCGCCAACGAATTCTCCGATATGATTATCACTCAGCGTGGTTTCCAGTCCAATTCCAAGGTTATCACCGTAAGTGATGAAATGCTTGAGACCATGATTAATATGAAACGGTAATACAGCAAATCCCCTGCAATTTTACGGTTGCAGGGGATTTTTTCTCGCGGTATAATTTAGGTAGAGGAAAACAACAGAATATTTTGCAAAGGAGTGAGGAGAATGACAGCACTTCGTCAAGAAGCTTTTCGGATGTTGGAAGCCATGCCGGAAGAAGGCGTAGCAGCACTGATTCAATATATGCTCCAGTATAATCAGCAGTATCTAGGTGCAAATGAACGGATAGCCAGAAAAAAAGCGGCATTAGATGATATATTGAGTTTGTCCAAACAAGTATTGGATTTTGATGAAATGAAAGAGTTACAGGAATCTCGTGAGGAGCGTTTTAGCAGATGTGAATATTAATTGATACTAATGTTATTTTAGATGTAATTTTGCAACGTGAACCTTTTTACACCAAAGGCGTTTTGCGAACATATGAAAAGCTTGAAACCATGATTAATATGAAACGCTAAATGAAAGGCGCCCTGCAGTTTCGGCTGCAGGGCGCTTGTTTTAGTTGAAGGAATAGGGTTTATCGACTTTATGGTAGTGGGTATGGAGGAGTTCGTGGGCTTTTTCGCTTAACGGTTCACTGAGGAAATCGTGGTAGAGGGTCTGGATATCTGGGTTTTCGTGGGATTTACGGATAGGCAGGTTCTGGTCGATTTCGTAGAGGGCAGCCATGCGTTTTTTGCGGATGGCGTTGGTGGTGCCGATGGGCTGGCCGCCGCCGCCGATACAGCCGCCGGGGCAGGCCATGATTTCGATGAAGTCGTAGGGGCTGGTACCCTTTTTGACCTGTTCCATGATGATGCGGGCGTTTTTGAGGGTATGGGCAACGGCGATGTGCACGTCGCGTCCGGGCAGGTTGACGGTGCATTCTTTGATGCCGTCAAAGCCGCGCACGTCCATGAATTCGAGTTTTTCGAGGGTCTTGCCGGTGACTTTTTCGTAGACGGTGCGAAGGGCTGCTTCCATGACGCCGCCGGTAGCGCCGAAGATGGCGCCGGCGCCGGAGGAGAGGCCCAAGGGGCTGTCAAAGTCGTTTTCGGGGAGCTTGCCGATGGAAAGCCCCACATATTTGATGAGTTTGATGAGCTCACGGGTGGTCAGCACAATGTCCACATCGCGGCAGCCGTCGCGGCCCATTTCGGGGCGGGCGGCTTCAAATTTTTTGGCGGTGCAGGGCATGATGGAGACGGTGACGATTTCCGCAGGCTTTAGCCCTGCTTTTTCGGCGTAGTAGGTCTTGGCGATGGCGCCGAACATACTCATGGGCGATTTGGCCGAGGAGAGGTGGTCGATACAGGAGGGGAAATGTTTTTCCATGTAGTTGACCCAGCCGGGGCTGCAGGAGGTCATCATGGGGAAGGTGCCGCCGTGTTCAAGGCGGTGCAGGAATTCGTGGGCTTCTTCCATGATGGTTAAATCGGCGCCGAAGTTGGTGTCAAATACCTTGTCAAAGCCCAAAAGCTTCAAGGCCGTGACCATCTGGCCAGTGACGATGGCGCCTGGTTCCAGGCCAAAGGCGTCGCCCAAGGCCACGCGGACGGAGGGGGCCACCTGTACGATAACGTGTTTATTTTTGTCCTGCAGGGCGTCGAGCACCTTTTGGGTATCGTCTTTTTCGACGATGGCGCCGGTGGGGCAGACGAGGCTGCACTGGCCGCAGAGGATGCAGTCGGTCTGTTCCATGGGCTTGTTAAAGGCGGTGGTCACGGTAATGTCGCTGCTGCGTCCGGCGTAGGTCAGGGCCGCAATGCCCTGTACGTCCTTGCAGGCGCGAATACATCTGCCGCAGCGAATGCATTTGGACGGGTCGCGCACGATGGCGGGGTTCGTCTCGATACGCGGTTCTTCTTTGACCACGCTGGGCAGGTGGGATTTTAAGATGTTGAAGCGGCTGCAGAGTTTTTGCAAATCGCAGTTTTGGTTGCGGGGGCAGCTCAGACAGTCTTTATGATGGTTGGCCAGCATAAGCTGGAGGATGGACACCTGCGTGTCGCGGACAATCTGGGTGTCGGTATGGACGTCCATGCCTTCCCAGACTTCGGTGGAGCAGGCGGCAAGGAGTCTCCTTTTGCCGGTGACTTCGACGGAGCACAGGCGGCAATGGGCTTTGATGCGCTGGTCTTCGTGGTAGCACAGGTGCGGGATGTCGATGCCAATCGTCTGGGCTGCCTGCATGATTTTCGTGCCTTGGGGCACTTCGACGGGGATATTGTTGATGGTCAGATGAATCATTTCGCTCATGCGCGCGCACCTCCAAGGTCAAAAACTTCCGGGAATTTCAGCATGGCCGATTGCAGGCTGTTCTGGGCGGTTTCCCCCAGGCCGCAAAGCGAGGACATGCTCATGACGCGGGCGATGGTGGCCATGGTCTTGATGTCCTCTGGTGTAGCCGTGCCTGCTGCCATTTTGTCGAGGATGATTTTGATGTGCAGGTTGCCTTCGCGGCAGGGCGTGCACTGGCCGCAGCTTTCCTCGGAGAAAAATTCCTGATTCATGCGCAAAAAGTCGAGTACGCTTGTGCGCTTGTCGATGACGAGGATACCGCCGGAACCGACCATGACACCAGCGGCGCGCAAATCTTCATAGGTGTAGGGGGTGTCTAAGATGCTCGCGTCGGCGACTTTGCCGGAGGCACCGCCGAACTGGATGAGCTGAATCTCCCGGTCATGCTGGATACCGCCGGCCAGCTCGTAGATGATTTCGCGTACGGTCGTGCCGAAGGGAATTTCAAAGACGCCGGGATTGTTGACGTTGCCGGCCACGCTGATGAGTTTTGTGCCGATGGAGTCGCCGCAGCCGCAGTGCATATAGGTTTCGCTGTCCACAAGCAGATGGGGCACGAGCGACAGGCTTTCGACATTATTCAGACAGGTCGGGCGGGCAAAAAGGCCGCTGACCTTGATAAAGGGCGGTTTCATGCGGGGACGGCCAGCCTTGCCTTCGATGGAACGGATAAGGGCCGTGCCTTCGCCGCAGACATAGGCGCCGCCGCCGGAGTAGAGGTGAATGTTGAAGTTAAAGCCCTTGCCCAGGATGTTTTCGCCTAAGAAGCCGTAGTTTTTCGCCTGCCGGATGGCGTTGAGGAGGAGCGGGCGGAAGCAGGCGTACTCGGCGCGCATATAGATGTAGCCGTCGGTGGCACCGCAGACAAAGCCCGCGATAATCATGGCTTCAATGAGGTTGAAGGGGTCGTTTTTGATGAGTTCTCTATCCTTGAAGGTGGTGGTTTCGCCTTCGTCTGCGTTGCAGATGACGACCTTGTTTTCACCGCGGACGGCGCGGGCCTGGCTCCACTTGCGGCCCAAGGGGTATTCGGCACCGCCGCGACCCTTTATTTTGGCATCGGAAAGCAGCGTGCAGATATCCTCCGGGTCCATGTTGACTGCTTTTTTGAGGGCAGAAAAGCCGCCAATGTTCATATAGGCACCAATGGAGGAGGTGTCGTAGGCACCAAAATTTTTGGTGAGAAATTTAATTGGTGTGCTCATACATTTCCCTCCTGATTATTGTAAGGAACGAAGCAGGGCTTCGATTTTTTCCGTGGAATCCAAGTGGTCGTAGACATGACCGTTGATGCGCACAGATGGTGCGCGGTCGCAGGCGCCGTAGCAGGTGGTGCGCTCTAGCGTAAAGCGGCCATCGTAGGTGATTTCACCGATTTTGATGTCCAGGAGATCTTGCAATGTGGACAATAGCCGTTCGGTGTCGATACGGTTCACGCGGCAGGCTGGTGACGAGCACACTTGTATGGGATATTTAGCCCGCGGTGTCGAGGAGAGCTCACTGTAAAAGTTCAGGCAGTCGAACACATTGGTGACGGGAATGGAGAGCCGGTCAGCTAAATAGTAGGCTGTTGGTTCCGGCACATAATGTCGTTCATGCAAATCCTGTACATCCAGTAAAATGCCCACAATCTGCGTTGGGTCGTTGTCGTGGGATTCTAAGACCAGGTCAATCTTGGCCTGCAAATCTGCTGGCAGTGGGTACTCTTTGGTTTGAGTCGTTAGCATCGCAAAACCTCCTAAGTCAATAATCATTCACACATAGTTACATTATATAGAAAAAAGTGAAAAACATCCATAAGACATTGGGGAGCAAAGGCTTTTTTTACCTTTTTTTTACTTTTTTTAAAAAAAGTGTTGACAACGCTCTCCGACTCGTGTAATATAATACAAGTCGCTGACGGACACGGAAACGAAACAGCCCAGCAAGCCTTGATTGGCAGGCCGCTGTGAACGCCGAAAAGCTTCGAAAAAAAACTTCAAAAAAGTTCTTGACAAGCTAATCTGAATGCGATAAGATAAATGAGTCGCTTGAAGCGACGGGCACTTCGAAAGAAGCGCTAAACAAGATTGTTCTTTGAAAACTAAACAATGCAAATAATCATGCAACATGATT
>CACZIV010000031.1 GCA_902781305.1 Pseudoselenomonas ruminantium
AATCTGTTTGACCGCCAATGCCATTTCCGGTGCGCGGGAGCAGTATATCGAAGCTGGTTTTAATGACTATCTGACCAAGCCAATTGATACCGACAAGCTAGAGGAAATGCTTTTAACCTATCTGCCGCAGGAAAAAATGCAGGAGGCAGGCGAAGAAGTCATGGTGCAGGAAAATGAGGAAATTCCGGAAAGTCTTGCGCCGCTGCAGGGCGCAGAGTGGCTGGACATGCGGATAGGGATAAAAAATAGTGGTTCAGTCGAGGCCTATCTGCCCCTGTTAAAGATTTTCTATGAATCCATAGATGAAACAGAGCAGGCAATTGAAGGTTTTTATGCAGAGCGCAATATAAAAGACTATACCATAAAGGTGCATGCGCTCAAAAGTTCGGCCAGGATAATCGGTGCCCAAGAATTCGGTGAAGAAGCGCAGCTGCTGGAAAATGCCGGCAAGGCGGAGAATAGGGAATATATTCGGGCACATCATGAAGGCTTCATCGAGACTTATCGCGGATTTAAGGCGCAGCTCGCGGCGGTCTTTGCAAATGAACAGACAGCGGCGGAAGATGAGAAGCCGGAGGCGGACGCTGTACTGATGGAAAGCGTCTATGAAGAAATGCGGGAGGCTGCAGAAGAAATGGATTGTGACCGTTTGGAGGAGATTTTCATCGAGATGGAAGATTATCGAATTCCAGATGGGGAGGTCGAGCTTTACAAAAAGCTCAAACAGGCGGTGGACCATTTTGACTACGAAGGCATTTTGACCTTGCTGGACAAGTGAAGGGATTCGTACGAGAATGAAACGGATAACGGATAGAAGATAGGAGAAAACTATGGGCATTTGGATTGTTGTTGTTGATGATGACCCCCTGGCGCTGACTCATACAAAGCGCATCCTGCGGGAACAGGATATGCGTGTCAGCTGCCTGCGTTCCGGGCGTGACCTGTTGAAATTTATGAGCAAAAACGTCCCTGATTTAATTTTGCTGGATATACAGATGCCGGAAATGGATGGGTTTACAACCCAGCAGGAACTACGGCATATGGAAGAGGAGGCGGGGCGGGAACCCACACCCATCATCTTCCTGAGTGGACTGGAGACCAACGAAGCAGAGAGCCGCAGCTTTGAACAAGGTGCCGCGGATTTTATCCGCAAACCTGTTCATAAGGATATTCTGACAAAGCGCATCTTAAATACCGTCAAACATACAAAAGAAATCGTGAGCTTGAAAGAGGAAGCGGCTGTGGATAAGCTGACTGGTCTGTTGAATAAAGCAGCAGGAACCGTCAGGGTGACAAAGCTCTGTGCGGAGCGGGCCGGCATGCTGATGATTTTAGATTTAGACAATTTTAAGTTGGTCAACGATATTTATGGTCATAGCATGGGCGATAAGGTTTTGCAGACTTTTGCGGATGTTGTTCGGCGCAATATCCGGTCACAGGATGTTATGGTCAGAATAGGCGGGGACGAGTTCATGGGCTTTTTTGCCAATATGAACAGTGAAGAGGCGCTGAACAGCCTGCATCACAGGCTGAATAATGAACTTATCAAAGAGACTGTCAAACTGGCAGGGGATAGCTTTAATATTCCGCTGAGTATTTCGATAGGTGCAGTATTGGTGCCGGAATACGGACAGGACTATGAGATGCTGTTTCCTCTGGCAGACAGCGCGCTTTACAAGGTCAAACAAAGTGGCAAAAACGGGGCAAGGATATATGGCCGGAATGGCGAAGACGATTTTTCCGGTGAAAATGATATCCAAAAGGAGTTTGCCCGCATCACGCAGGTTGTGGAGGGGTGGCATAGGCGCGATGGGGTGATTTCCATGGACCTCAAGCAGTTCTCCCTTATCTATCATTTTCTTCGGCAGTTCTACAAGCGATATGGGGGAACGGTCGTCAAACTCCTGTTCATCCTGTCCGAGGAAGATACGGCTAAGGAACTTCCGTACAGTTTGAAGGATGCTGCAGAAAAGTTTGAGCTCTGCCTGCAGGATACCCTGCGGAAAAGCGATATGATTCTGCGGCATAAACCCAATCAGTTCTATGTGCTCCTGCAGAATCTCTCGGAGGAAGATTTCCAAAGCGTGTTCCAACGCATTATGAATACCTGGGAGGCGGGGGAAACCCATACCGGTATTCATATCGAATATCTCATGGAATATGTCATCTATGAGAAAGAAAATTATGATCGGTGAAGTTTTACACAAAAAGAGGGCTTGCACATTTCGTGTAAGCCCTCTTTGTCCTGTATTAAGTTTTATCCGTGGACGAACACGTAGCGGCAAATTTTTCCTGTAAGGTTTGCAGGAAAAGCTGGGATGCTTTGGAAAAGACCTGGTTCTTTTTCCAGGCCAGGGATGGTTCGGTGTAGATGGGGGGTTCTAACGGGCGGGTGCAAAGGTCGGTACCCGTGGTATTTATGAGCTTATCAAAGGAGATGGCATAACCTAAGCCTTCTTTGACCATCAGGGTGGCATTATAAAGCAGGGTGTAGGAACCAGCAACATGAAGCTCATTTACTGGCTTTTGCAGCCAGTTGAGCAGTTCGTCACCGTGGGTACTCGGTGAGAGTGTTTGGCGGGAAAAGAGCAAGGGGCGCTGCCAGAGGTCAGCGGCTGTTATGGTTTCCTGCTTAGCCAGTTCGTCATCTTTGCGCAGGAATAGTACCCATTGGTCACGGACAGGCAGGGGAAGTTCCTGATATTTGGCCGGGTCAAGCCGGCCATAGACAAAGGCAAAGTCGATAAGGCCCCGGTCTAAACGGGTAAGTGTCGTGCTGCCATCGCCCGTGGCGATATGAAAGCGGATGCGGGGATGCTGTTTTTGCAGCTGGCGGGCGGCCTCCATAATCAGGCCGAAATGTACAGATTCCCCTGCGCCAATGCGGATATCGCCGCTGATATCTTCGTTGCTGCTCAATAGTTCGCCTTCGGTCTTTTCCACCAGCGACAAGATTTCTTCTGCACGGCGGCGTAAAAGCTCCCCGTCATCGGTCAAGAGAATGCGGCGTGGTTCACGAATCAGCAGTTGTTTGCCGAATTCTTCTTCCAAATCCTTTAACTGTCGGGAAAGGGTCGGCTGGGAGAGGTGCAGCTTTTCTGCCGCCCGCGAAAAACTCTCCTCACGGGCAACGGTCAGAAAGTAGTTGAGAACACGCAATTCCATCGCAATCAGCTCCTTGGTTTTCTTTTATTATAGAGTGTAAATCTATTACTGTAAAGCATAGATAGGCATTTTCTATAAGTATTGGTATTTACATGAAGATAAATCTATAATGGAAGAAAAGGAAGGTGTGGAAATGGAACAGAATGGAAATAAACGCGTAATGCTGCTTATCCTGGCCATGGGGGTGTTTGGTATTCTCAATACCGAAATGGGCTTTATCGGGATTTTGCCCTATATCGCGGAATACTATCAGGTCAGTGTGGTGCAGGCCGGCTGGCTTATCAGCTTGTTTGCCTTGGGGGTAGCGGTGGCAGGGCCGACCATGCCGCTTGTTATGTCGCGATTTAACCGCAAGCATGTTATGGTCTTTATTTTGGGATTGTTTACCGTCTGTAATGTCATTGCTGTTTTTGCCGAAAATTTCTATGTGCTTTTAGCGGTGCGGGTACTGCCGGCGTTCTTCCATCCGGTCTATTGCGCGATGGCATTTACCGTGGCGGCAGGACTCGCCAAATCTGGTGAGGAGCCCAAGATGGCGGCAAAAATCAATATGGGCGTAGCCGCCGGCATGGTAGCTGGGGTGCCTATCAGCAACTTTTTGGCCGAGCAGTTCAGCCTTTCTGCATCTATGGCGTTCTTTGCCTTAGCCACTTTGCTGGTTATGCTGGCGACATTATGGTTTATTCCCTCAATGCCGGTAAAGGCACGACTGAGCTACGGCAGTCAGCTCGCTGTACTCAAAAAGCCGATGGTCTGGGCATCTATCGTGGCGGTGATTTTCCTCAATGGTTCGATTTTCGGCGTATTTAATTATTTGGCAGAGTATCTGGGTGTTGTTTCCGGCGTAGCACCAGCCTTAGTCAGTATCTTGCTGTTTGTGTATGGTCTTTGTAATATTTTGGGCAGTATGCTGGCGGGAAATCTGCTGACCGTGCGTCCATTGACTGTGGTCAAAATCTTTCCGCTGGCGGTAGCCGTAATCTATATTGCCCTGTTGGGCGGCGGCAGTGTTTGGCCGTTGATGGGGCTTATCGTGGTCATTTGGGGCATCTTGGGCGGTATCAATGCCAATATCAATCAGTACTGGATGGCAAGTGCCGCTCCGGAAGCACCGGACTTTGCCAATGGCCTGTTCCTGACGGCGGCCAATATGGGCTGTGTGCTCGGAACTACGGTCAGCGGTCAGTTTATTGATGCCTGGGGCACGCAGTATGTCGTGCTGGGTGGCCTGCTGTTCTGCCTGCTGGCGGCGTTGTTTTTGGGGGCACAATGTTACCACAAGCAGGTGCATACATCGCTGATGGTTCAGTCTGAGCATTGAGGATATTGATTGTTATGCTTGACAGGCATAACAATATATTTTTTATAAGTATTGGTAATTGCAAAACGGAATCGCTATAATGAAATCAAACAAGAGGATAAAAGGTGTAAGTGAAGTAAAGGAGAATAGAAATGTTGAAGAAAATTGGCAAAAACAAGAAGATGGTTTTGGCTGCTCTGGTGGCAGGCGTGATGTCCTTTGGCAAGCAACGCCGGCTAAAACTTTAGCAACAGCTTCGCAGATGCAGCGTTCATCCATCAGCGAGCTTGACAATGACACCCGTGTATTCAAGATTGACAACTCCATTGAAGCCAAGAATGTGAAATTTGAAAACCGTTTTGGCTTTGAAGTGGCCGGTCATCTGTATCTGCCGAAAGACTTTGATGCCAGCAAGCAGTACAAGGCTGTAGTGATTACCGGGCCTTTTGGTGCGGTGAAGGAGCAGTCCTCCGGCCTGTATGCGCAGGAGTTTGCCAAGCATGGTTATGTGGCCGTAGCCTTTGATCCCTCCACCACCGGTGAGAGCAGTGGCAGCCGCCGCAATATGGGCTCCCCGGAAATCTTCACGGAAGACTACCATGCCGCTGTGGATTTCGTTTCCAATCTGAAATTCGTGAACCCGGATCAGGTCGGTGCCATGGGCATCTGTGGCTTGTCCGGCATGGCCATCACTGCAGCTGGCAGCGACAGCCGCATCAAGGCCGTAGCAACCTCAGCTATGTATGATATGAGTGAAAGCATCAGTGACCATTATAATGGTGCTTACTACACGCCGGAACAGCGGGAGATCGTGAAACAGCATCTGGCTAAGATGCGTAATGAAGAGGCCAGAACGGGCAAGGCCATCCGTGGTGCACATGAATTGGGCGTAGATTCCAAGGGCAATGTGGAAACCTTTGATACCATGTTCCCGGATAAACTGCCTGCTGATGCGAATCCCGTTATTCAGGATTTCTTTGGCTACTATGTAGGCCGTGCCTTCCATCCGCGGGCAATCAACTCCAACAAGCTGGCTTGGGATTCGGTGACGCCGTATGGCTTCTTCGATTTCAAACTCATGAGCAACATTGATGAACTGGGCAATACACCGGTCATGCTGATTACCGGCGATAAGGCACATTCCAAGTATTTCTCCGATAATGTCTATGCCGCCATCAAAGGGGAGAAAGAAGAAATCGTTGTTCCTGGTGCTACCCATGTAGACCTCTATGACCAGATGGACAAGATTCCCTTTGATAAACTGTTTGCCTTCTTTGATAAAAATCTGAAGTAATACTAAGATGCAGCCCTGCGAATGGTAAGACCTTGCAGGGCATTTTTTCATAGCACTTGACTTGGAGTGCACTTCAAGTGTTAAAGTAAAAGAGAAACATGTGTATGGAGGAGAGCATTATGAGCAAAAACGTAATAATCATATCTACAAGTCTTAGAAAAAACAGCAATTCCGAGGCTTTGGCCACGGCTTTTGCCGCAGGGGCCAGGGAGGCCGGACATGTGGTGGAGCAGATTACCCTGCGGGATAAGACTATAAATTTCTGCAAAGGCTGTCTGGCCTGCCAAAAGACCATGCAGTGTGTGATAAACGACGATGCCAATGCAATCACGGCTAAAATCGGTCAGGCGGATGTGGTCGTTCTGGCAACGCCGGTCTATTATTATGGTATGTGTGGCCAGTTAAAGACCTTGCTGGACCGGGCAAATCCGCTGTTCCCCTCGGATTATCGTTTCCGTGAAGTTTATCTGCTGGCTACGGCGGCAGAGGATGAAGCAGATACCGTAGCCGGAACCCGCGTCGGCGTGCAGGGCTGGGTAGACTGCTTTGACAAGGCAGAATTGAGGGAGACGCTTTTTTGTGGCGGTGTGACGGACACAGGTGATATTGCTGGCAATGCCGCACTGGAAAAAGCCCGACAGGCTGGCAAGAATATTTGAAGTTTGCAAAATAATGCCTTGCAGCTGTATGGGCATAAGGAGAGATGGCAATGCCAAACCGAAAAATCATAAGTGTGGTCATGCTGTCGGTGATGCTGCTGCTATCCGGCTGTACAGGTGCGCAGGAGACTACTGCGGATACCGACAGTAAGGTGCAGGAGGCTGTCCAACAGGAAAATAAATCCGTGGCAGAACCCAAGAAGGAGCAGGCGATGAAACTCATCATTGAAGATAAAGTTGTTCCTGTTACCTGGGAACAGAATGCTTCCACGGCGGCGTTGCAGAAACTTTTGCCGTTGACCATCAAAATGTCGCCTTATGGCGGTTTTGAACAAGTGGGCGCTATCGGTCAGAATATTGTCAGCGCAGATAAGCAGCTGACTACTCAATACGGTGATATTGTCCTCTATGCGGGGAATAAGCTGGTTATTTTCTATGGTTCCAATTCCTGGGCTTATACGCGGCTGGGGCATATTGACATGTCAAAACAGGAATTGACTGCTTTATTAAACCGTGATGGCGTAACGGTGCAGCTCGTGGCCCAGTGAAAAACAGGATTTTTAGCAAAAAGGTAAGGAAAATGGAAGAATATAGAGAACAAACATTTGATGAAGAACGGGCACTGTATGGCAAGACCGGGGTGAAGCTCATTGATTGCCGTTTTGACGGCCCTGCAGACGGGGAAAGTGCGCTGAAAGAAAGCCGCGATATTGAGGTGCAGGATTGCTTTTTCAATCTGCGCTATCCATTCTGGCATGATGAGTCTGTGCAGATAAAAAAATCCGAACTCACGGAGCTTTGTCGCGCGGCGTTATGGTATTCAACGGATATTCATATTGCCGATACGAAGCTGCATGGCATTAAAGCCCTGCGGGAATGTGCTGATGTGACCGTAGAAAACTGTGATGTGATTTCGCCGGAGTTTGGCTGGTCGGTAAAAAATATTCGTATGAAAAATACCCATGTGCAAAGCGAATATTTTATGTTGCGCAGTGAGCAACTGCATTTTGACCATGTGACTTTACAGGGGAAATATTCATTCCAGTATATTGAGAATGCGGATTTTACCGATTGTGAGCTGAACACTAAAGATGCCTTTTGGCATGCCAAAAATGTGACTGTCCGTAACAGTGTGATTCGGGGCGAATATTTGGCGTGGTATTCGGAGAATCTGACGCTGGAGAACTGTACGATTATCGGTACACAGCCTTTCTGTTACTGCAAAGGGCTGAAACTCGTCAACTGCCGTATGATTGATACGGATTTGGCCTTTGAAAAATCCGCGGTTGAAGCGGAAGTCACTACGGTGGTGGACAGCATCAAAAATCCGCGAACGGGTACAATCAAAGTGGCTGGCGTAAAAGAAATCATTATGGATGATGCGCAGGCCAAGGGGCAGATTATCGTGAATAACGCTGCTGATTGCGCTTAATATTGACACGCTGTCATTTTAGCGATATAATACAAGTAAAGAAAGATTACACGATGTCATTTTAGGAGGCGCAGGTTATGAAAAACACGAAACTGGGGAATTCGGATTTGGAAGTATCCCGCATCTGCCTTGGATGCATGGGGTTTGGCAATGCTGCAACGGGTCAGCACAGCTGGACGGTGGATGAGGATGCTACCCGGGAAATCATTAAGCACGCTTTGGATTCGGGCATCAATTTTTTCGATACGGCGATTGCCTATCAGAATGGCACCAGTGAAGAATATCTGGGTCGGACGCTCAAGGCTTTTGCTAAACGTGAAAATGTGGTGGTGGCCACAAAATTTCTGCCCCGCAGCCAGCAGGAAATTGCCGATGGCGTGACCGGTCAGGAACATATTGAAAAACAGCTTGATTTGAGCCTGCAGCATTTGGGTATGGATTATGTGGATTTGTATATCTATCATATGTGGGATTATCAGACGCCGCTTTATGATATTTTGGACGGCATGAACCGGATGGTGAAGGCGGGGAAAGTCCGTTATATCGGCATTGCCAACTGTTACGCCTATCAGCTGGCCAAGGCTAATGCACTGGCGGCAAAAGAAGGTTTTGCGCCCTTTGTGTCGGTGCAGAATCATTATAATCTCTTGTTCCGTGAGGAAGAACGGGAAATGGCGAAACTCTGTGCAGAGGATAATATTGCCATGACTCCTTACAGTGCTTTGGCCAGCGGGCGGCTTTCCCGCAAGCCCGGCGAAACTTCCAAGCGTTTAGCCGAGGACAGTTATGCCAAATTAAAGTACGATGGCACAGCCGAAGCCGATGAAAAAGTCATTCTGCGTGTGGCTGAGCTGGCGGATAAATACGGCGTGACCATGACGGAAATATCCCTTGCCTGGCTGTTGAACAGAGTAACGGCACCGGTAGCCGGAGCGACCAAACTGCATCATATTGACGGAGCCGTCAAAGCAATGGAACTCACGTTAGCGGATGAAGACATCGCTTATTTGGAAGAACTCTACATTCCGCATAATCTGGTCGGCGTGATGGCGCAGAATACCCGCGGCGGCAATAAAAAAGAGCAGGTCTGGATGAAAAACGCGCCCAAGGGAATGCAGTAAGATTTTCCTTGACTTGAAGTAAACTCTAAGTGCTAGAGTAGATTTATCAACGATAAAGGAAGCGATAATATGGATTTGGAAACCGTTAAAGAAACCAGTGTATTTCCCGTAGGCGGTGAAAATGTCAACTATGCCCAGTATTTTGATGGCACGAGCTACCTCAATATGATTTCTATGGAGCAGGTGGTTATTGGCAATGTGACCTTTGAACCGGGCTGCCGCAATCATTGGCATATCCATCATGCTGATAAAGGCGGCGGGCAGATGCTGCTCGTGACGGCTGGCCGGGGCTGGTATCAGGAATGGGGCAAACCGGCGCAGGAATTGAAGATCGGTGATGTCGTGCATATTCCGGCTAATGTCAAGCACTGGCATGGCGCGGCCAAGGATTCAGCCTTCCAGCATTTGGCTGTTGAAGTGCCGGGCGAGAATACTTCCAGCGAATGGTGTGAGCCGGTAGAGGAAAGCGAATATAACAAGTTACCATAAAACAAAACGAGCTTGCTTATGGCAGGCTCGTTTTGTTTACGGGATTTTTTCTTGACTTGAAGTGCGCTCCAAGTGTTAAAATTAAGAATAAAGATAATTGCTTGCAGGCAAAGAGCATGAATAGACGTATGTTTATTGGAGGGGTATTATGTATTTAGGAGAGCAAATCAAAAAACTGGGTTTCGGTCTGATGCGTCTGCCGAAAAAAGGCGAGGAAATTGACGTTGAGCAGGTCAAGGTGATGGTGGATAAGTTTTTGGCGGCAGGCTTTACCTATTTTGATACGGCCTGGGCTTATGCCGGCAGTGAAGATGCTATCCGGCAGGCGTTGGTGGAACGGTACCCCAGAGAAAAATTCCAGCTGGCCACGAAAAATGCTGCCTGGATTAACTGCAAGACCCGTGAGGAAGCCATTGCGCAGTTCAATCTTTCCTTAAAGCGCACGGGAGCAGGCTATTTTGATTTTTACCTGCTGCATAATCTGGGCGAGAGCCGCACGAAATTCTTTGATGATTTTGATATGTGGTCCTTTGTGCAGGAGAAAAAGGCCGAAGGGCTGATTAAGCATGTTGGCTTTTCCTTCCATTCCACGCCGGAGGAATTGGAAGAAATCCTGACCAAACATCCCGAAATGGAATTTGTCCAGCTGCAGATTAACTATGGAGACTGGGAAAATCCGGCCATTCAGTCCCGTGCCTGCTATGAAGTCGCCAGAAAGCACGGCAAGCCGGTCATCATCATGGAACCGGTCAAGGGCGGCATGCTGGCAAATCCCCCGGAAAGCGTCAAACAAATCCTGCAGGCAGCCGAGCCGGAAAGCTCCTGCGCTTCCTGGGCTATCCGCTTTGCCGCTGATTTGGAGGGGCTGATTGTGGTACTCTCCGGCATGAGCAATGTGGAGCAGATGGAAGACAATCTTTCTTATATGAAGGATTTTACCGGTCTGACGGAAAGCCAGAAGGAGACCATTAACAAGGCAAGGGAAGCTCTGGCCAAAATCCCGGTTATTCCCTGCACCACCTGTAACTATTGCGCCAAGGTCTGCCCCAAGGAAATCGGCATTTCCGGCACCTTTACGGCGATGAACTATCTGACGCTCTACGGCGATAAGGCCGCTGCCCGGCATCAGGAAAACTGGCTGGTGGGCGGTCATGGCCGCCAAAAAGCCGCCGAATGTATCAAATGCGGCAAATGCGAACAGGTCTGCCCTCAGCATATCAGCATCCGTGAGGAACTGGTCAAGGCAGGCAGGGCCTTGCAATAATGGAGATAGAGCGTCAATTTTTAGTCGAAAGCCTGCCATCCCTGCCGACAGAGTATGAAACTATACGTCAGGGCTATGTGGCCTTGGAGCCGGAAATCCGTATCCGTCAGCTTGGTGACAGTCATTTTGTGCTGACCGTCAAGCGCGGAGCAGGGCTTGTCCGTGAAGAATGGATGGGTTGGATATATTTTGATTATGGTGAATAACGCAAAGGTTAAACATGTTACGGAATAGCCAGCAAACTAAGCTCAGTGAATTATTTCCTGCCATACAGGAGAAGTTGAACTTGCTCAAAGAAACCGTCGCAGACCATGCAGAACATTTGGCTGTCTCAAAAGATAAGGATGCGCGGATTGGGCATAAGACAGCAGATACATCCTTCTTTGGCTATAAAACCCATATACAAGGGGCCACAACGCTTTTTGTAGCAAACATGAAGCGAATTGTGAAATTGATGGGAGAGTAATGCCTGCATAACTGGGTGAGGAATACAAATCGCCGTAAAATGATGGCCCCAAAACATCATTCTACGGCGATTTTTTGTGGATAACTTGCCTGAAGTATAAAATGGCCAGTTTTTCAGTGGCCTCCTATGAAGACGGCAGTCTTCATAGGGGCGTTCTTTTTTATGGTCCAAAGTATAGGAAATCAAGTTTGGGCGTGCTTCCGGAATTCTGCTGGCGTCATCTGAAATTGCTGATTGAACAGGCGGTAGAAATAAGTGGGATTGGAATAGCCGCAGCGGTTGATGATTTCCTGGATTGGCAGGTTGCTGTGAGCTAGTAAGTTGCGCGCTTTGGTCAGCCGCAGGTGTTGAATAAGCTGGGTGAAGTTCTTGCCAGTGCTCTGCAGGAGCAGACGCGTCATCTGCCGGTCGCTGTAGGAAAAATGTTGGGCCAGCTTATGAAGTGTCAGACTGTCGCTGTTGTTTTGCAGATAGTGCAGGATGGGCACTAAGTTTGTTCGACGGTCAGCACTTATGGAGGTCTGGGCACTGTCGGCATGACTGCGCAGGAGGATAATGAAGCAGGAGGTCATCAGTGAATTGAGCATTTTGTCGGCATAGAGGCTGTTTTGCCGAAATTCATAGAGCATGGTAAGCATGATTTGCCGGATTTCCGCGTCATTTTCGGTGCGGAAGTGCAGCATACCGCTGTCCGTGTCGGTGTTAAAGAGAGCACGGGTGAAGAAGGCCGTCAGCATGGTATCTTCCTGTAAAATATTGAAAAACGTTTCCGCAAAGGTACTGGCACGCAAAACCACATTGATGGCGAGCGTGTCTTTTTTGCATGTCCCGATACCGTGAGTGACATGTGGTGCCACGATGCAGATATCTCCGGGGGCAAGCTTCTGGCATTCCTGCCCGGTGAAATGCTCTAAGGTGCCGCTTAAAACATAGATGAGTTCAAAAAAATCATGGCTGTGCAGAAAACCCGGTACGAAACGGGGATGCATCATGACTTCTACAGCTTGTTTACGGCGGAATAAGGTTTCGGTGAGCATTTCCTCGTGCTCAAAACGGGCAAAGTGTTTCAGATAGGCTGCTTCATAGCGGGGATAGGGAGAAGTGGCGTCAATCAGTTCAGGCAGAGTGCGCAGGCCGCCCTTGCTTTCGTGAATAAAAGGATAATCCTGCATAAGTGCCCGATAATCCAGTTCAACTGCGGTAAGTGGCATTAAATCACTCAGATAAATCATATTTTGTCCTTTTTATTGTCGTTTTTTCGTTCTTTATGCTTATTATAGCATTTATTTTTCTCGCTTGTCATGTCTGTAAAGGATAATATTTATGACTGATTGTTATATAGTGCAATCCGTTGTGCCCTGTTAAACTGAATTTGGATTTTTGATTAAATGGTCAGGGGGAACGAAGGTATGCGTAAATTTGCAAGCAGAAAGATGTTGGGAGCACTTTTGGGAACAATGTTATGTGTGTCCGGCAGTGCTTCGGCCGAAACGAGCTTTTTTGAGGAAGTACCGGCAAATGACTGGACTTACGGGGTAATGAATGAATTGCTCGCTGGTGGAAATATCGAGCATCATAAGGAGATTATTCCGAGCGGACGGGTGCTGAGCCGTTTTGAAATGGCGGTTATCGTGAAGGATGCGCAGGAATCTGCGGGGTTAAGCCCGGCGCAACAGGAAGCGCTTACTAAACTTACGGAAGCCTATGCCAGCGATTTGCGCAAGGTAAAGCTTTTGGGCCAGCTCGAAAAGATAGATGCTTTGCAGAGTAACGCAGGTGATGCTTATGCAGGTACACCGGTGCGTCCTCAGACAGAACCGCGCAAACTTACACCGGATGATGTCAAAAATACAAATGACGCTGGCAAGATGGAAGCGTATCCTGCTGGTGCCAAACAGGCAACGAAAGAAGCTGCGCCGCCGCCGAAAAAGCCATTGTTGGATGATAAATACAGCCTTTGGGGCTTTGCCCGGATGCGTTTCCAAAATAATGACTGGGGTGATGGCATGAAGCGCCGTTACAACCATTACAATGTGCATCTTGTCCATCAGTATAAGGTAAATCCCCGCTGGACCATTGTGGTGGGCAATGAATTCCAGCGTTCCATGGATACGATTAATGATATGGAACCGCGTCATGCTGATGGGGATTTGAATATGCAGACCAATCTGGCCAACGAATTGATTTTGGAAGGCAAATTCAAGCACTTTGCTATTTCCATTGGGCGTATGTATGATATCGGTACTTATGGCTTTGGGATTGACAGCCGTGTAAACGGTGTGCAGGTACGCGTGCCGGGCAAGATTACGACCACTGTTTTCCATGGCCGTGTTATTGACTGGCCAAAAGAAGAATGGTTTACCCCCGGCCCCATTCCAGGAACCGCCAATCGTATTCAGGAAAGGCAGGAATATACGGCTTTGAAATTTGAGACCAAGCCGGATGCGAAAAGTAATCTTTCCTGGGGTATCTACGCGATGACTCCGTCAGCACGGCACTTCCAGAAAGATGACCAGAATCGTGTTATCTATGGATATATTGGTTATGACCGGCAGTTTACTTCAAAGTGGAATTTGGCCACTGTGGTCGCGGATAATAATGCCCATGTTGATCATGAACTTATCCGGGCGGAACGTTCATACTATGGCAAGAGCACGAATTATTCAACCAGCAACAAACCGGTATTCTACAGCCGCCTAACTTATGGTAAGGCGGATATCATGAAGCCCGGTTCCTGGTCAGCCTGGCTGATGTATCTCTATCAGCCGACGCTTTCCCAGTTCTCGGATACGATGGAATTCTTTAATTCCAAAGGCTGGCGTCCTGGCTTTAATTATGTGATGGATGAAAAAATACTGTTGGAGGCCTATGCGACCTTTGCCAAGGATATCGATACGGGGGAACGCCGCAATGATGTGCGTGCCCAGCTCAATATGTTCTTCTGATGTGAGGGAAAATAACGATGAAATCTAAGTTTTATAAATCAAAAGGGGCAGCTGGTCTTCTCGCTGCGCTGGCTGCTATGGGGGTACAGTTTGTGAACGGCACAACAGCGGAGGCCTTTGCTTTGGATAAATTGGCGGTTGACCATTTGGAAAATCCGCAGGCAATTGATAATCTGCAGCCCCGCTTTTCGTGGCAAATGTTGGCAGACAAAGGCGAAAGGAATGTCGAACAAGCTTTTTATCAACTGGTCGTCAGGGATATGCAGGGGAAGATTCTTTGGGATAGCGGCAAGGTCGCTGATGGACATGCGGTGGATATTGCTTATCAAGGCAGGAAGCTGGCTGCCGGACAGGATTATCTCTGGGAGGTCAAGGTCTGGGACAAAAATGGGCAGCTGCGGGAGAAAAGTGCCCGTTTTGCCGTAGGCCTGAACCCTGAACGCAAGGGTGAGGGGGAATGGTCAGGAGCCAAATGGATTGGCAGTTCGGAAAAGACCTTGCCCTTGGAGTCGCAGAGCCTTACGGTCTTTCGGCTCGCCTGTGATATGGAACTGGGGCAGACGGCAGAAAAAGCCAGCCTGGTTTTCGGTGCCAATGACCAGCGGCTGCTCGACAAGAACTTTAATATGGCAGGTACAGCAGCGGAGAAGGACAAGAGTTACTTTAGGGCAGAATTTGACTGCTCTGCCTTGAAAAGCGGTGGCGAAGCCAAAATCAATTTCTATCGGCATGGCTATGTAAAAGGGGATAACGATACGAGTCCCATCGGCTGCATTGTCATTCCGGCGGGGATTGTCCATAGGGACAATTATCAGCAGAAGCACAATATCGAAATCAGCAGCATGTATGGCATCTTAGCGGCCAGCGTGGATGGTCAGGAACTGCCTGTAAAGGAACTTGACCCATGGAGCAAGGGCATCAATGGCAATCCATTTGGCATGAGTGGCGGGGCCAATGCGTTCCCGGCACTAGCGGATATCGGCTATGCCGTGCCGGATGGGCAAAAGGCGAAGCTTTCCCATCTGACGGTCAAAAATTTCCGTCAGCCATTTACTCCACTATATGAAGATGGGCAGGCGTTGGAACTGACTGGTCAAATGCGGTTGGTGAATCCTTCTCATGGCGCGATGCCCATGTTGCGCACGGAATTCAAGACCAAAGCGAAGAAAATCAAACAGGCACGGCTTTATGCCACGGCACGGGGCATCTATGAAATCTTTATCAATGGCCGGCAGGTCAGCGATGATTATTTTGCGCCGGGCTTTACGCAGTATAACAAGACGCAGCTTTATCAGGCTTATGATGTGACGAATTTGTTGCAGGCTGGCAGGCCTAATGTCATTGGTGCACAACTGGCCGAGGGCTGGTGGAGCGGAGCCATAACTTTCCAGGGGGCAAATTGGAATTACTTTGGGGACCGTCAGTCCTTGCGGGCAAAGTTGTTGCTTGTCTATGAAGATGGTACGCAGGAAAGTATTACCACTCAGCCGGATACCTGGCAGTATTATGCCGATGGGCCGGTGAAACTGGGTAGTCTGTTCCAAGGGCAGGTGCAGGACGGCATTAAGGCTGTGGCCCTGCAGGGCTGGGATAAGCCCGGCTACGATGCGGCCAGATCTGGTTGGAAACCGGCAGCGGAAATCAGCCTGGCGGGGACTACAGCTACCGGTAAGTGGCATGAATTTCTGACAGACAGGGATTATGAGCAGCAATTTACGGATATTGATTTTGTAGCGCAAAGTGGCAGCGAGGTCAAAGCGGCCCGCCAGCATGAACTGATTGCTAAATCCGTGCAGGAAGTCCGTCCGGGCGTATTTGTCTACGATATGGGACAGAATTTTGCCGGGGTGCCGGAGATTGATCTGATCGGTCAAAAAGGCCGGAAAGTGACCTTGCGTTATGCAGAAGTCACCTATCCGGATGGTGAGAACAAGGATATGCTGATGGTGGAGAACCTGCGGGCCGCCATGGTACGGGATACCTTTATCCTAAGGGGCGGCAGGGAAACGATTTCGCCTCATTTTACCTTCCATGGCTACCGCTATCTGGAAATCACAGGTCTTGATGAAGCCTTGCCATTAAAGGCGGTACGGGGAAAGGTACTGACTTCGGTACCACAGGATACGGCAGCTTACCATACGTCTAATGACGCAGTCAATCGCCTGTTCCAGAATATCCAGTGGTCAACCAGGGCTAATTTCCTGGCCATTCCTACGGATTGTCCGCAGCGCAATGAGCGCATGGGCTGGTCTGGCGACCTCAATGTGTTCGGCAATACTGCTGTGTATCTGGCTGACAGCGACAGTTTCCTGCGGCAGCATATGCTGGCCCTGCGGGATACGCAGGCTGCGGATGGGCGTTTTACGGACACTGCTCCCTTGGGGCATGGTGCGGGCGGTTTTATCTGGGGCAGCGTGGGCGTGCAGATTCCCTGGCAGCTGTATCTGCAATACGGCGATACGGCTGTGCTTGCCGAGCATTATGATGCCATGAAGGCTTATGTGGATTATATGCTCGCCTGCGAGCAGCCCGACGGGCTCTATAAAGAGGCCAAAGGACTGCCGGGGTTAGGCGATTGGCTGGGGCCGGAGAACAGCAGGAATGAGCCGCAGTATCTTTGGCAGGCTTATGGTGTCAGTAATTTGGAAATCCTTTGGCGGACGGCAGAAAAATTGGGCAAAACAAGTGATGCGGCCAAGTATCATGTGCTCTATGAACGACGCAAGGCCTATTTCAACGATAAGTTCCTGACTGCAGATGGCAAAGCCCTGAATTCTACTGGCGGCAGCATGGATACACAGACGGCATATGCGGTGCCACTGGCCTTGGACGTGGTCAGCAAAGATAAAAAAGGCAAGGTGGCAGGAAATCTTTTGCAGACGATTATCCGCCAGAATGTAGATGATTGGCAAAAGACACGGCCTGCTTACAGCCTGATGACCGGTTTTATCGGCACAGCAGCCATCAGTCATGCCTTGTCGGAGACTGGCAGCGCCGTGGCAGCATACAGGCTCTTGCAGAATGACCAATATCCCAGCTGGCTCTATCCAGTGAAGAATGGTGCGACCACGATTTGGGAACGGCTGGACTCCTATACAAAGGAACGGGGCTTTGGCGGCAATAACAGCATGAATTCGTTCAATCATTATTCTTTCGGAGCTGTGGGCGCTTGGCTCCTGGACAGCTCGTTGGGCATTCGCCGTGATGAGCAGAATCCGGGCTTCAAGCATTTCTTCCTGTGTCCGGAAGTGGACGAGAGTGGTCAGATGACTGAGGCCAGCGGCCATTACGACAGTGTCTATGGCAGGATTGAAAGCAGCTGGCAGAAAACTGCCGCAGGTTATAAATACAGCTTTGTCGTACCGGCTAATACCACGGCTACGGTGAAACTGCCGAAACCGGCACAGCAGCTTCTTTGCAATGGACGGGAAATGTCCTGGCAGGAAAATATCGAAGTTGGTTCTGGAAAATATGAATTCGAGGTCAGATAAATGAGTAGAAAGAAATATTTAGCAATGGTTGTGGCGGCAGTATGTTTGGCTATGCCGCTGCTGGGGAACTCAGCAGCGAATGCAGCTCCCGTTGCAAGTACGGCAGTGCAGCAACGGGGATTGATGCCCTTCCGTGCGGCCAGGATTGACCGCAATATCACGCGTATCAAGGATATGACGGGGGATATGATGTACCTGGTCGAAGGCCGGGATAGAGCGGCGTTGATTGATACCGGCGTGGGTGTGGGCAGCTTAAAGGCGTATGTGGAGAAGTTGACCGACAAACCTTTAGTCGTGATCATCACGCATGGTCACGTAGACCATGCATCGGGTACGGCAGAATTTGCCGATGTATATATGAGCCGGGAAGATGGGAAACTGTTCAAGGAGCATACTTCCTTTGCCAACCGTACCGGCTATATCGGCGCGGGGAATCCGGCATTTGCTCGGAGCATCAGCGAAGTGGATTACCAGCCGCAGGACAATCCCGAACGGTTCAAGGATTTACGGGCCGGGGATACCATTGATCTGGGCGGCGTACATCTGGATATCTACGCTATCGAGGGGCATACTCATGGCATGAAGGCCGTGCTGCTGCGGGAAAACCGCGCTTTGCTCACCGGGGATGGCGCCAATATGTTTACGTTCCTGTTTGCCAAGGAAACGCTGGGGCTCAAAAGTTATAAGGCCAGTCTGCAGAAACTGCAAAAAGCCACGGTGGGCAAATATGACAAGGTATACTGTTCTCATGGCGGCGGGGATTTAACGGTGGATTATCTGGAACGGCTGATTGAGGACTGTGACCATATCATGGCGGGGAAGGATGATAAAGTCCCTTTTGAATTTATGGGGCAGAAGGCTAATATCGCCTACGAAATCGGCCCGGATCATAACCGACTGGATGGTGGTATTGGTAATATCGTCTATGACCCACAGAGAATTGAGGAGTAAATCTTATGGAAAAATATCAGGCACTTGCCCAAAGTATCGTGAACTATGTGGGCGGGGAAGAAAATGTACTGTCGCTCACGCATTGTATTACACGGCTGCGATTCAAGCTGAAAGATGAAAGCGCAGCGGCAACCAAGGAGATAGAAGCGTTGGACGGTGTTATGACCGTGGTGCAAAGCGGTGGACAGTATCAGGTTGTCATTGGCGATGAAGTGGAAAATGTCTATGCGGCAATTCTGGCAATCAGCAATATCCAGGGAAGTCAAACGGAAAATGTTGAAGCAGAGGACGAGGGGAAGAAACGCAGCCTGCTGGATCGTTTCATAGATCTGGTTTCCAGTATCTTTACGCCGATATTGTCGGTACTGGTCGCAACAGGCATGATCAAGGGATTTACGGCACTGTTGATTTCTCTGCAGTTAGTGGCAGCGGATAGCGGAACCGGCCGGATGCTCGGCATTATCGGGGATGCTTTCTTCTACTTCCTGCCGATATTCCTGGGGCTGTCGGCGGCCCGCAAGTTTGGCATGAGTGAGTTTACGGGCATGGCCACCGGTGCGGCGCTGGTCTATCCGGCCTTGCCTGCCATTATGGGCGGGACGCCGCTGTATACGCTGTTTGCGGACAGCGTTTTTGCTTCACCGGTTTATATGGAGTTTTTGGGCTTGCCTGTGATTCTCATGAACTATGCTTCCAGTGTGATTCCCATTATCTTGGCCCTGTACTTTGGCGCGAAGATTGAAAAGACGATTGGGCGTATTGTCCCGGCCATGCTGAAGAATTTCCTGACGCCTTTCCTGACCTTGCTGATTCTGATTCCACTGACTTTCCTGCTGATTGGCCCTGTGGCAACCTGGGCAGGTCAGCTGGTTGGGGCGGCTGCTACGGCGATTTATGCGTTCAACCCGTTGTTGGCCGGGCTGTTTATCGGCGGGTTCTGGCAGTTCTTTGTGATTTTCGGCCTCCACTGGGGACTGGTGCCTATCATGATCAATAACATCAGCGTACTGGGCTATGATCCGGTGGTTATGGCCCATTTTGCCGCTTCCTTTGCTCAGGTCGGTGTGGTGCTGGCCATTATCCTGCGCACGCAGGACAAAAAGCTCAAGGCACTGTCCATTCCCGCCTGCATCTCCGGCCTATTCGGTGTGACAGAACCCTGCATCTATGGTGTGACCCTTCCACGCAAGAAGTTCTTCATCCTTTCTTGCATTGGCGGCGCTGTTGGCGGTGGTATCTTAACAGCCTTGGGAGCCCGTTTCTATCTGTTAGGCGGTTTGGGCATCTTTGGTTATCCGAATTTCATTGATGTGCATACGCAGGAACTTTCTGGCATGCATACTGCGCTTATCGCGTCCGGAGCAGCTTTCTTTACTGGTTTGGCGTTGGCATTGCTGGCTTATCGTCGTTTGGCAGCCGATGAGAAGCCAAACGATGAACCTGCTGCAGAATTGCCTTTGGGTGGACTGGCCGCACCGCTCACGGGGAAAATCGTACCGCTGACCGAAGTACCGGATGCGGTCTTTGCTTCGGAATGCATGGGCAAGGGCGTAGCCATTGAACCAGCCGAAGGGCGGGTAATCGCTCCAGCTGCCGGTATGGTAACCACGATTTTCCCTACTGGCCATGCTGTGGGACTCACACTGGACGATGGACGGGAACTTTTGATTCATGTGGGGATGGATACGGTGCAGCTGGAAGGCAAATATTTTAAGGCGCATGTGGAACAGGGCGATAAAGTGTCGGCCGGTCAGCTGTTGATAGAATTCGAGCCGGATAAAATCCGGGCAGCAGGTTTCAAGACCATCACACCAGTCATCATCACCAATACCGGCAATTATCAGGCCGTAACGGCTACGGAAGAAAATACCGTCAGCTTCAATGACTTATTATTGACCACGATTTAAGGAGTATGTGTAATGTCATTTCCCGAGAATTTTCTTTGGGGCGGTGCTGTGGCCGCCAATCAATGTGAAGGTGCGTATAACGAAGAGGGCAAAGGGCTGTCCATACAGGATGTCCTGCCCCATGGACTGAAAAGCGCTCCCACGGCAGAACCCACGCCGGACAATCTGAAACTGAAGGGCATTGATTTCTATCATCGCTATGAGGAGGACTTGCAACTCATGGCGGAGATGGGCTTTAAGGTCTTCCGTACATCCATCGCCTGGAGCCGCATCTATCCTCTGGGTGATGAGGAGGAACCGAATGAAAAAGGGCTGGAATTTTACGACAGACTGTTTGCCGAGTGCCATAAGTACGGCATGGAGCCGCTGGTGACCATTTCGCATTATGAAACGCCCCTGCATCTGGCCCGCAAGTATAATGGCTGGGCCAGTTCGCAGATGATTGGCTTTTACGAAAAGTATGTCCGGACGATTTTCAATCGCTACAAGGGACAGGTCAAATACTGGTTGACCTTCAATGAGATAAATTCCGTGCTCCATTCCCCCTTTATGAGCGGCGGAATTGTAACTCCGCAGGAAGAATTGTCCCTGTCGGATCTCTATCAGGCCATTCATCATGAGTTCGTCGCTTCAGCCCTGGCTACGAAAATCGCTCATGAAATCATGCCGGAGGCGCAAGTGGGTTGTATGATTCTGTCCATGCCCACTTACCCCTTAACGCCCAATCCGGATGATATCATCAAGGTCATGGAATGTGACCATTTCAATGATTTCTTTGGCGATATGCATGTGCGCGGTGAATATCCCGGCTATATGAAACGTTATTTCCGGGAAAACGATATTCAGATTAAAACCACGCCGGAAGAATTGGTCCTATTGAAAGAGCATACAGTGGATTTTGTTTCCTTCAGCTATTATCTTTCCCTCTGCGAAGGTGTGGAAGGCGAGGATATCGTAGGCAACTTTATGGGGGGCAAGAAAAATCCCTATCTGAAAGCTTCGGACTGGGGCTGGCCCATTGATCCGCAAGGACTTAGATATATCCTCAACAAATTCTACGACCGTTGGCAAAAGCCGCTCTTTATCGTGGAAAATGGTCTGGGGGCCAAAGATGAACTGGTGGATGATGGACAGGGGGGTAAAACGGTTCAGGATGGTTATCGCATCCAGTATATGACCGCACATCTCCGGCAGGTGGCCGAAGCCATTGCAGATGGTGTGCCTGTTATGGGCTATACCAGCTGGGGCTGCATCGATTTAGTCTCGGCATCCACGGCGCAGATGTCCAAACGCTATGGCTTCATCTATGTAGACCGTAATGATGATGGCACAGGCAGCCTGCAGCGTTATCCGAAAAAATCCTTTCATTGGTATAAGGAGGTAATAGCCACCAATGGTGCGTGCTTATGACCGGAAAATTGGTCAATGAATCGTAGGTGAAACGAAAGGTGCTGTGATGAAATGCGAAAGCATTTTATCACAGCACCTTTTTATGCGGCTAAATACAGGGCGTGTTCCGCTATCGGTGTCAGGAGAGGATTATCAAAAGTTTCTTCCTTTTTCGAGAAATATTTTACACTAAGCACTGGCAGGGCAGGAAATCCACATAAGTAAGGAAAATTTTTTGTAAAGTAAGTTAAATGTGGATAGAAATGTGAAGGGGAGAATATCGAGCGTGAAGGGGATAAAGAACTGGCTGCGACGGATAGCAGCCCACAGTCGGGGCGGCATTCGTCGGCAAGTGCTGTTCTTGGTGCTAGTTTGTGGCCTTACTGTTTTATATTCGGCAATGGGCAGTTGACAAAAACAAAAGGCATTAGTATAATATCGACAGAACTCAAAAACATATTCTTGGTACTGTGAGGTTGAAAAATGGAAGAAAAGGTGATTAAAGCGGCTTTGGAAGAATTGAAAATCCATTCCTTCCGCTTTACCATGGAGGATTTAGCCAGAAGACTGCATATGAGCAAGTCCTCCATTTACAAGGTGATGGCTTCCAAGGAGGAGCTGGTACACCGCATTCTGGATTATATCATGGAGATATTTAATCGTGAGCTGGAAAAGGCGGTGGGGATGTCCGTGGATAAGCGTCTGGATGCATTCATCAACAGTTATACGAAGGCCTTTCAATTTTTTGAGCATGGTGTTTATAATGACCTGCAAATGTCCTATCCCCAGGAATGGGAGCGTTGGGAGAATTTTCGTCAGACACAGGTGGAAAATGTCATGTCCCTTTTGGCTGAAGGCGTGGAGCAAGGTGTATTGCGGCCCATGAATAAGGCGGTTGTTCAGCGCTGTTTGCTGGTCATGTCTTCGAGTTTGGCGGATATGAATTTTTTACGGGAAAATGACCTGACGTATTCGAAAGCCATTGCTGCTATGCGCGATTGGATGTTTTATGGTTTGCTGCGTGAGCCGGCAGGTGCGCCAGCCAAATAGAATTGACCCGGTGGTTAAAGCCGCCGGGCTATATTTTGCAGGTTGAGTACTGAAAAATACAATATGAGTACTGAAAGAATGGAGCGAGGAAAATGGAAAAATGGTATCGTAACTACCGCAAGTATCGCAATGGGCTGAAGCTGATGACCATCGTCCTTTGTCTGACTGCGGGCTTGTCTGTTTTTTTGTGGCAGACCCATAAGGCCAAAGCGGATGAGACAGGCATCTGGGGCATGGCCGATGCCAAGGAAATAAATGTAAATTCCAAGGTGGCCGGCCGTGTGGTGGAATTGTGTGTAGCAGAAGGCGATTATGTGGAAAAAGGACAGGTCATAGCCCGTATCGACACCGATACGCAGAAGACCCAGCAACAGCAGGCGCAGGCGGCCGTCGCCGCGCAGTATGCACAACTGCAGCAGGTCGTTATCGCCTCGCAGAGTGCAGCAGGAACGCTGGATGCCAATCTGCGGGCGGCTGAAGCCCGGACAGCGCAGGCGCAAACTGCGGTAAATCTGGCAGCTAAAGAAGAAGCGCGTTATCGTCAATTACTGTCAGCCGATGCTGTGTCCCAGGAAGTGTATGATACCTATCGTTCCAAGCGGGAAGAAGCCGAAGCGACATTGCGGGCAGCACAGGCGGAGGTTTCCAGTGCACAGGCTGCGCTGTTGAAGAATGAGGAAAACAAGTCCCTGGAGCAGGCCGCAAGAGAACAGGTGGCGGCCTTGCAGGGACAATTGGATGAAGTGAATGTTTCGCTGGCGGAAACGGAAATCCGCGCGCCTTTTTCCGGCGTAATAACGCAGAAATATGTGGAGGAAGGGGCGTTGATATCCGGTTCTGTACCGCTATATGCGCTGCAGGATGCCGGGGATAATTGGATTGATTTCAAAATCAAGGAAACGGATTTGGCCGGTTTTCATGTAGGCGATAAGGTTAGTGTGCAGGGGCGTGATGGTGACTTGCAGCTTACGGGAACGATTGAAAGCATTCGCCGCAAGGGAGACTTTGCTACGCAAAAGGCTACCAGTGAGCGTGGTGAGGTTGATGTGATGTCCTTTAATATCAAGGTGCGCATGGATGATGAACGGATTTGGCCGGGCATGAGATTTCGTCTGCTGAGGTGATAAGATGGGCGCTTGGGGGAAAGAATTACAGGTAGCGGTGAAAATGCTGTTTACTGTACATCGGCAAGTCGTTTTTCTGCTGTGTCTGCTGCCTGTTTTATATACGCTGTTTTTTGGTGGTTTGTTCTATAAAAATTCACTGACGATGGTACCTGTAGTGGTCTGCAATCTCGATGCGGGAGATAAGGGGCAGGAACTGGTACACGATTTAGCGGATACGCCGGAATTAAACGTAACGCTGGTGAATGGTGATGCAGATACGGATAAACTGCTGGCGGCGACGAATGCTGCCGGAGCAATCGTGATTCCCCATGATTACACGGCAAAAATCAGCAGCGGCAGCTGTGCAACGGTAGAACTGCTGGCCTCTTATGGAAATACCGTTGAGGGCGGCACAATCACCAAGGCAGTACAGGCAGTCATAAGCGCTAAAAATGCGGAATTGATTACCAAATACCGCTTGGCTGCCGGCTGGGAAATGGCACAGGCGCAAGGGGCGCAGCTTTCTCTGAGTACACGCACGCTTTACAATCCGACAGGCGGCTATATGGATTTCTTTTTATCACCGCTTATCCTGCATGGCGGACAGATTGCCATGGTGTTTTTGTTAGGCCCGTCATTGGTCCTGGAAAAGCGCTATCGGGGAAAAGAGATGCTCGTTCATCCCGTACGGGTCCTGCTGGTAAAATTATTGCTGTATACGCTTTTTGGCACAGCCGTGATGGTCCTGTGTCTTACGATTGGCATTGGCTTTTTCCATATGGTCTGTCGGGGAAGTGCCGGAGAAATCATCATGCTTTTACTGGCGTATATGAGCTGTATGGTGTCCTTTGCCCTGTTTGTAGGGGCTTGGGTGAAGGTTCCCTATCGGGCGATTACCTATTCCCTGTTTTACATCATGCCGTCGGTACTATTCACCGGCGCGATATGGCCGCGCAGCTCCATGGATGTGGTGAGTTATGGTTTATCCTATCTGTTGCCCATCGGCTATGTGGCGGATGATTTGCGCAGCCTGTTGGTAAAGGGGGCGAGCGCAGGCCTGGAAGTGCACATCTTTATTTTGCTTTTATGGGGAATGTTTTTCAGTTGTATGGCTGTATGGGGGCTGAAACATGCTCTGGAAAGGAAGAAAAATGCTGGAAATTATGTGGCGGGAGTGGAAACTGCTGGTTCATGAGCGGGCAATGGTTCTCTTTGTACTCCTGTTTGCTGCTACGGCGTATGCTTTGTTGATTGGCAACCTCTATAAGGGCGGAATCGTGCAGAATATTCCTGTGGCGGTCTGTAATCTGGATGATTCGGCATTGAGCCGTGAATTTATGCAGATGACGGCCGAGGCTGACCAATATGCGTTTAGCGGCAGCCTGCCTAATGTGGAAACAGCAGAAGCGCAGCTGGCTGCGGGAGAAATTGCCGCAGCGGTAATCATTCCACCGGATTTTACAGAGAAATACTATCGTGGCGAAACGGTTACAGTAGCGTTTTTGCAGGATGGCAGCAATACCCTGCAGGCTGGTTATGCCCTGGCCCCCATGCAGACGGTCTGCGCAGAATTCAATCAGCGTTATGCTGATTTTGCTGCCAGGGCACAAGGGACACCGACGGTTTCTCCCGCCGCCGTTGCGATGAGCATGCGGACGTATGGCAATGCCACGCAGAGTTATCTTTCGTTTTATATGTATGGGGTTATGCTGATGGCCGCACAGATTGGTATGATTATGGGATTTGCGATGTCCGTTTACGAGGATTTGCGGCAGGATTTCTTTTATCAAAACGGCATAGGCAAGGTCTTGGGCGCCAAGATTTTATTGTACTGGTTCCTTAGTCTGCTGTCCGTCTGCATGGCAATCTTCATCTTGATTGCTTTGTTTGACATGCCTCTGCGCGGGGCGATAAGTCAGATTATTTTGCTGGCGGCGGCCTTTCTGCTGGCTGTCGAGGGACTGGGCGGTATTGCTGCACTGTATTTTAAGACACGGCTGGCGCTGGTGCAGGCCATGGTCTTTTATACCTTGCCGGCTTTTTTGCTTTCCGGCTATATTTGGCCAGAAACCGGAATGGTCGATGTGGTGAAATGGATTTCGCTCCTGCAGCCGGTACACTATGCCCTCAGTGATTTTCGCAATCTGGCACTTACCGGGAGTTCTCCGGATTACTGGCTGGATGTAGGGATTCTGCTGGGAACTGGCAGCATAGCGCTTGTTCTATTGTATGCTTTTTTGTGCTGGGGAAAGGAACGAAATGCAGCGCAGGGGTGTTGACAAGGTTATGTTTTTGCTCTATGCTAGGAAGCAGAATATAAGTTGACACCTGTTGCCACCGGGTAATGGGAAAAGCGTCATTTTCTTATCGTTAGGTCTTGGCAGATAAGAAAATGACGCTGTTTTTGTAGGAGGTAAAAATATGTTTCGGAAGATGAGGAGATTCAAGCAGCAACTGGCAGAGGAAGAATGCAAAGAAGTGCTAAGAGAAGCGAAACGGGGCGTGCTGTCCATGCTGGG
>CACZIV010000032.1 GCA_902781305.1 Pseudoselenomonas ruminantium
ACTAAAATGGCTTTTTCAGCTTTTTCGTGTGGCTTATTTTAGTCAATTATCTCATCTGGGAGGAAAAATTTACATACACTGTATTATTTTGCGGTTACTCCATTTCAGTTCGATAAGCAGGATGGGCCAGTCTGAATCGTGTTTGGGCAGATAGACGATATCGGCGTAGCCTTCACCGGCCGGAAGTTCTTCAAACTGCAGGTAGTGGTCACGATAGGTGTAATAGGCAAGCTTGATTACACTGCGGAGACTGTCTTCCTTATTGTAGTGAAGTGGTGCGGTTTCTTCGGCATGGACTTTTTCGATTTGTGCGGCTACGGCAGCTTCGTTTTGTCGTATGGTATCGGCAAAAAGCTGTTCACTTTCTGCCAGGCGTTTTAGGGTGGCTTCGTGTTTTACTTCGTGGATTGAGCGTTGGAATTCAAGTTTTATTTCTTCATTGGGGATATGTACAGTCTTTTTTTCGGAATCATAGGCCAGGTAGCCTAAATGAATCATTAAGGTGAGGACGTCGTTTTTTCCTCGGAAGGTGGTGAGGTCATTAGCAAAGCCGATGGTGTCGACCTTGACCTCCAAGCCGCCGATTAACTCAGCGATGGTCTTGGTAAGCCCGTTATAATCTTTGCTGATGTAATTCAAAAGGCCTTCAGCTGCGGATGTTTCTGTCCAGTAGGAATCAAAATCATCGTTGTCGATGGCCTTGATAACGGAGTTGGGATTGTAAATCGAACCGATTTCCTTGAAATAGTAGCCGTCATACCAGCGTTTCATCTTATCGAAGTCGATATTTTTTTTCTGGCATATCGCAGCTACTTCGGTTTCGGTAAAGCCTACAAACTCGCCAAAAATGCGGGGCTTTATCATCGTATATTCGTTGAAGTCGGAAATAGCAGATTGAGAGCCATCTTTTTTTATGGGGAGTATTCCGGTCATATAGGCAGCTGCGACCGCCTTGGGGGTAAAATTGCCATTCTTAAACCACCCGCGCAACAGGTTCAGGTAGGCTTGTTGGGCTATTTCATCCTGCTGCGCTTCACGAATCACGGCATCCCATTCGTCAATGATATAGATAATGCGTTTTTGGGTATGGTTGACAAAGTCGATTAATTTTTCATTTAACGTACTGTTGTCATTTGTGGTGCCAAGTTCCTTGTTTATGGCGTCAACAATCATATTGGGGATTATGCGCAATGATGCTTGCTGTCTTTTAGCCTCGGAGATGAAGGCTGTTATGTCTAAGCAGATTACATTGTATTGATTCAGGTATTTTGCATAGTCCGGGGTTTGGGATATTTTTTTATCTGCAAATAAGGGGCGGGAGTCACATGTGCAATCGTAATATGCGGTTAACATCTTAGCGGCATAGGATTTGCCGAAGCGGCGGGGCCTGCTGATGCAGGTTAGTTTATTCTTTTTTTCTACTGTTTTATTAATCAGGTCGATCAGCAGGGTTTTGTCTACGTAGTCCTGATCGTTTATTTCAGCAAAGCCGCTGTTTCCGGGATTGATATAAATGCCCATGGTGTTTCCTCCGTTTTAGTTATTTTTTATCCTGCGCAGATAATCATCGAACTGGGGAACCGTAAAGTCGATGGAGCCTCTTTGGGGCGCATAAATGAAACCCTTATGGATGAGCGTGGCTCGGATGGGGGAAATACTTTGTTGCGATTCACCCATCAAATCTGCTACTTCTTTGGTGGCGCAGGGGAGTTCCCGGCATTCAGCCATGGCGAACATGAATTCGGCTTCTTTGGCTGTTGCTCTGTCGAAGCGAACTTTGAAGAACGATTCATCCAATGTTTCTACAATCAGCTCGTAGGCTTTTTCAAAGAGTGCAGGCGTTATAACCTTTTGGTCTGCTTTTATCTTCCAGATGCAGTTGCCGTATTCCTGAAGGAAGTAGGGATAGCCGTCGGTCAATACTACGATTTTGTTTAGGACTTCTTCTTGGTATGTTATGCCAAATCTCTTTGCAGGCTCGGTAAGAGCCTTTTTGGCTTCTTCAGTGGGAAGTGAGCCGATTTCGATAAAGGAGAAAAGTCGTTCGGCATAGGATTTGATATCGCCGGCAATTTTGGTTATCTTGGGCAGGCCTGCCCCATAGAGAGCGATAGGACAACCTTTTTGATTTATTCGGTGAAACGCCTCAATCAGGGCGCTGAAGTCATCATCCTGTAGGTATTGGATTTCATCCAGGAAGATGACGGCTCCCTGTTCTTCTTTTTTAGCTGCCATGCCGATAGCTAAGAGCAGTTCTTTAACATCGTTTTGGATATTGCCTGTATCAGCGAATCCTTTTAATGGATCGAGGTCTATCTCGAAGTCAATGTCTCCCATGGTATATTTTAGGGAAAATGCTTTCAGGATGCCAAAAGCCTTTTTTACATAACTTTTCGCTTTTTCGCTTTTGCTGATTTCGTGGAGCAGTTTATAAGAGGTTATGGCAATGGCCTTATGAAAGGAGCCTTCTACTTCGGAGACTTCCATGTAGCTGGAGGGAATATCCATTTCTTCTGCCAAATCTTCCAAAGCGTTGAGGAGAACGGTTTTTCCGACACCTCGCAGTCCGTAATAGATAACAGAACGTTCAGGGAATCCGGCTTTGAGGGTTTCAAAGCTTTGGGCGGCATTGGCAAGAATTTGTTCTCTACCGGCTAAATAAGCAGGAGTCCGACCTGCTCCGGCCATATATGGATTAACACACATAAAATACACCTCCTATGTGTATTTTATCATATATATCATTATATTCAATGATATTTTTTTATACTTTGTCTGGGAGCATAAAAATACCGTCATCCCGCAAGTTACGGGATGACGGCGTTTTTTACCCTGCGTCAATATCCACATTGGCTCCCTGGTATTTGCTCTTGTCGGATTCTTTGAGGTCTTTTTGGTAGGGATTGGTTTCGTTGACGTAGCGGATTTGGGTGGTGGTTTCACCACCAGAGATGTAGGTGCGGCCGCATTCGGGGCAGACATCGGTTTTGAGGCGGACACTGGCGCGGACAACTTCGCCGTTGCCGGCGTCTGCTTTTTGGTAGGCGTTGGAAACGTGTTCCTGTTCGTGGCTCATGACCACAGAGGCCGCGTTGCTCGGGTCGATATGGCCGGCAGCTTTGAATGAAACCATTTCGTCGGAGCCGTCCTGGTATTTGCGGTTTTTGCAGGTCTCACATTCACCGGGGCTGGATTTTCGACCGTTGATGTTTTCAGTTTCGCTTTCGTTTTCTTCTGTCGGTGCGTTTGTACCATAGGGGGCGGTTTCGTTGTTGTAATTATCATAGTTGCTATAGCGGTCGTAGGGAGAGTTGTATCCGCCGGTTCCGTTGATGCGCATATCCATCATTACACGTCCTTCCTTAGAATTGTACATTTATCCTATTTTGTATATCGGATATACTGGCTAAAACTTAAATTTTTCTTCTGTGAGGTTGGCGTGTGTCTGTTTGGCAGGATTTTGGGCGGGAAATGTTAAATAAGTAAATAGGATAATGATATTTGAGCAGGGAACAATGGAAGAACTTATTGATGAATGCTTGTCTACAATGTATGCCGGGAAATTGCCGGAGGAAGGATTTTAGAATGTTGGAACTGGGGGTACAGACAAAAGAAGCCGTGCAGGACGAAAATCCGGCAGAAGGTTTTTCGCAGCTGCGGCAGGCAGGCTTTTCCTGTGCGGATTTCAGCCTGAATGCCTATTTGCTGAATCTGGATATTTATGGAAACAATTTAAATCGTTTTTTTGATGCCAGCGTGCAGGAACTGGAGAAATTTTTTACCCCGCATAAGAAGGGGGCAGCAAAAGCTGGAATAAGGATTCATCAGATGCATATGCCTTATCCGATTTATGTCCCGCAGGGAAGTGCGGAACTCAATGACTATCTATGGCATCAAATGGCGCCGAAGAGTTTGGCCGTTTGCGCTTTCCTGGACTGCCGCTATATTGTCGTGCATGGCTTCAAGCTGGCGCGGGAATTGGGCAGTGAGGACAGGGAATGGGCACAGACGGAGACGTTTATCCATTATCTGGCGCCACAGGCGCGGGAGTTGGGAATAACCCTTTGTGTGGAAAATCTGTATAACGGGCTGGGGGGGCATATGATTGAAGGGCCTTGCTGCAATGCCCGTAAGATGGCGGAGCGTATCGATCGTATCAATGAGCAGTATGGATGTGAGGTGTTGGGATTCTGCTTTGATACGGGACATGCCAATCTGGTGGGGCTGGATATGGAAGATTTTGTGACGGTTTTGGGGCCGCGGCTGAAGGTTTTGCATATCCACGACAATGATGGCATAACGGATTTGCATCAGGTTCCCTATACCTTTGCTCGGACACGGGAGAACAGGGCTTCGACGGATTGGCAGGGATTTATCCGTGGCCTGCAGAATATTCATTATCGGGGAGTGCTGAATTTTGAAACCGCTCCAGTGTTGACAGCCTTCCCGCAGGGTTTAAGAAAGGAATCACTGACGTTTATTGCAACAATAGGAAAATATTTTGCGGAGCAAATATATAAGCGGTTGAGATAGGAATGCTTATAATGATTGAGAGGGGATTTTTTGATGGGGAGAAATTTTATTTGTTATGAACCGGAGTATGTTGGAAAGTTTAAATGTGAAGGGGATAAATGTGGGGCACTATGTTGCAAAGATTGGGAAGTGACAATTGATAAAGAAACGTATCAAAAGTATAAATTGATACAACAACGAAAATTAAGGAAAAAAATAATTGATGAAATAGAAATGAAAACAAGCTCAGGAGACTATCGTATCAAGATGCATGAAAATCGTTGCCCTTTCCTATGCTATGACTATCGCTGTGCTATACAGAAGGAATTGGGAGAAGCTATGTTGTCAGAGGTATGTACACAGTATCCACGAAGATATTTTAAAATTAGTGAAAATATGCTTTTTAGAGTGCTGAGTATAACTTGTCCTATCGCGAGGAAATTAGCATTGCTTAAGCCGGATTCTATGAGAATTAAAAAGAGAACTATACTTTTGAATAAATCAATATCATTGTATAAGAAAATTGATGAATCGATACCGCAAGATATTATATTATCTATAATGATGACGGGAGTAAATATATTGCAAAATAGAAATTATTCCTTAGATGAACGCTTATTTATGTTGGCAATGTACATTGATAAATGTGATGAAAATATGCATAATGATGTTAAGCCTGATGCGTGGGAGAAAACTTCTAATATCTATGTAAACAATAATGTATATTTTTGGAAAAATGAATTTAAGAATATTCCCTTTTTATATCAGCAATATTTTAGTTTTATATTTGGGCTGTTGGATGTTTTTTATGAAAAAGTAGTGTTGAACCTTAATGGTCGTGGACAAGAATTTTTTACTTATGTGGAAAAATCTTTTAGACTTGATAATAAAGAAAATAGTAAAAATACGCAGGAATTATTAAATATATTTATCAACATATATAATGATTATGCTCAATATGTATTAAGTGATAAATGGTATGTCATAGAGAATTACTTAGTACAACAGTTTTGGGGAGAGATAGTTCCTTTTTCAAATAAAGAAAAAAGTATGGAAAATAGCTTCATCATGTTTTTGGTATATTATAAACTTATGGAATTTTTCCTAATTTCTATGGTTGGTGTCAAAGGCAGTAAACTTGCTGTTGATGATATTCTGGAGCTTCTAGGGACAATATCTTATTATGTAACGCATGTAGAAGGTTTTGAAGCAATAATATATGAATATATAGAGAAGGAACTCGATAATCCTGTGAAGATGATGGAGAAATTATTGATTGTGTAGCGTGTTGACCGTATCAATGGGGGCAGGTTTTATGGCGAAATATGCTTATCTTGTGGTAGGAGCCGGGCTTTATGGTGCTGTTTTTGCGCATGAGATGACGAAGCGGGGGAGGAAATGTCTGGTGCTGGAAAAGCGGCAGGCGCCAGGCGGCAATATCCGCTGTGAAGAACGAGAGGGAATTCATGTGCACTTGTATGGTGCACATATTTTTCATACGAATAATCAAGAGGTTTGGCGGTTTATCCAGCAATTTGCTGAGTTTAATCAGTATGTGAATTCACCGCTTGCTAATTTCCGTGGTGAGCTGTATAATCTGCCCTTTAATATGAATACGTTTCGGGCGATGTGGGGGATTCGCACGCCGGCAGAGGCTGCAGCAAAGATTGCGGAACAACGTACCGAGATAAAGGGCGAGCCGCAAAATTTGGAGGAGCAGGCTATTTCCTTGGTGGGCAGGGATATCTATGAAAAACTGATTCAGGGGTATACGGAGAAACAGTGGGGGCGGAAATGCAGGGATTTGCCTGCGTTTATCATTCGTCGTCTGCCTGTGCGCTATACTTATGATAATAATTATTTCAATGCGCGGTATCAGGGAATACCCATTGGCGGGTATAATAAGATTATTGAGGGGCTGTTGAATGGCATAGAGATACATTTGGGCGTGGATTATAATGCGGCGAAAGACGAATATGCCGGCTTAGCTGATAAAGTAGTATATACTGGCGCCTTGGATGCGTATTTTGGTTACAAGTTGGGGCGTTTGGAATATCGTGGCCTGCGGTTTGAAACGGAAAGGTTGGAGCAGGAAAATTATCAGGGCGTGGCGGTGATGAATTTTACGGCTGCGGAGGTTCCCTATACGCGGATAATTGAGCATAAGCACTTTGAATTTGGCACGCAGCCGGTGACTTACATTACCAAGGAATATCCGCAGGAATGGCAGCCGGGGCAGGAGGCTTATTATCCGGTTAATGACCAGCGAAATCAGGATTTGTATGCCGAATATGCAGAGCTGGCAAGCCGGGAGGAGAATCTGCTGCTGGGCGGGCGGCTGGCACTATATAAATATTTTGATATGGATAAGATTGTGGAATTGGCTTTAGCAGCTGTGAAAAAAGAAACTGTTGGCTGAATGGCTGCACATTTTTTTTTCCTTACCGCAAGAAAATATGTGTTTTATAACGGCCCATATCTTGTTATACTTAAGAAGAGTATAGCTAGGGGAGGGGTTTGCGTGAAGCTGACGTTGCGGCAAATAAATCTCATTCGGTTAATTTCCAAGTATACCAATGGTTCATTGAAGGATTTTAGTGAGTTGTTGGGGATTTCGTTGCAGACAGTGAAAAATGACTTGTCTGCAATGGAAGAGCTTATGGCTGAGTACAATGTTAAGGTGGAGATTTTGCCGGGGAATAGTCTTCGGCTTTGGGGGGAGGAGCATGTCAATTACATGTTGAATGCTTTTCAGACCATGCAGGAATTTTCACTGGACAAGCAGATTATGTTATATCTCCTGTGCAGGGATGATTATGTCACGCTGCAGGAGATGGCGGATAGTCTCTACATCAGTAAGTCCTTGGTGGAAAAGGTCATGAGTGTCATGCTGGAAAAATACCCTGAAGAACTTACATCCATGCGCCGTCATGGCATACGCAATATTTCCTCGCAGATGGAGCGCCGCAGCCGCTTTGCCAAACTCTTGCATCCTTATTTGACGGGGATGGATTTTGGGGTGGAGATGAAGGCGTTTAATACCAATCATTTTCCCATCCTGAATTATGTGCAGGAGGCAGAAATAAAAAGAGCTGCTGAGGCTATTGATTACGTGCGTCAAACAAATGGAGTCAGCTTTACGGATGAAGCGATTGCCCAACTGTTCTTGCAGCTTGTCTATGCCCAGATGGCTTCCCGTTGCTTTAAGGGGATGGATGTTGGCTCATTGGCAGAGGATATGCTTGAGGAATTGCCGCAGGTGATGGATTGCCGCAGTATAGTAGCGGAGATTTGTCGTTTGGCGGGGCTGGAAAAGAGTGAGGAGACTTATTTCAGTTACCTGTTTCTTATGCTGCGGAAGCAAAAAATGGCTAACCAGGATCAATGCATGCAGGTTATGCAGCATGTCTTGGACGATTTGTTTGCCCGTATCCATCAGCGTTTGGCCGTAGACTTCAGCCATGATCGGGAACTTTTCGAAGGTTTGGCTGTGCACATCTATTCCACCGTAATCCGCCGTGATAAGCTGGGGCGGGAAATGGGCGAATGTATGGGGATTGCTGAGGTTCGCAATCAATATCCTTTAGGGTTTGAAATGGCCGTTATCGCTGCTGAGGTTATTTCGGAGCGATTTTCCTATCAGGTGCCTTCAGGAGAAATGATGTACCTTACCCTTCACTTTCAGGCGGGCATTGAGCGCATGAAGGATATCGGCCGCAAAGTGCGGGTTCTGGTGGTGTGTCACTATGGCTTGGCTGCGGCCAGTCTCATCGCCGTGAGGCTGGAACAGATGTTTCCTGCCATCGAGGTAGTGGATCGTGTTTCGGTGCAGCATTTTCTTCATATGAATAATGTGGAAGTGGATTTGGTTCTCAGTACGGAAAATATAGAAGAAAGTACACTGCCGGTCATTTATGTGACGCCGATGCTTCTGGATAGCGAGGTGAAGCAGATCAGGCGTTTTGTGGAAACCAAGTGCACGGAAAGCCTGTTGTCTATCTTTTTGCAGAATGCTACCGTGGTCAGTCTGCAGAATTTACCGGATAAGGAGGCTGTGTTGAAAAAGGCCGTGGATATTTTGTCAGCAGATGGCGATGTTCATGAGGGATATCTCAATAGTTTGCTGGAGCGGGAAAAGTATTCGTCCACGGATATTGAAGACATTGCGATTCCTCATGGTAATCCTGACTTTGTCAGCAATACGCAGATGTTGGTGCTGCGGTTTTCCAAGGCCGTGGACTGGGGGCATTCAGGGGTGCACACTGTGTTCCTCTTTGCCATTTCCAGACAGCAGTTTAAACAAAATTTCCATTTGTTTTCGAACTTCTATAAACGCCTGGCACGCGTACAGGTGCGCAGCGAGTTGCGTAAACTGGCACGGGAGAAGGATGAGGCGTTCAAGAAGTCGCTGACATATCTTCTTTGTAAATAAATAGCGATTGCAGATCCCCAACTTAACCGGTTGGGGATTTTTTCACACGTTTTTTGCGGGGATTGAAATTATCATGAGTTTTATACCGAGGGGGCATATGTTAATATAATTACAGAAGGAACGATACAGAACAAGTTCCTAAACAATAGTTAAGGAGAGGATGATATGGTTAGGAAAGAGCTTGTCCTGGCCGGTACAGAACTTGATAGCAGGGAAGCTGTAATTGATTATGTGGCAACTGCAGCTGATGGAGCAGGGCTACTGGCCAGCAAGGATGAATTTGTTGAAGCTGTATACAGACGGGAGGAGGAGATATCCACATCGATTGGTCATGGCATTGCTATTCCCCATGGCAAGACGGATGCAGTCAAGGAAGCTTTTATGGCCTTTGTCAGCGTCAAGAAACCTTTTTGTTGGGATGAGAATTCAAAGGACAAGATCCTGGGGGTTTTCCTTATAGGCGTGCCACAGAGCAAGGCCGATACCCTTCATCTGAAAGCTATTGCCGCAATAAGCAAGAGGCTTATCAATGACGATTTTCGTTCAGAGCTTTTTGCCTGCCGAAATAGTGAGGAGGCGTACAGGTTGTTGGATGAAATCGACCAGGGGATTAAATGAGTTGGTTTGGGAGAGTTTTAGAAAGGAAGGCTTATCATGAAAATCGTTGGTGTAGCAGCATGCATTACCGGTGTGGCCCATACTTATATGGCACAGGAAGCCATTGAGCAGGAGTGCAAAAAGCGGGGGATTGACTGCAAGGTTGAAACCCAAGGCGGTATGGGCATTGAAAATGAATTAGAAGAGGAGGAGGTAAACGCAGCAGATGCAGTTATCCTGGCTGTCGCTATTGGAATCGAAGGCGAAGACCGCTTCGAAGAAAAAGAAGAAGAAGGCCGGGTATTGACGATGAATCCTTCCGAAGTCATCCGTAATCCGGAAGCAGCGGTGGACAGGGTTTTGGCTCTGGTGGGATAAAATCATGGTAAAGGAGGATTACAAAAATGTCCGATTCAATGAAGACGATAGGCGCAGATTTGCTCAAAGCCTTTAATACGGGTGTGTCCTACATGATGCCGATAGTCGTGGTCGGGGGCGTGTTTTTGGCACTGTCTCTTGCCAGTGGTGATGCCACTGCCGGGGAGGGCATGGTCGTTACCAATCCTTTCCTGAAAAATCTGGGGGACATCGGTATGGCAGGTTTTGCCATGATGATCCCGGTGTTGTCCGGCTACATAGCGTATTCTCTGGCAGGCAAACCTGGTCTTACACCTGGTTTTGTGACGGGGTATCTGGCCAGTGTGCCTATTGGTGAGAATCATGTGCAAACCGGATTTTTGGGAGCGATGCTGTTGGGCATTCTTAGCGGTTATGTGGCCCGCTGGTTGAAGAAGAAGAAGGTCAGTCCTACGCTTATGGCCATAATGCCTATTCTGGTCATTCCCATCTTGGCAACGTTCACGGTTTCGATGATTTACATTTACCTTCTGGTAACACCTATTGGTTTCTTTATGCAGTGGCTCATCGGTGCGCTGTCCGGTCTGCAGGGAGGAAGTGCCTTGCTGATTGGCATTATCGTAGGTGCTATGGCTGCATTTGATATGGGCGGCCCCATAAATAAGACGGCTACGGGCTTTACGCTGGCGCTGATGGCTGAAGGTATTTACGGACCTAACGGTGCTTACCGCATTGCTGTGGCTATTCCTCCCTTGGGATTGGCTTTATCCACGTTTATTTCCCGAAAGAAATGGGAAGCTGCTGACCGGAATATGGGCGTTTCGGCTGCTTTCATGGGACTCATTGGTATTACGGAAGGTGCTATCCCCTTTGCGGTTAAAGGTCTCAAAACCGTACTGCCATCCATCATCATTGGCAGTGCAGTAGGTGCGGGCTTGGGAATGCTGCATGGTGTAGAGTGTATGGTTCCCCATGGTGGACTCATTGTCCTGCCGGCTGTAAATCAGGCACCCTTTTGGTATGCTGTTGATATGCTGATTGGCACCGTGGTTACCGCAGGCTGCCTGCATGTGCTGCGTCCGGATATTAAACAGTCTGAGGAACAAGCAGCTTGCCCGGCACCAAGTTCTCAGGCTGGTTGAAAAAGCAAAAAAAATTCCGAGAACAAAGTCTCGGATGAAAAAATTGATTGACAAGACTATCCTTCATGAAGGGATGCGCCTCGCAATACATATACTCAACGTAAATATAACATAAATAATGTGCAGGCGCAATCCTTTTATGAATAACCAAATAAGAAAAGGAGCGCGTTAGATAATGAATAAGCTTACTTTGCAGGAAGTTGTCCAAAAGATGTTGAAGATGGAGGGGCAGGAGAAGTCCACGATGGTCGGTATCGGCCCCATGTCCAGGACGCTTATTAAAGCCAGCATGAAACTGGCCAAGGAAAAGGATTTTCCCCTTATGTTTATTGCCAGCCGTAATCAGGTAGACGCTGATGAACTGGGCGGGGGCTATGTTTGCAACTGGAATCAGGAAACCTTTGCGCAGGATATCAAGGAAGTAGCTGAGGAAATGAATTTTGACGGGCTCTACTATTTATGCCGCGATCATGGCGGCCCATGGCAAAGAGATAACGAGCGCAATGCACACCTGCCGGAAGCAGATGCAATGGAGCTCGGGAAGAGGTCTTATCTTTACGATTTGGTAAATGGCTTTGATTTATTGCATATTGACCCGACAAAAGATCCCTACGTAGTAGGTAAGGTTATTGACCCCGATGTGAATGTGCGTCGGACTGTGGAATTAATTGAATTTGTGGAAGGAGAGCGCAAGGCGCGTCATCTTCCTCCTGTAAGCTACGAAGTGGGAACGGAGGAGACGAATGGTGGTTTGACTTCTCCGGAAAATTATCAAAAGTTTATTGAAAAACTCCATACCCAGTTGGACAAGAAGGGGCTGCCTCATCCGTCCTTTATCGTTGGGAATACGGGAACGCTTACCCGACTGACGGAAAATGTAGGTCATGTGGATTCTACTTCTTGTAAAGAATTATCTGCTGTGGCCAAGAAATACGGGGTGGGCTTGAAAGAGCACAACGGAGACTATTTGGATGATGCAGTGCTTCTTGAACATCCGGCTTTGGGGGTAACAGCAATGAATGTGGCTCCTGAGTTCGGTACGGTGGAGACGCAGGCGTATCTGAAGCTTATCGAAGTAGAGGACCGGTTGGTGAAACAGGGGCTTATCAAAGAGGCATCCGGCCTGGGCCAGGCCTTGCGTGAAGAAGCGGTGAACAGCGGCCGTTGGAAGAAGTGGATGGTCGATGGCAAGGACAAACTGACTCCGAAAGAAATTTTCCAGGATGAGAAACTGACCCTGCTGATCACGGAGATCAGTGGACATTATACCTTCAACAATGAGCGGATTAAGAACGAGATACGCAAGCTCTACGATAATTTGGCTGTAAGTGGTATTGATGGTGAAGAATATGTTATCGACAAGATTGCGGATTCCATCGACCATTATGTGGAATGTTTCAATCTCAAAGGTCTGACGACCAGATTACAGGACGTAGCTTAAGACATACGTTATGCTTGGATGAAAAATTATGGCAGGCAGGATATCAGGAGGTGGATATCCTGCCTGTTTACCTTGTGAAATATATGGAGATGATTGCTATGGATTTTTATGACTGCCATACGCACAGCACGTTTTCTTTTGATGGTAAAGCTGCGCTGGAAGAACAATGCCAGGCGGCTATGAACAAGGGCCTGGCTGGTATTTGTTTGACCGAGCATTTCTCTGTGGACAGTCGGGACGTGAGTTTTGGAGTGTTGGACTATGAGAATTATCATAATACGATCGATTGCCTGCGCAGGAAATTTGAAGGACGTCTTTATATCGGCCGGGGGCTGGAGATTGGTGAGCCGCATCTGCCGCAGTGCAGCGCTGCGTTGGTGAAAGCTTTAGCAGGGATGCAGCTTGATTTCATCATTGGCTCTATTCACAACATCGGCGGAGTTAAGTTGCGCAATTATATGCAAGGGAAGAGCAAAGAGCAGCTTTATACAGCCTATTTTAAGGAAATTTTGGCTATGGTCGAGACGGCGGATATTGATGTCATAGGCCATCTGGATTTGGTGAAGCTGTATGGCGCTATTGGTGGCTATGGCGATTATGTGTTTGCAGAATATCGTGAGTTGTTGTCCGCGATAATGAAATGTGCGATTCAACGTGGCATTGGCTTGGAATTGAATACGGCAGGCTGGCGGAAAGAAGCTGGCCAACAGTATCCGGCGCATAAAGTACTGCATCTGTACAAAGAATTGGGAGGCAGGATTATTACATTAGGCTCGGATGCGCACAAGGGGCAGGATGTTGGGGCAGATTTTGAGCGGGCTAAAGAACTGCTGTTGGCCTGTGGATTTAATTCCTGTTGTTATTTTGTCAATCGGCAGCCATTCTATGTATCGCTATGCAAAGCGGGCGTGAAAAGGGAAACTGCTTGCTGAATTTTATTAGCCGGGGCTATTGCAACTATCCGAGCTTTCCTCTATGATGTAAGTGACACTATGGATTGGAGGACGAAGTTTTGCTGGAACAGCTTTGTTTTGAAATAGAGGATATGAACTTAAAGGTGGAGCTTTCTGTACGGGAGCGGCAGCTGTTTTACCGTGTGGGCGATGGCGAGTTTGCGGTGTTAGATGGCGGACGGCGCTGGCTGCGGCGGTTGGAGAAGCTGCATCTTGGTGCCTGGCGGGCCAGTTATCAGCCGCCGGTGCCGCCAGAGCGGCATAGTCTGTGGCGGCTGTCGTTTAAGGATAGCAAGCTGGGTCAGCGGCGGATTGTGGGGGATAATGCGCATCCGGGCAGCTGGGCGGCGTTTATTGACCTCATGAATGAGATTCCCGGCGTGGAGATTAATCGCGTGCGGCAGCTGGAGCAGGTGGCATTGATTCTGCATGATACGATGGACAATCCGCGGGGGAATATCTATCTGCCAAAGTCAAAAAAAATCAGCCTTGTGGAAAAGCTGATTATCAATCGGGGCAAGCATATTCTGGTGTTTACGCGGCATAAGCAGGGCTTGGGGACGGAACGCCATGCCTTTGATTCGGTGCGCAATGTACCGCTTTTGTTGGAGCGGATTGCTGAGCATGCGGCCGAGTGGCAGGTGCAGCAGGACGGTGTTACGGATGATTTTTTGCCGCGGGTGGAATGGACGCTCAGCTGGCGTGATGGTTCGGAGGACACGGGCTGTTATGTTCTGCGGGGCGATGCGATGCCGGAGGCGTGGAAGAATTTTATGGAGGAAATCGGCAATTTCACGGGGAATGTCCGGGGACGGATTTTCTGATTTCGAGGCAGGATTTAGTCCTCTGTTTGTCGAAAAGGTCTAATGATGTAAGACGTGCAGATGGGGGGAGATATCATGTCGGAGCCGATTCAGACGGGACATCGGGTGTATTTTGGCAACCGTAAGATGAATATGGAAATGCTGGAGGCAAAGCCTTATTATGTGGCTACGCCGGGGAGCGAGCTTTCGCAGGAGGAGCTCGAGGCTGAGGAGATGAAGCGCGTGAAAAAGCCGGCAGCATCACCACCGGTGGCAGAGGAACCTGCGCCGGCGCCTGAGGCTGGTTCTCCGGAGGATATTGCGGCGCGGATTGCCGGCGACAGGTCGAAGAATCAGGCAGATATTTTAGAATTGGCCAAGAGCCAGGTGGATAGTTGACTCCAAGGCCCTCGGGGAGGAATTTTCTTGTATACGTTAAAAGATGATGTGTTTAAGGGCAAGCGTCCGCAGATTCATGAGGAAGCCTTCGTGGCTCCTCAAGTTTTTTTGTCCGGTGATGTGCGGGTGGGCAAGTATGCCAGCCTGTGGCCGGGGGTGGTGGCCCGCGGGGATGTGAATTATATCTCGGTCGGGGAATGCTCGAATGTGCAGGATTTGGTCTGCCTGCATGTGGCAGATGATGCGCCCTGCATCATTGGCGATTATGTAACGGTCGGTCATGGAGCGGTGCTGCATGGCTGTGAGATTGAGGACCATGTACTGATTGGCATGAGTGCTACGGTGCTGACGGGAGCCAAGATTGGCAAGGGCTCGATTATTGCCGCCGGTGCCTTGGTGAAGGAAAATGATGTGATTCCGCCTAATTCCCTGGTGGTCGGTGTGCCGGGGAAGGTCGTGCGCACGCAGGATAGGTTGGAGAGCATTCATGCGCAGGCGATTAAGTATAAGTGTGAATGGGCTATTGAGTATGGCGTGAAACCGGATATCGGCGGAGAATTATATCACGGGGAAAAGATTATTTGACCGGAATGGCGATGAGCTCTTCATCGCCACTTTTTATTTGCGCACGGCCGGCGGTCAGGTTGGTGATATCTTCGCTGATTTTTTCAATTTCGGCAGGGGAAATCAGGAGGTGCAGGGTTACGCCTTCGGCGTAGTCGGCTTCTTTGCTGCGAATTTCGTTTTGCCGCATATAGTGTTCGATGGTGGCGAGGTGTTCGTAGCTTACGGCCACATCGAGTAGGGCGAAGGGCGTCATTTCCAGAATGGTGGCCGCTTCGATGCCGATGGCTGCGGCATGGGAGTAGGCGCGGATAAGGCCGCCTGCGCCCAATTTAATACCGCCAAAGTAACGGGTGACGACTACGACAATGTTGGTCAACCCGTTTTTTTTGATGGCTTCGAGGATGGGATTGCCTGCCGTGCCGCCCGGTTCGCCGTCGTCGTTGGATTTTTGCTTGTCGGCTTTTTCGCCAAGAACGTAGGCGGAGCAGTTGTGGCGGGCGTCGAAATAGCGCTTTTTGATGGCGGTGATGAATTCGCGGGCTTCTTCTTCGGTGTCGACATGGCGCAGGTGGGTGATGAATTTTGATTTTTGGATTTCGTAGAGGGTTTCTACGCGATCGTCAATTTCTTCAATGGTGCGGTAGCTATGCATAATGCCTCCTGATTTTGCGTAAAATTTTCTCTTTCTAGTATACCTATTGTATACATGGAAAAAAAGGGCGTTTTGACAAAAATTTTTATGGTAATTCCCTCTGTTTTGTAGTATTCTTAGCTTATTACATGAAGCGCCGCGGATGGCAGCAGCTATACAAATCACAGAAAGCAGCGGTGCTGGGAAGGTTGTGTTATTAAGGTCATGAATGAAGAAAAAATGAACAGAGGTCTCAAGAACAGGCACTTGCAGCTGATTTCTCTTGGCGGGGTTATCGGCAGCGGCTATTTCCTGGGGACGGGGTATGTGCTGGAGCAGGCAGGGCCGGCGGCGGTACTGGCGTATCTTTTGGGCGGCATCATCGTCTTGTGCGTCATGCTGTGTCTGGCGGAACTGGCGGTGGACAAACCGATTTCCGGTTCGTTTGTCACTTATGCGCGTGAGCATATTTCGCCAACCTGGGCCTGTGGTGTAGGCTGGGCGTACTGGCTCACCTGGGTGGCGTATGTTCCGTCCGAGATGATTGCCGCGGGCATCATCATGAATCTCTTTTTGCCGGCGGTAAGTCAGCTGTGGTGGGCGGTGTTTTTCAGCCTGCTGGTTACCTGTATTAACCTCTTTCATGTGGATAAATTCGGTGAAAGTGAGTCCTGGCTGGCGCTGATTAAGATTATTGCGCTGGTGGCGTTCAGTATCGTGGCAGGGCTTATCTGTCTGGGCGTTATCGGTGACCAGGGCTTTATCGGCACGAGTGTGCTGCTGGGCAGCGGCGGTTTTGCGCCGAACGGCTATTGGTCGATTGTGCTTACGATGGTGATTATTCTCGTAAACTTTCAGGGGACGGAAATCATTGGCCTTGCGGCTGGTGAGTGCAAGGACCCGGCCAAGAGCATTCCGATTGCGGTGCGCAATGTAACGTGGCGGATTATCGCGCTCTACATTATCCCGATTACGCTGCTCGTTTCCATTCTGCCCTGGGACAAGGCTTCCCTGGAGGAAAGTGTCTTTGCGGCGGCGGTTAATCATTACGGCCTGACGGAGTTTGGTGCGTTCTTTGCCTTCGTCATTTTGACGGCGGCCATCTCCTGCTCCAATTCGGGGCTGTATGGTGCAGCACGTGCCATGCATGCGCTGGCCAAAATGGATATGGCGCCCAAGGCGTTTGGCAATCTCAATAAAAACGGTATGCCCTCGCACGCCATCTGGATTTCCATTTGTGCCTGCTGGGCGGTTATCATGATTTATGCGATTAATCCCGATTCGGTGATTTACACCTATCTGCTGGCGGTATCGGGCTTCACGGGCGCGATTGCCTGGATTTCCATCTGCTGGAGCCAGTATCGCAGCCGCAAGGCGATGATTGCGGCGGGGACGGAGGCAAGCCTTCGCTATAAGACACCGTTTTTCCCGTATGTGACGCTTTTTGGCATCTGGTCGCAGGTTATCTGCCTGGTCATCATGGTCTTTATGCCGGACTTGCAGGCAGCCTTCTTAACCGGCGTGCCCATGCTGATTGCGCCGATGGTCTGGTATAAGTTGCGGGCTAAACGGCGGGCGGCGCTGGCGCGTTAAAGCGGATAAAATATCTTTTAAATAAACAGAAAGTGCGTTGACGTAAAATGTGTCAACGCACTTTGCAATTTATTCGCTTTTTTCCTCGGGAATATCGAGGTACTGTCGTATCGCGGTGATTTCTTTAGCGGTATAGAGCCCTACCGGTGATTCCCGAATCATGATGGTCTGGAGCATTCTGCTCTGCTGAGCCTGGTTATCGGTTTTGAGGTTGGCAGGGTCTGCCGCGGCCCGCGTGAGGGCAATGGTGCGGTACTGGGCATCGGCGTAGGCATTGGTTTTATTCACGACCTCGGTCAGCAGATCATAGCAGCCGTCGTTTAAGGCTACTGGCGGGGCGTGCAGGGCAATCCTGTCCCGCAGTTGCTGGCTGTCCTGGTCGAGTTGTTTCAGCCGGACAAAGGTGGTTTGAATGCTGATGTTGTCGGATTTGAAACTTTCGATAATCTGGTGATACCAGCGCCAGTTCCGGTCGAGCTCATCCAAATCCCGTTGATAGTCGGCGTACCAGGCCGCAAAAATCTGCTGCTGTTGCATGAGTTCATAGCGTTCTTGTTCGCTGATGGGAGCAGGCGTGGGGGCAGGTGCGGGCCAGAATTTGTAGGCAATGCCGCCGGCCAGCAGCAGGGTCAGGCAGAAGCAGGTAAAGATTTTTTTATTGGGGAGATAGTGGTAAAGCAGCAAGAGCAGGCAGAGCCCTATCGCTGCCAGAATATAAACGAGCATTGTTAGAAAGCCTCCTTGTAAGATGTATTTTTTATTGTATCACAGAATCCGTAAGGCAATACATTTTTTAGCGGATAAATTCGCCACTCTTGCCGCCGCTTTTTTTATCGAGGTGGATGGCGGTGATTTCCATGCGCTTGTCGATGGCTTTACACATATCGTAAATGGCGAGTAGTGCCACGCTGACGCCATGCAGGGCTTCCATTTCCACGCCGGTCGTACCGGTGACTTTTACGGTAACAATGGCCTTGACTGCGCATTCTGTGGCAAGCAGTTCAAAGTCCACGCTGCATTTGGCAATGGGCAGGGGGTGGCACAGGGGAATGGCCGAACTCGTGTTTTTGACCGCCATGATTCCCGCAATGCGTGCGACACCGAGCACATCACCTTTGGCGGCAGTGCCTTCCTGGATGGCCTGCAAAACCGGTTGGCTGACCCGGATGATGCCGCTGGCAACGGCGGTGCGGTGCGTTTCCTTTTTGCCGCTGACATCCACCATGATGGCCTGCCCCTGTTCGTCAAAATGGGTAAGTCCATTTGTATTCATTTTAATCACGTTCCTTTATTGGTTGCTAAGTACATTGTAGCAGTAATGCAGGCAAAAAAAAACTACCATTGCCCCCGTTGGTGGGAAGGAATATAAATTGGTTTTGGCGAATATTATTTATATCAACATATATGTATTTCGCTGAGGAGGCGGCCAAGTTGGATAGAAAACTACGGGTACTGATTACGGATGATTCAAAGCTCTTGCGCAAGAAGCTGCGTCAGGAGCTGGAATCTTTGGATTGCGAGGTTTTAGAGGCGCAGAATGGCAAGGAAGCCGTAATGCTTAATCTGGAAGAGCAGATTGATTGTGTGTTCCTGGATATTGTTATGCCGGAAGTAGGCGGTATTGAAGCTTTGCAGGTGATTAAGGAGGTCAATCCGGATTTGCCGGTCGTGATGCTGTCTTCAGCAGGTACGCCGCAAAAACTCATGACTACCTTGAAGATGGGCGCAATGGATTTTATTCAGAAGCCTTATTCCAGCGAGCAGATTAAGAAAGCTGTCGAGACAGTGCGAAGGAAGGTCGCGGCGAATGATCAGTAATTTTAGCATTGTCCAATGCATCTTCAATCGGGACCAATATACACCCGAGGAGATGCGGCGGATTCTACTGGAGGCCGAGCAGGATGAATCCTCCGCTGCTAAACTTTTAGCTGATGACGCCATGGACATTAATCCGGTGAGGACGGCAGTGCTGCTGGCCATGGGGAATAATTATCCCAATCAGGAACTGCATTATGCGTCCTACATGGAAATGTTTATGACGGCGATGAAAACGATGCTGCATACGGAGGCGGTAGTGGAGCGGTTTCCCTGCGAAGAGGATGAGGAACAGCCCTGCTATGCCACGTCGCAGCGGCTCAGCGGGGACATCAGTTTTACGGCAGGTCTCATTGCCAGCGAGCCGGTTTATCTGAAACTGGCGGAGCGCTACAGTGAAGAAGAACTTCCTGAGATGGATGAAATGGCCAAAGACTGTCTGGAGGAGTTTATCAATGTGCTCAACGGGATGTTCAGTGTTTCGTTGGGGGAACAGAACATCGAGACGGATTTGGAACTGCCCCGTTTCGGGCAGAATGTAATCCCGCATGGCAGCAATCAGCTGCGCCTGCGGGTGCATAGTGCGGTAGGTTCGTTCCAAGTGGTTATGGCCACCGATGAGTTTTTTTAGACGGCGGTTTTTCCCGCCGTTAATTTTTTTTGAAAAAAATGCAAAAAAGGTGTTGACAGATGGTATATATATGCGTATAATAATTCTTGTCGCTGAACGAAAGCGGCAAACGAAATGACTGTTCATCAGTTACAATTAAATAGCTTTTTAAGTAGAGCATTGTGGAGAGTTGTCCGAGTGGTTGAAGGAGCACGCCTGGAAAGCGTGTATACGGTGAACGCTGTATCGAGAGTTCGAATCTCTCACTCTCTGTCTGGGTCTTGCGCAATGAAGTCCTGTGAACCTCGTCAGGTCCGGAAGGAAGCAGCGATAAGCGGGGTGCTTCATGTGCCGCGAGGTCGCCTGGGGACTGCGGCTCGACGTGAGAAAGAATACTGGAGAACAGTCGGAAGACTGTTCTTTTTTTGTATATGAGGGAGAATTATGGCCTATATTGCACTTTATCGTAAATGGCGTCCCGGCACCTTCGGGGATTTGGTGGGACAGGAACACATCAGCCGCACACTTTCAAATGCCATTACCACCGGGCGTATTGGTCATGCCTATCTCTTTTCCGGTCCGCGCGGTACAGGTAAGACCAGTACGGCCAAAATCCTGGCCAAGGCGCTTAACTGTGAGCATGGGCCGACGCCGGAACCCTGTGGCAAGTGCCGGGCCTGCCAAAAAATCAATGATGGTTCCTCGATGGATGTGTTTGAAATCGATGCGGCTTCCAACCGCGGTATTGATGAAATCCGTGATTTGCGGGAGACGGTGAAGTTTGCACCGGTGGATGGGCGTTACAAGGTCTACATCATCGACGAAGTGCATATGCTGACCACGGAGGCATTTAATGCGCTGCTGAAGACCTTGGAAGAACCGCCTGCCCATGTGGTGTTTATCCTGGCAACTACGGAAGCCCATAAGGTACCGCCGACGATTCAGTCCCGCTGTCAGCGCTATGACTTCAAGCGGATTACCGTGGAAGAAATCCGCGGACGGCTGGAAACGGTGGTTACGGAAATGGGGCTGCAGGCAGAGGCCGAGGCTTTGGATATGATTGCCATTCAGGCCGACGGCGGCCTGCGTGATGCGCTGTCTTTGCTTGACCAGTGTTCGGCTTTGGCTGAGGGCGAGCTTACTGCTGCCCGCGTGCGGCAGGTGTTGGGGCTTATCGGTCATGACTGGATTTACAAATTGACCGAGGCCATCTATGCCCGCAAAGCGCAGGTGGCACTAGGCGTTTTGGCTGAACTTTTGCGGGACGGCAAGGATTTGAAACAGGTGCTCACCGAGCTTTCCCTGCATTTGCGCAGTCTGATGATTTATCAGGCTACGGGAACCTTGGAGCAGATGGATTTATATGCCGAGCCGGATGCTGTTTTGCAGGAGCAGGGAAAATTCTTCGACACGGAAGAACTCATGGCGATGATAAAACGGCTGCATGAGGCACTGGCGGAGATCAAATGGTCGCCGCAGCCACGGATTACGGTGGAAGTGGCCTTGATGGCCCTGTGCAATCCAACGGTTAGCGGGGCTGTGCCGCAGGCTGCAGGGGCAGCTGTGGACGATGGCCGCATTGCCCAGTTGGAGGCGAAATTATCGCAGATGGCGGCACAACTGTCCGCAAGACCTGCGGCTGTGGCGGCGCAGGCAGGCACAGGCAAACCTGCTGCGCAGCGCGCTGCCGTATCGGGGCAGGGGGCTGCAACGCGGGCGGCTGTACCTGTTGAACCGATGCCGCAAGTGGAGGTTGTTCCCATTACCGCCAGTGATGCAGAAGTTTGGGATAAGCTGTTAGCGCTGCTCAAAGAACGCAATAAAATGCCGATTTTTGCCTGCATGAATCAGGGACAGTTTGCTGGCATGAGCGATACGCAGTTCTTCGTCAAATTCAAGGGCGTGCTCATGGCGGATTTGGCTATGCGCAATTACCGCAATCAGTTGGAACAGTTCATTGAGGAACTTACAGGCCGCTCCCTGCGTCTGCATTGCAGCGGGGAGGATACGCCGCTTATGCCGCCGCCCAAACCGGTGAAGAAAAAGGCAGCCCCGCCGCCACCACCGGAAGAACCGTCTATTCATGTGGATTTGGACGCCCTGCCGCCGGAGGAACGGGCGCCATTGGAAAAGGCGTTTGAGATATTTGGTGACCATGTGGTGGAAGTTGAAGAAGATTGACATAAGGAGATGTTTAAGATGTTTCGCTTTGCGCATAATAATTTCTATGTGACGGATTTAGAGCGCAGTCTGAAGTTCTATAAGGAAGTTTTGAACCTTACGGAAGTCAAGCGTGTTGATGAAGGATATTCCCTTGTCGTGTATCTGGGCGATGAGATGCACAGTCATTACAAGCTGGAACTTATCTGGCGAAAAGACGGCCAGAAAATGGCTGAAATGGGAAAAGCCGAGTTTCACATCGCGCTTTCCACGGATGATTATGAGGCGGCCAAGGCAAAGCATACGCAAATGGGGGTCATTGAGTACGAAGTTAAAGAACTGGGCTGTTACTTCATCATGGACCCTGATGGTTATTGGATAAATATTTTACCGGAGGATTTATGCTGAATGAATAAAAACGAGGTCAAAGATAAGATCAGCATTTTTGTGAAAAAAGCTTCTTTGGAATGCGATAAAGTGGCTTATCCGTTGCTGGTGTATTATAAATTGACGATGGTGCAGTATAAGATTCTGAAATACCTGTACATCAATCCTCCAGCTACGGTATGTCAAAGAGATATTGAAAAGTTTTTTTCCATGACCAATCCTACTGTGACGGGCGTGTTAAAGAATTTGGAACGTGATGGCTGGGTGGAGCGCCTGAGCAATCCACATGATGCACGCAGTAAGCTCCTGCAACTGACAGACAAAAGCCTGAGAGTAAAGCAGGAGCTTTTTTGCATAGGTAATGAAATTGAAAATACATTTACGGCAGAGCTGACGGCAGAGGAACGGGAGCAGCTTCTGCAACTGTTAAAGAAGCTGGTTCAGTCATTCAGCCAGTCTTCGGCCTTCTGATAGATTTTTTTGACGTCGTCAGGGCGGTCAATGCCAATCAGTTCTATGCAATAAGACATACAGGCATAACTTTTTCGGTAGCCTGACAGATTGCCAAAGCGGACGATACATCATTGTCCGCTTATTTTTTTGCTGTTTATTTGTAACATTGTTCCAAATAATAAGAAATACGAGAAAAAGATATGAATAATTGCTCCTGATTACGCTGGAATAGTGGTGAGCACAGGTGCACAAATGCTATAATTAGCTATTAAAATTTGTGATGCTCATATGACCAAGAGAGGGAGTGTGCGAAGATGACAAAGGGATGTGTAAAAATCATGGCTCTGGCGCTGACTCTGGCAGCCTTGCTGGGGCTAAGCGGCTGTGGCGGCAGTTCAGCCGGTTCAGGGAAGGTATACTATTTAAGTCACAATGATACGGGCACGGGATTTAATGAGGATTTGAAACAGGCGTTTTTGGCACAGGCACAGGCCGCAGGCACGAGCGTGGAAGTCCTGAATGCCAAAAATGACAGCAATACCCAGCTCGACAATATGAATGAAGCCATTGATAATGGGGCGGCAGTGATTGTGCTGGCGGCGGTTGATGGGGAGGCCATTGTGCCGGCGGTCAAAAAGGCCAATGAAGCGGGGGTAGGCATTGTCCGCGTCAATCGTGATATCGCAGACGGTAAATTCGTGGCCTCCATGTCCGATGACCGGGAAGCAGGTATTATGCAGGGCGAATACATGGCAAAAAATCTGCCGCAGGGGGCAGCTGTATTATACTTGGGCGGCGAAATGACACAGGGGGTTGCCCGCATGCGCTGGGAGGGATTTAAGGAGGCCTGTCTTGACAAGCGCCCGGATATAAAGCTTTTGGCATCGGCAGACTGCTCCTGGAACAAGGCCGATGCGTTAAAGCAGATGACGCTGTGGCTGAAGGTTTTTTCCAAGGTGGATGCCGTGGTCTGTGCCAATGATGATATGGCTTTGGGAGCCGTGCAGGCCTTAAAGGATGCGGGACGGTTGCAGGGAGTGCTGATAAGCGGCGTGGATGCAACGGCACCGGCATTAAAAGCCGTGCAGGCAGGCACCATGTCCCAGACGGTCATGCAGGATGCCAAAGGACAGGGGGAGGGTGCCTGGAAGCTGGTGCAAGCCATCCTTAGTGGGGAGAAGCCTTCGCAGGATCTCATCGTGCCGTTTGTGTCCATTACCCGGGACAATATTGCACAGTTTTTGAAATGAAGGGCGGTGGACGGAGATGTTGAATAATTTATCGGTGAGGTTCAAAATTCTGTTGCTTTCGGGCATTTTACTGGTGATTATGGGCATTGTGGCACTCGTTGGCTTTTATTTCAACTATCAGGCCAAGGAGACGCTGAATGATATGTATAAGCATAACATCATGTCCTCGCAGTTCCTGAATGACGCCAACAATCATGTGCGGACAATCAGTGTCGATGTGTCCTATCTTATGCAGCAGGATTTTTCCGTGGAAGCCCGGCAGATACTGCTCGATGATATTTCAGATCGCATAAAAGGCATTCGCGGCAATGCGGAGAAACTCAAGGAGATTGACCGCAGCGACAAGGCTCAGGCAGCTCTGGCAGAACTGGATAAAAATTTGGAAACGGCAGATAACCATGTGAAGGCGATAGCCTCGCTGGGGAACAGTCCGGAAGACAAGGTCAAACTTATGGACAATCTGGCCGCCACCAAGGGAATTGCCTCGAATCTGGCGGTTCTGACACCGGATAATGTAGCGCAGAGCAAGCTTTTGTTTGAGGGCTTTACGATAAGCTATGGGCGTACCATCACGGCCTTTATCGTGATTATTTTGCTCGGACTAATTATTGGTGTAGTCACGGGCCTCTTTATATCCCGGCAGATAGCCAATCCGCTGCAGGATTCTGTGGGCAGGCTCTATGCGGTGGCGGCAGGGGATCTGACACAGGAGGTACCGCCTGAACTATTGAACCGGCAGGATGAAGTGGGCATGGTGGTGCAGGCACTGGCCCAAATGCAGCAATCTCTGCGGGGCGTTATTAAAAATGTGGCCTCCGAGGCAGAAAACAGTAACGCCATGGTGAAGGAAGTGCAGACGCTGGTAGATGACCTGCACAGCAGTGCCTATGACATGTCCTCGGTCACGGAGGAAATGTCAGCCGGTATGGAAGAAACGGCGGCCTCCACCGTCAACCTGCAAAATTTGAGCGATCAACTCAGGGAGCGGATCAACACATCGGCGCAGGAAGCGGCCAAAAGTGAAACCTACACGGAAAAGATTACCACAAGGGCAAACGAACTACAGATGACGATGGACAAATCCGGCAGCGAAGCACGGCGCATCTATGCCGCGACCAAATCTTCTCTGGAAGAAGCAATCGAGTCGGCTAAAGTGGTGGAAAATATCACTACGCTGACGCAGGATATCACCGATATTGCAGAACAGACCAATCTTTTGGCGCTTAATGCTGCCATCGAAGCGGCCAGAGCCGGCGAATATGGTCGCGGATTTGCCGTGGTAGCCGATGAGGTGCGCAAGCTGGCCGAGCAGTCGCATGACACTGCCGAGAAAATCAAGGATCTGACGGGCAAGGTGACCGGCTCCGTGCAGAATTTGTCCGGTGGGGCGTTTGACCTGCTGAAATTCATGGATTCCAATGTCAATCACGATTACGACATGATCAATAAAACGGCGGTACAATACAAGGATGATGCGGCCTATCTCAATGATTTTGCCCGCCGCAGTGCCGGTGCTGCCCAGCAGCTCAATCAGGCCATGGAGACCATCAGCAATGCCATGGATGAAATTGCCAGAGCCACTCATGAAGGGGCGGTAGGCAATACGACGGTTGCGGAAAAAGTCGCCAGTGTGGCCAGTCGTGCCGATGAAATCCTGAATAAAATCAATGCATCGCAAAAAGGTGCCGAAAACCTCATGCAGCAGGTGGCAAAATTCAAGGTATAAATACGTTTACCAAAGGTCATAAATATTGATATATAGGAAACTATGTAATATTGTTACAAAGTTCTCTGTATTTTTTTGTATTCTTTGAAACATCGTTACAAAGGGAGGAACAACGATTGTACAGTATTATTGACTGTGGTAAATTATAACGGACAGAAGAAGTGCTGATAATCAGCAAGAATGATGAAGGAGTGTATGAGCAATGAGAAAAATTATTCTGTTGTGTTCCGCAGGTATGTCAACGAGCATGCTGGTTAAGAAGATGAAGGAGGCAGCAGCTGCCGATAACTATGCATGTGAGATAGAGGCATTCCCCATGTCGGAGGCCAAGGCAAAAGCCTCTGATGCCGATATCATTTTCCTGGGACCACAGGTGCGTTTTTCCAAAGACAAAGTAGCTGAACAGTGCCCCGGCAGACCCGTAGAGGTTATCGATATGAAGCTCTATGGCCGTATGGATGGCAAGGGGGTTATCGCCCGCGCAAAACAGGCACTGGGCGATTAATCGCTAAGATTTGCACAATATACAATAAATACCCCTTATCTCTTTTTCTTTCCCCAAGATCATTTCCCCAATTTTGATCTTCCCCAATTAAATTCCTTTTTCCCCTTATCTTACCCTCTGTTTTCCCCAGATAATCCCCATTTTTTTATCGGTTGTTTTTACTAATCCCCAAAAGATAACCGTATTTCTAGTAGCAAATGACCGCTGTCTTAACGGATGGCGGTCATTTGCCGTACAAAATGCAGACCAGGATTGTTATCATGACGAGAGGAGCGTGATTTATTGATGGAAATCGGCGTTTTTGAATATGAAAAAGCGATGCGCCTCAATGATATGGCGGTATTTGTCTGGGATTTGGAAACCGATACAATGGCTTTTAATCACGGTATGGAGGGGATTTTTCCCTTTGCCTTGCCACGGGAAAAAGTTTCTGACTATTTGCTTCATTCACGCATTATCCACTTGCATGACCGGGCGCGTTTTGTGGAACTGGTGCGGGGGGTACGGGAAAAATGGCAGCCGCGCAGCGGTGATAAGCAGCAGGTGCTGCAGCTGGATTTTCGCATCTACGCAGGCAAGCGGCGTTACAAGTGGCTGCATCTGGCGGGGACAGTGGAGTGGAAAGAAGAGAGACATCGTGTGGTATCGGGCTTTATCCAGAATGTTGACCGGGACAGGCGGCATCTGCATACGCTTACCCGGCAGCTGGAAAAAGATTCCATGACGGGGCTTTATAGCAAGAGTTACACGCCGCAGCTGGTGAACAAGATTTTGCAGCGTGGGGGACGGCATGCGCTGCTGGTGCTGGATCTTGACCATTTCAAAGAAGTGAATGACCATCTGGGACATCATGTAGGTGATGCGGTAATTTTGGATATGGCGTTGTACTTCAGGAAGATTTTCCGCCGGACGGATGTCTTAGGCCATATCGGTGGGGATGAATTTGCCATGCTGTTGCGGGAGGTGGAAGACCGGCAGCAGATTTATGACAAATGCACGCAAATAAGGAATTGCTTGCGCCGCAAGTACGCGCATGATAATATAGAGATAAATGTATCGGCCAGTATCGGCGTAGCACTTTATCCGGAGCATGGGGAAAAATATGAAATACTGTTTCAGCGGGCGGACAGTGCGCTGTATGCGGCCAAGCAGGCAGGTCGTGACCGGGCGGTAATCTATGAACAGGGGGAAATCGCTAAGGTAACTGTGCATGCTAATGTGCAGGTGGAAGAAAAAAGAGCGGTAACAGACAATACCTCCTTTGCGCTATTGCTGGAAAATCCCCCTCGCTATATGCTGAATCTTGTGATGCAGTCTGCTGACACTTCGCTTACGGTACAGATTCTGTTGGAGATTTTTGCCAAGCATTTTCATGTGGACAGGGCCTATGTTTTCTGGAATATTGACGGCATGCACTGGCCACGCCCCATTTTTGACTATGCGTCAGCAGAGTGCAAGCCGCTGACGATGGCGCATGACGGTTCTGTGCGCCGGCAGATGTACAAGCGGCTGAAGAAAACGCCTTTCGGGATGGTCTCGGAGTGCCGGGATACGAGCTGTCTGCCCTCAAGTGCCGGCACGGTCTTTGCCAGCCACCGGATACGCGCCTACATTGCCGTCGAGGTGATGGATGGCGGGCGGTTTTCCGGCAGTGTAGGCTTTGATGTTTGTAATAGACCGCATGCGTGGACGGACAGTGAGCGGGAGGTATTGCATTGTTTTGCCGAAATCATGCGACGATTTTTGTTCGGGCAGATTTATTATGAACGAATGAAGAAGCGCGGCAGTCTGGATTTTTGATTTTTGGAGGAAAAAGACGATGGCGAATTTATTGAAGCTGCTGCAGAATCAGGAGGGGTTTTCAGACACGGAACGGGTGATTGCCGATTATCTGCTGGAAAATTCCCATGATGTGGGGGCACTGTCCACACGGCAGCTGGCTGCTAAGACCTATACCAGTTCAGCGGCGATTGTGCGCTTCAGTCAGAAACTGGGCTTTGAAGGCTACACGGAATTCAAGGTGCAGTTCCTCGCGGAAGTCATGCAGGGCACCGGTATAACCAGGGAACGTTTTATCACCGAGAGCGATACCGTGCCGGATGTCATCGACAAGGTTCTGAACATTGGGCAGAATGCGCTGTTGGATACGCGCGCCATGCTGGAACAGGCGGATGTCAACCGTGCTATTCACTATCTGCGCAATGCCGCCTATATCGGTTTTCATGCCATGGGCGATAACGTGTCGCTGGCACGGATGGGGGCGGCCAATTTCATTATGGTTGGCAAATATGTTTCCGTGCATGATTCGATGAATTTACAATTTATGGAAGTTTATGGCGCCGGAAAGGATTATGTGGCGATTATCATCAGTCGTACAGGCGAGAATAAATTTCTGTTGGAAATAGCCCGTCGTCTGGTGGAGCAGGGGAATCCCATCATCTGTATTACGGCAAATCCCAAGTCAACGCTGGCAACCCTGGCCAGTGTGACATTTAGGGCGGTAACGGCCAATACGTTGGAGGAGTTCGGTCCCCGCCAGTTTATGATGGGGGTCAATTATATCCTGCTGGTGCTCTATGGTGTTATGCTGACCCGTCTGGATTATCAGGGAACAGTGGAAAGAGATAAGTGGCTTTCCCAGCATTTCCGTTTCTGAAAAAACAATAATTCTATTTGTCGTGTTTTGTAGCGTTGTTACAGACACGGCTTTTTTTGTATTGTTTGGGTGTAGCATTGTTTCAGAGTTGTCAGAATCCATTGAAGGCACTGAATCAATCTTTTATACTAAAAATACCTTAAGGAAAGGCAAGAATTGCATGCATCATCATTATTTCAGGAAAGAGGTATCTACATGAACAAGCAAGAGTTGTTCGACAAGTTCATCGAGTTTATGGGAAACTTTGCCCAGCTGCGTGCTGTGGCGGCCCTGCGCGATGGCTTTATCATGACGACACCCTTTACGATTGGCGGTTCACTATTTCTGCTGATTGCCAATCTGCCGGTGCCGGGGTACGCAGAATTTATGGCATCGGTTTTCGGTAATGACTGGACGGCACCGTTAAATGCGGTGGCCGGGGCAACCTTTAGCGTACTGGCGCTGATTGTCGTCATGTCCATTACCAACCGCTATGTGGCGGGCGAGGGCTGCGATTCCAGCATGGCCTCGCTTCTGGCACTGGCTACGTTCTTGATCATCATGCCGGCGGAAATCTTGAGCGAGTCCCATGAGGTCGTGGGCGGGGTTATCCCCAAGGCCTGGGCCGGCAGTAACGGTGTCATCACAGCGATTATTGTAGCGTTTTTTGTCAGCTATGTATTTTGCTATTGCGAAAAGAATCATCTGACCATCAAGATGCCGGATTCCGTGCCCAGCGGTGTAGCCAGAGCGTTTGAAGCCCTGATTCCCGGTGTGATTCTCTTTACGGCAGGTTCGCTGGTCTTTGGTTTGTGTCATTACTTAGGGGCAACGACCTTGCCGGAACTTTTGTTCAAGGTTATTCAGACTCCCTTGCAGAGCCTTTCCGATACCATCGGCGGCGGCATTGTCATCGTCGGTTTGCAGAGCATCCTGTTTTGGGCAGGTGTACACGGCCCGAATGTAGTGGGCGGCGTGGTAAGCCCGCTGCTTCTCGCGAATTCTCTTGATAATCAGGCTATTTTGGATGCCGGTGGTCAGCTCTTAAACAATCCGGCTGCCCATATCATTACGGCACAGATCAACGATGTCTTTGTCAAGAGCGGCGGCTGCGGCCTGACGCTGGGCCTTATTATCGCCTCACTGATTGTCGCCCGTTCTAAGCAGATGTCTTCGTTGATGCGCATGGCGACTGTACCGGGACTTTTCAATATCAATGAGCCGATTATCTTCGGTTTGCCGATTGTGTTTAACCCGTATCTGTTGGTGCCGTTTTTCGTTGTACCGGTAGTTGCGCTCCTAATCACCTATTTTGCCATTGCGATTGGCTTTATGGCACCCCTTAGTGCGGTGCAGGTGCCGTGGACGACGCCGCCGGTTATCGCCGGATTCTTATTGAGCGGCTGGCAGGGGGCTGTAGTGCAGATCATTAACCTTGCCATGGCTACCCTTATTTATCTGCCCTTTGTCAAGGCGCAGGATAAGACCATGGTCGCCGAGGAACAGGAAGAAGACGCCGAGGAAAAGACAACGGCGTAATGCAATTTTCGTTTAGGAATATGTAGAGAACTAGAGATAATGAGAAAAGAGGAATCATAATGACCAAGCAGAAAATAGCTGCCGCAGTAATGATGAGTCTTGCAATGAGCCTTTCCGGGACAGTTTTTGCCGCACCTGCCGATACCGTCGCGGAAGGCGATTTGGCAGCCCGTATCGCCGCGATTGAAAAACAGCAGCAGCAGCTCACCAAACAGCTCGATGCGCTGAAAAAGGAAAACCGGAAACTGCGCAAAAAAGCCACCGGCGTGGATAGCAATAAAGAGGCTATTGCGGATTTGAAAAAGGAACAGGAACGGGTTAAACTGCATGGCTTTGTTCGTACCCAGTGGGAAGGACGTAATGACTCTAAAGCCGAACCATGGGTAAATGAGAAGACGAATAATCGTTTTCATTTAAATCTCGAAGGCGATTTAAAGGTAAATGAAAACTGGACAGGTCATTTCCAGATTGAAACAAATAACCGCTATGCAAGAAGCACAGATTATACTGGGCCAAATGGCGGTCATAGTACCAATCAAAATAAGATTAACGATAAAGATTGGGGAACAGTTCAGCGTGTATGGTTGACCGGTAAACTGCCTAATGGTTTGGAAGTGAATGTAGGTCGGCGCTGGGCCTTCTTAGGACAGCAGTTCTCTTTGCTGGGAGCAACGGTCAATGGTATTGATGCCACCATGCCAATCAATAAAAGCGGTCTGCGTGCGGGTGCTTTCTATTACAATATGGCTGAGTATGACAATGCGGACTTCTCCTTCTGGGGGCCGATGGTTAAGGGGCCGGTTGCTAAGAATCTGGATGTATTTTTGGCTTATGCTCGTGTTGGCGGCGGCGATAAAGAAACTCCGTATGTGGCTGGAGATTACAGCCATGGCAACTGGACAGGTAAAAATGCCTTTGTATTAAGTGCTGCGACCAATATTGCCCGCAATTTGCGGCTGACGGCAGATTATGTGCGTACAGATGCGGATATCAATGCCGGACGACCGGATTGGAATCGTGTGGATAAGAGCAATCAGTCGTTCCTGGCACGTCTGGACTATAAGTGGACGAATCCGGATGTCGTAGGCTCCTTTGCAGCTTTTGCCGGTTATCACTATGTAGGACGTAACGGATTCATCATGAGTGATGAAAACGATGGGGCAATCAAGCAAAATTCCCGTGGCTGGTCGATTGGTTTCCGCTATGTGCCCTGGAAACGCATTGTTTGGGAAACAAAATATGTAATTTCGACAAACAATATGCATCAGTGGAATAGCTGGGATGAATCTTACAACCGCAGACTGCTCCGTACACAACTGGATTTCATTTTCTGATAAAACTTAGGAGGAAAGTTTTTTTATGGAAGGTTTAGAACTCACTGCATTTCAAATTATCTCTGCTGTCGGCACGGCTCGCAGCTGTTATATTGAGGCCATCGCCAAGGCCAAAGCCGGCGATTATGAAGCCGCGCAGGAACATATAAAGGAAGGCGATGAAAACTTTGCACTGGGTCATAATGCTCATGCCGGGCTGTTGCAGAAGGAGGCCAAAGGGGAAAACACGGTATCCCTCTTGATTCTGCATGCCGAAGATCAGCTGATGAGTGCCGAGGGATTCAAGATTATCGCGCAGGAGTTCATCGATGTTTACCAGCGTTTGGATGCGCTGGATAAATGAAAGTAGGAGAAAGATTATGGCATTACCAAAAGGTTTTTTGTGGGGCGGTGCCTTTGCCGCCCATCAGATGGAAGGCGGCTGGCAGGAGGGCGGCAAGGGCGTAAGCGTTGCAGACGTGATGACCGTGGGCGGCCCGGGCAAGCCCCGTGAGATAACGGACGGCGTGCAGCCGGGACTTATCTACCCCAATCACGAGGCCACGGATTTTTACCACCGCTACAAGGAAGATATCGCGCTGCTCGCGAAACTCGGTTTCCGCTGCTTCCGCACCAGCATTGCCTGGACGCGCATCTTCCCCAAAGGCGATGAATTAGAGCCGAATGAAGAAGGGCTGAAGTTCTATGATGCCCTCTTTGATGAACTCTTAAAATATGGGATAGAGCCGGTGGTGACGCTCTCGCATTTCGAGATGCCTTATCATCTGGTCAAGGAGTACGGCGGCTGGCGTAACCGCAAGCTCGTGGATATGTTCGTCCGCTTTGCCGTGGTCTGCTTTAAGCGCTACAAGGACAAGGTCAAGTACTGGATGACCTTCAATGAGATCAACAATCAGCGCGATGTGGATGCGGCTTTTGCGCCCTTCACCAACTCCGGAGTTATCTATCAGGAAGGCGAAGACCGCTATGCCGTGCTGTATCAGGTGGCACACCATGAATTTGTCGCCGCTGCGCTGGCCACGATTGAGGGGCATAAGATTAACCCCGACTTCCAAATTGGCTGTATGATGGCCATGTCGCCGGTCTATCCGGCTACCTGCCGGCCGCTTGACCAGATGGCGGCCTTAAAGGAAATGGATCGTACATTCTATTTCAGCGATGTGCAGTGCCGTGGGCATTACCCGGCCTATATCCTGAAAGAATGGGAAAACAAGGGATATGATATAAAAATAGAACAGGGCGATCTGGAAGCTCTCGAAAAGGGCAAGGCCGATTATCTGGCCCTTTCCTACTATATGAGTTTTGTCAGCGCCTATGATGATGCCGAAGATGCACCGCACTTTGGCAAGGAAGTTCCCAATAAGTATATTAAGGCCTCCGACTGGGGCTGGCAGATTGACCCGGTAGGACTGCGCTATATGCTCAATGTCCTTTCCGAGCGTTATGAACTGCCCATGATGATTGTGGAAAACGGTATCGGACTCCACGAAGAACCGGCTGAGGACGGCATGGTACATGATGATGAACGTATTCAGTACTTCCACAATCATATTGCCGAAATGAAGAAAGCCATTGACGAGGATGGTGTGGCACTTATGGGCTATTGCCCCTGGGGGCCGATTGATATCGTTTCGGCCAGCACCGGGGAGATGGAAAAGCGCTACGGCTTTGTCTATGTGGACAAGAACAACAAGGGCGAAGGCACGCTTAACCGCACTCCGAAGAAATCCTACTATTGGTACAAGAAGGTTATCGCCAGCAATGGTGAAGATTTGAGCATGGACTGAGGAGGATAACAACATGAATATTCGTAAAAATGCAATTGTGGCTGCTGTACTTATGGCACTGGCTGCACCGGCTGCCATGCCGGCTGACTTCTTCCCTGCTGTGGCACAGGCAACGCCCGCTGCGCAGGTACAGGCAAACGAGGCTTTCTCTGTCGACCTCACCAAAGGCCCCAACAGCCTCTTTGAACCCTCTGACGGCTGGACCAACGGCATGCCCTTTAACTGCTTCTGGCATAAGGAAAATGTGCCTTTTGAAGACGGCGTATTAAAGCTTATCATCAGCGAATCTCCCAATCCGGCAGCGGACAAGGTGCCGTATTCCGGCGGTGAGTATCGCAGCAAGGCCACCTATGGCTATGGCCGTTATGAAGTCGTGATGAAGGCCATCAAGAATGACGGCGTGGTTTCCTCCTTCTTCACCTACACCGGCCCGTCCGAGGGCGACCCCTGGGATGAAATTGACTTTGAAGTACTGGGCAAAGACACCACGAAAATCCAGCTGAACTACTTCCGTAACGGCAAGGGCGGTCATGAAAAACTGATTGACCTGGGCTTTGACGCTTCCGAGGATTTCCACACCTATGCCTTTGAATGGCGCAAGAACTCCATCATCTGGTTTGTGGATGGCAAGGAAATTTTCCGCCGCGAAAATGAAGATTTCCCCGTGACCAAGCAGAAGATTATGATGAACGCCTGGCCGGGCAAGGGCGTGGATGACTGGCTTGCAGCTTTCGATGACCTCGATTTGCCGCTGACTGCCGAGTATAAATCCATTAAATACACGCCGTTCACGGAATAAGAGGGGGCTAAGCCATGCAGAGCACGCGAAAATTACGCCGTCTGGTGCTGGCCGGCCTGATGGCACTGGGAACCTATGGGCTTTCCACTACAGCCTTGGCCGCTGATGCCGGGCTGCACGTTGACCAGGTAGGGTATCTGACCAATCACACCAAGGTGGCGATGGTATCTGCGGCCTCCGGTGACCGCTTCAAGCTGGTGGATGCCAAGACGGGCAAGACCGTCTACGAGGGCAAACTGACTGCGGCAAAATACGATGCCAATTCGGCAGAGAATATCCGCCGCGCCGATTTTACGAATTTCAATACCCCTGGTGAATATAAACTCGTAGTCGGAGACAAGGAATCCTATGATTTTGCCATCGGGGATAATGTGTATAATGTGCCGCTGGTGCTGAACCTGCGCTCCTATACGCTTTCCCGTAGCGGCAACCCCTTCAAGGACGAAGTGACGGGGCTGGAAGTAAAGCAGGGCCATGCGCAGGACAAACAAGCCAAACTCTATTTCGGCGATAAGCTGAACAAAAAGGGGGATATCCTTGATGTGAGCGGCGGCTGGTACGATGCCGGCGACTATGGCAAGTACACCACAACGGCAGGACTGGCCAGCGCCGAAATCCTGTTGGCCTATGAAGCCAATCCCACGCATTTCACCAAAGGCCAGCTCCATTTCCCAAAAGGGATAAAGAGCGATGGCAAGCTGCCCGATGTACTGGCCGAGGTCAAGCATGAACTCGACTGGATGCGTAAGATGCAGCGCAGTGACGGCAGTACCTTTCACAAAGTAGCAGGCGCTCAATGGCCCGGCTTCGACAAAAGTCCCGACACGGATACGCAGGAGCGCTTTATCTATGGCACAGCTACCTACAGCACCGCGATTTACGGAGCCAGCATGGCCATTGCCGCCCGGGTAATGTATCCCTATGACAAGGCCTATGCAGAAAAATTGCTGAAAAGTGCCAAGGATGCCTGGAACTATCTGGAAAAGACCAATCAGCCGGTCTATCACTGGGATGAGGGACAGGAGAGCGGTTCCGGCCCTTATGACAAAAAGACCGATGAAGAAGAACGAGCATGGCTGGCGGCAGAGCTCTTCAAGACCACGGGGGATAAGAGCTACGAACAGTACCTGCAGAAAAAACAGGCTGTTGTCACTCAGAAGCCAAGCTTTTTCACCTGGGACAATACCCTGTCACTGGCGCAGTTTGCTTATCTGACAAATGATAAGGCCGACAAGGCTTTGCAGGGCAAAGTCAAAAAGGCGTTTCTATCTTATGCTGACGATATTGTGAAGAAGATTGATCAAGATGGTTTCGCTTCTTCGCTGTCAGCCAGCGAATATACTTGGGCATCGACCAAAAATGCCGTAAGTCAGGGCGACCATCTGCTCATGGCTAATCAGATTGCCCCCAATCCGAAATACGTGGAAGGGGCATTGGATCAGCTGCATTATCTCTTTGGGCGCAATGTGCTGAACCGCAGCTTTATGACCGGCGTGGGCGATAATCCACCGGAACATCCGCATAACCGCATCCATGAAAGTACGGGAGCCTATGTGCCCGGTTTGATGGTGGGCGGCCCCAATGCTGTGCCCGGCGGTGACCCCGACCAGACGAAATTTTTGGAGAGCGGTAACATCCCGCCTGCCAAGGCTTATCTTGATGTTTTGACCTCCTGGTCAACCAATGAGTATGCCATCGACTACACATCAGCCGCTGCTTACGCGCTGGCTTTCTTCGCCAAAGCCGACAGTAGCATCAGGATGGCAGACTTAAAGCTTGACCGCGAGTTTCCACCCCTTAAATAATGGATATATTCACTCCCGAAAAGACCGTGCGCGGCATAAAAGCCGCAGCACGGTCTTTTTGCTATGGACGATAAAATGTCGTTTTGGGGGATGTGCCAATATGTTCGATTTTATATTTATTTTGTAACAATATTACCAAATAAGAAACAAATGTTATTAATGTGCGGAATATTGTTTCAAAGTAGTTGTTAATAATGTGAAACAATAGGAAATTATGTTATTCTAGGTCTGCGATTGTAAATAGTTAATGTGGTGGTTAGAGAAGAAGGAAGTGTATGACGTTATGTCACGGAAAATGAGCAAAGACAGGAAGGAAAAATGGTTGCGTCTGGCTGTGGGGGCAGCACTGATGGTGGGCGTAAGCGGTGTAGTGCCGGGGATGGCAAGTGCAGAAGAGGTTACGCTCCAAGGTGGGGAAAGTGACTTTTATAGTAGTGTCGGCGAAAAGTTTAGCATTGCCCATGAAGGTTGGGACGAAAAATGGTATTCTGTATTTGCAGATGATGCATCTACAGGTAATACAATAACGGTTACGAATTTTACAGCTCCCGGTTATGACTTGCGTATAGCCGGTGGCTATGGTGCTGGGGGAGCTGTTACCGGCAATAAAATATCTGTGACAAACAGCACGTTAAGAGGTATACTGGCTGGTGGCTATAATTCGGCAGACGGGGAAGTAAGCGGTAATGTGGTAACACTGGGTGAAGGAACAAAAGTAGCTGATGGTGCGGCTTTACAGGTTTTTGGAGGATATTCCCATACGGACAGTCAGGAGAATGTAAAAAATAATACAGTTAATATCCTGACTGCAATTCAGCTTGATGCCTTGAAGGGCGGCGAAAACACAATTTATAATGCCGGCAAGAATGGCAACACCTTAAATATCGCGGCTAAGAATGTGTCCACGAATTATTTTGATGGCTTTGCCAATATCAATTTCTTCCTGCCCTCCGGTATAGCCAACGGGGATACCATGCTGACCGTCAATAATGGTGGTAATGCCACGGATTTGAGTGATGTAAAAGTTGGCGTAGCCATGCAGAGTGGCGCGTCTTTGAATAAAAATGATAACGTCAATCTGATTGTCAATGCCAACGGTCTTAACAATGCACCTACGGCATTAACGGAAATTGCTGGTGAGCATATTACTGTGGCAGCACCCGGCGGTCTGATTACGGATAAGAAGTACACATTCGCTTTGAGCAATAGTACAGATAATAAAGCTTTGGTGGCAACGGTTAGCAATGTAGAGGAGGTAGTTGCCGGTGGGGAAAGCGGCGGCAATACCGACAGCGGCAATACCGACAGTGGCAATACCGACAGTGGCAGCACCGACACATACACTTCCGCTGAGAAACCGGATGCCGATACAGTCAAAAATTCACAGCGACTGAAATCCTTGGTCGAGACGCAGGCGGCGTCCGTTACGGTGCTGAATAGCGGTGCCGACCTGTTGTTGGGGGTTGGGCTTAACCGGGCTACGGCAGCAGCCACGGCGGCAGATTCGCATGGGCAGTTTGCTCCCTTTGTAGGCATGGGCGGCTCCAACCTGCGGGCCAAGAGCGGCTCACATGTCGATACCAAAGGCTTTGGCATAGATCTCGGCTTTGCCCGGGAAGTGAAGAAGGGGGACAACACCTTCCTGATTGTGCCGTTTGCGGAATATGGCCGGGGCAGCTATGACAGCTATCAGGATAACGGCATCAAGGCTGATGGCAAGAGCAGCTATTATGGTGCAGGTATCCTGGCACGTCAGACCAATGCCAAGGGCGTTTACTATGAAGCCAGCCTGCGCGCCGGACGTGCCAAGTCCGATTACAAAGGCTATCTTGTTGACCGTCAGGCCGAATATGACAGCGAGAGCAACTATATTGCCGGTCATTTGGGGTGGGGGCTGGTCAAGAAGGTAAGTGCCAAGAATACGCTGGACACCTATGCGAAGTTCTTTTATACGCATCAGGAGGGCGATACGGTGGATGTCAAGATCGATGGCGGCGCGTCCCATGACAGCATTAGTTTCGATGCGGTGGACAGCAAGCGCGTGCGCTTGGGATTCCGTCTGACTCATGCCGTTAACGAGACGAGTAATTTCTATGGCGGACTGGCTTACCAAGGCGAGCTGGACGGCGAATCCAGAGCCACCTACCACGGCTATAATACGCCATCTCCCAGTGTAAAGGGCAGCAGTGGCATGTTGGAACTGGGCTGGCAGGTGAAACCTGGCAAGAGCCCTGTGGCTGTTGATTTGGGCGTAACCGGTTGGGTTGGTAAACAGCGCGGTATTACCGGACAGCTGGGGGTTAAGTGGAATTTCTAAAGAATTCTGTGTAAAAGAGGTTTGAGATGTATTCTTAAACCTCTTTTTCTTGACGGAACTAGTTTATTTTGGTAGTCTAAGGAAAGTGAATGTTACCTTTTTGAGAGGAGTTAATGATATGTTTGGTGGAATGGGCAACATGGGCAACATGGCCGGCATGATGAAAAAAGTCCAGAAAATGCAGAACGATATGAAGAAGATGCAGGACGAATTAAAGCGCAAAACCGTAGATGTGACGTCTGGCGGCGGCGCGGTGAAAATCACCATGAATGGGGAAAAACAGGTGGTCAATCTCGTGATTGACCCGGCAGCCGTTGACCCGGAAGATGTTGAAATGCTGCAGGATCTCATCTCTGCCGCCTTCAATGAAGCCACGAAGAAAGTGGACGACATGATGGCCTCGGAAATGGGCAAACTCACCAGCGGCCTTGGCCTGCCGCCGGGACTCTTTTAAGGAGCGGTTGTGCAGTATATTGCCCCGCTGGCAAAGTTAATAGAGCATTTTCGCGCACTGCCGGGCATTGGAAACAAAACGGCAGTGCGCCTTGCTTATCATGTGCTGGATATGGACGCAGAGCAGGCGAAGAAACTTGCAGAAGCCATTATTGAGGCCAAGGAAAAAATCGGCTATTGCAATACCTGCTTCAATCTCAGCGACCAGAATCCCTGCGTGATTTGTGCAGCGGAAGAACGGGACCACTCCGTTATCTGTGTGGTGGAACAGCCGCAGGACGTGGCGGCCATGGAACGCATGCGCGATTATCGCGGCGTTTACCATGTGCTGCATGGTGCGCTCTCACCGTTGGAGGGCGTCGGGCCTGACCAGATTCGGATAAAAGAATTGCTGGCACGGCTGACAAATGATACCGTAAAAGAAGTAATTATGGCTACCAATCCCAACGTGGAGGGGGAAGCTACTGCTATGTATTTAGCGAAATTATTGAAACCCATGGGCGTTAAGGTGACGCGCATTGCACATGGCTTGCCCATTGGGGGAGACTTGGAGTATGCTGATGAAGTCACACTCTCCAAGGCTATGGAAAATCGGAGGGAAATCTAAATGGAAATTATTGCGGCTTTTGCCGTAGGTCTGATTGCTTTATGCCTGATTGGCAAGATTATCTCCCTGCCTATGAAGATTCTGTGGAAAATGATAACCAACAGCCTTATGGGTGCAGTTATGCTTTGGGCGGTAAATCTTTTTGGCGCTGGTGTGGATATTACTTTTATTAAAGCACTGATTGCTGGCGTACTGGGTGTGCCGGGCGTAATTATCGTGCTGCTGATGAACTGAAAAGATTGCATGAAAAAACAGGGGCGTTTTGTAAACGCACCCTGTTTTTTAGTCACGGCCATATACACGGTAGCGTGAGCGTCCAGAGGATTTAGCAGCGTACAGCGCCTCATCACTGCGGCTCATCAGTACATCAATCGGCACGGGCTGTTCGTCAGCATAGGCAATGCCGGCACTTATGGTCAGGCATCTGAGCTGCTTGTCCTGCTGATAGACGAAAAGGAGCTGCTGCATAAAGGCTTGCAGCCGTGTCTCGACAGTAGCCTGTTGTTCTTTGCCGGTAATGACAATCAAAAACTCATCGCCGCCCATGCGTACATTGAGGGCATCGAAGAATTCCGCTCGCAGTACCTCAGCGAGAATCAACAGGGCTGCGTCACCGGTCTGATGGCCAAAATTATCATTGACTTCCTTGAAGTGGTCTAAATCCAGGGAAATCAAGGTGAACATGGTATCCGGCGAACAACCGTCAATGAATTCGGTCAGGTGGCGGCGATTGGCCAGGCCGGTCAGGATATCATGCTGGGCCATACTTAGAATAAGCTGCTGATTATCGTAAAGTTTCTTATTCATTTCGTTCATGGCACGGCTCATGGCCCCCAGCTCATCTTCGCGCTCGGACAGCTTTTTCATTTGGGTCGCAGTCTCTTCGTCCATCTTGAGCTTGCCGTTTCCGAGTTCTTTCATGCGCCGGGTGGCTATCTGAATGGGATGGGCAAGTTTGCGTCCGGTATAAAATGCCAGTAAAACAAAAAGAAATTCCAATAGCACAAGACTGGTAAGTACTTTGATGATACGTGACGTCATGCTGCTTGCAAAGTGTTTTTCGCGCGAGGAAACACGCTTGTCAATATGGTCAATCCAAATGCCAGTACCGATTATCCAATGATAAGGAGCAAATTCCATTGTATAATATAGTTTTGGCAGTGGTTCCTTGGTGCCGGGTTTGGGGAACATGAAGTTGGAAAAACCGCCGCCGAGCTTGGCTTGTTGAATCATTTCGCGAATGAAATAGCGGCCGTTGGGGTCCTGGGCATCGAGACGGGGCTTTCCTTCAGCCTCTGTACCCAGTAATACGACATTCACGCCTTCGTCGGTGTCGATGGTAAAATAACCTTGACCGTTGTCATAGCGCATATTGCGCACAAGGTCAGCAGCAACTTGCATGGCTCGTTCCTTGGTCAAATCACCGCGCAATTGCGCCTGATAACAGGCGGAAACAACGCTCCAGGCGGTATGCGCCTGGTATTCAAGCTGCAAGTGGGCGCTTTCTTCCAGATCCTTGCGAGATTCCGCAAGCATGTTTTCTGTTTCCTGAATAGCGCCGTAAATTGCATGGGCGCCCATAAATAACGTTGTCAGGAAGGATATGCCAATAAATATAAATGTTAATCTGAATTGTATTGATGTAAAACGCATAATAAAAATACCTCACTTGTAATACATCTTTGCCATAATATTTCCACAAAAAAGTAATGATACCTGCCTGTTAAAAGGACTTTGTGGAAAAAAATATGAAATAAAAATGAAAAAAGGTGTTGACAAGTAATGAGGACTCGTGTATCATAATACAAGTCACTGACAGATACGGACGCGAAACGGTGCAGAAAGCCATGACTGGCAAGGCAATGTGAGGGTTCAAAAAACTTGAAAAAAGAAATTAAAAAAGTTCTTGACAAGCTAATCTGAATGCGGTATGATAAATGAGTCGCTTGAAGCGACAGGTACTTCGAAAGAAGCGCTAAACAAGATTGTTCTTTGAAAACTAAACAATGCAAATAATCATGCAACATGATTAAAGCCAGATGTTTGAGAAGTGAAAACT
>CACZIV010000033.1 GCA_902781305.1 Pseudoselenomonas ruminantium
AAGCTCAAGGGCAAGGCGGTGCTGACCATGGTTAAAGGTAAAGTAGTTATGCAGGATGGTAAGATTCTGGACTAACATAATTTTAATGAGGTGTTTTCATGAAGGGTAAATTAATCCTCGAAGACGGCAGCGTTTTTACGGGGCAGTTATTAAATGACAGCCGGGCGACCGGCGAAGTGGTGTTCAACACCAGCATGACGGGGTATCAGGAAAGTCTTACGGACCCCAGCTATTGCCGCCAGATTCTGACGCTGACCTATCCTATGGTAGGCAATTACGGGATTGCCGATATCTTTATGCAGTCCCGCAAGGCTTTTGTGGGCGGCTTTGTTATCGGCGAACTTTGCGAGCTGGGCAGCAACTGGCATTATGAGGAAAGTCTGGCGGAGTTCTTGACTCGTCAGAATATCCCCTGCCTCTATGATGTGGATACCCGCGCCGTGACCCGCAAAATCCGCAATGCCGGTACCATGAAGGGGATTATCGTACCCGCAGATGCCGAGCAGGCAGAAATCGACAAACTCATGGCTGTTCCCATCAAGAAAGAGGTGGTTATGGAAGTAACCACCAAGGAAGCTTATACGATGGAAGCAGAGAAAGAGGATGCGCCGCTGGTTGTGGCCATGGACTTTGGGGTTAAGCAGAATATCCTGACTTCCCTGCACAATATCGGCTGTAAGTTGCAGGTCGTGCCGGCAGATACCAAGGCTGAGGATATCCTCGCGATGAATCCGGACGGGATTTTCCTCTCCAACGGCCCTGGCGACCCTGCCGATGTGCCGGAAATCGTCGAAGAAATCAAGAAGCTGATTGGCAAAAAGCCCATCTTTGGCATCTGCCTTGGCCATCAGCTGATTGCCCGCGCTTTGGGGGCTAAGACCTACAAGCTCAAATTCGGCCACCGCGGCTCGAATCAGCCGGTTAAAGACCTGCGCACGGGCAAGGTGCAGATTTCCTCCCAGAACCACGGCTTTGCGGTGGAGGAGGAATCCCTCAAAGACTTGCCGCTCGAAGTCACCCATATCAATGTCAATGATGGTACGGTGGAAGGCATGCGCCATAAGGAACTGCCGCTGTTCTCCGTGCAGTATCATCCGGAAGCCTCGCCGGGGCCGGACGACAACCTCTATCTGTTTGACGAATTTTGGACCATGTTGAAGGGAGAATAAGATGCCAAAGAAGGAAAATCTCAAAAAAGTAATGGTTATTGGCTCTGGCCCCATCATCATCGGTCAGGCAGCTGAATTTGACTATGCCGGTTCCCAGGCCTGCCGCGCCCTCAAAGAAGAAGGACTCGAAGTGGTGCTGGTAAACTCCAATCCGGCAACCATCATGACGGATACGCATATTGCTGACCGCGTGTATATCGAGCCGCTGACACCGGAATTTTTGGCCGAAATCATTGCTAAGGAAAAACCGGACGGCCTTTTGGCAACCCTGGGCGGTCAGGCAGGACTCAATCTGGCTGTACAGCTCGCAGAGCGCGGTGTACTTAAGGAACATGGCGTAGAGCTTTTGGGAACGCCGCTGTCGGCCATCAAGCAGGCCGAAGACCGGGAACTCTTTAAGGAAACCATGGAAAAACTCGGTGAGCCCATCCCGGAAAGCACCATTGTGGAAGATGTGCCCAGTGCCGTGGAATTTGCCAACGGCATTGGCTATCCGGTTATCGTGCGCCCGGCTTACACCATGGGCGGCACGGGCGGCGGCATTGCCGAGAATGAGGAAGAACTCATCGATATCGTCATCAAGGGCCTGAATTACTCCCTGATTGGTCAGGTGCTCATTGAGCGCAGCGTGGCCGGCTGGAAGGAAATCGAATACGAAGTTATGCGTGACGGCAACGACAACTGCATCACCGTCTGCAATATGGAAAACTTCGACCCTGTGGGCGTGCATACCGGCGACTCCATCGTTGTCGCACCGTCGCAGACGCTGACGGACCATGAGTATCAGATGCTCAGAAGCGCCTCCCTGCGCATTATCCGCGAACTCGGCATCGAAGGCGGCTGCAATGCGCAGTATGCCCTCGACCCCAACAGCAACCGTTATTATGTTATCGAAGTAAATCCTCGTGTAAGCCGTTCCTCGGCGCTGGCCTCCAAGGCTACGGGCTATCCGATTGCCAAGGTTTCGGCCAAGATTGCCATCGGTTATACGCTTGATGAAATCACCAACGCCGTAACGCAGAAGACCAAGGCCTGCTTTGAGCCGTCGCTTGACTACTGCGTCGTGAAATTCCCGCGCTGGCCCTTTGACAAGTTCGTCTATGCGGATAAGACGCTGGGCACGCAGATGAAAGCCACGGGCGAAGTCATGAGCATTGACCGCCACTTTGAAGGGGCTATCCTCAAGGCTGTGCGCTCACTGGAAATTGGCGTACACCGCTTGTCCATGCCGAAAATGGCCGCCTGGGATGATGCGAGAGTCAAGAAGAACCTCAACCGCATCAACGACGAGCGCATCTTCGTGATTGCCGAAGCCCTGCGCCGCGGCATTGCCACGGTGGACGAAATTCACGCCATCACGAAAGTGGACAAATGGTTCATCAATAAAATCAACAATATCGCGCAGGTGGAAAATCAGCTGGGCAGCGAACCTTTGACGCCGAGCCTGATGCTGGCGGCGAAGAATGTGGGCCTTGCCGATGTGTCCATCGCTGAAATCACCGTCAAGAGCATGGATGAAATCCGCACCACGCGCAAGAGCATGGGTGTAATGCCCTGCTACAAGATGGTTGATACCTGTGCGGCCGAATTTGAAGCCGCAACGCCGTATTATTACTCCACCTTCCGCGCAGAGCAGGATGAAGTTACGGTGTCGGACAAGCGTAAGGTCATTGTGCTGGGTTCCGGGCCTATCCGCATCGGTCAGGGTGTGGAATTTGACTACTGCTCGGTACACTCCGTATGGGCGCTCAAGGAAATGGGCATCGAGGCCATTATCATCAACAACAATCCGGAAACCGTATCCACGGACTTTGATATCTCCGACCGACTGTACTTTGAACCGCTGACCACGGAAGATGTGCTCAACATCATCGACAAGGAAAAGCCGGAAGGCGTTATCGTCCAGTTCGGCGGGCAGACGGCCATCAATCTGGCGGCCTCCCTGCAAAAGGCCGGTGTTAAGGTATTCGGTACTTCCGTAGACGATATCGACAGAGCAGAAGACCGTGAACGCTTTGATGAAGTGCTGACCCAGACGCAGATTCCCCGTCCGCAGGGTATCAGCGTGACGAACCTCGAAGATGCCATCAGCGGGGCTGAGCGTATCGGCTATCCGGTTATGGTGCGTCCGTCCTATGTATTAGGCGGGCGGGCGATGGAAATCGTCTACAACGAAGCGGAACTGCGTGACTATATGAGTCGCGCCGTAAAGGTGACGCCAGACCATCCGGTACTGGTTGACCGCTATATGCAGGGTACGGAAGTGGAAGTTGACGCCATTTCCGACGGCATGGATGTGCTGATTCCGGGCATTATGGAACATGTGGAGCGCGCCGGCGTACACTCCGGCGACAGTATCGCCGTATATCCGCCGCGCACGCTGTCCTCCAAGGTGCTGTACACCATTATCGACTATACCAAGCGGCTGGCAGTAGCGCTCCATGTCAAGGGCCTCCTGAACATTCAGTTCGTTGTGGTCAATGACGAAGTTTTCATTATCGAAGTCAATCCGCGTTCCAGCCGTACGGTTCCCTTCCTGTCGAAGGTTACGGATGTGAAGATGGTCAATCTGGCCACCCGCATTGCGCTGGGCGCATCGCTTAAAGAAGTCAGCGAACGCACGGGCCTGGTTCCGCCCAAACCCTATGTGGCTGTAAAAGCGCCGGTATTCTCCTTCGCCAAGATGACGGATGTGGATATCGCCCTCGGCCCTGAAATGAAATCCACGGGTGAGGTCATGGGCATTGACTATCACTATGCTCGCGCTCTCTATAAGGCGATTGTTGGCTCCGGCATCAATGTGCCGACCAAGGGCTGTGTGCTCTTTACGGTAGCCGATAAGGATAAGGAAGAAATGAAGCAGCTGGCCAAGGCGTTTGCGGATTTGGACTTCCAGATTGCCGCAACGGAAGGGACGGCCAAGGCCATCAAGTCCATGGGCATTGATGTGGAAGTGGTGGGCAAGGTACATGAACGCAGCTCCGACATCATCGAAAAAATCAAGACGGGCAAGATTCATATGGTCATCAACACCTTGACCCAGGGCAAGCACTCCCTGAAGGACGGTTTCAAAATCCGCCGCGCTACGGTGGAACATGGCATTGCCTGCCTGACCTCGCTCGATACGGCTTGGGAAGTTATGCGGGTGCTCTCCTTTATGCGCGAACGCCGTCTGGTCTACTCGCTGGCCATTCAGGACTATGTGGGAGGCGGTGACGACCTTGCCTAAGGTGGCTGTTGATGGCGAAATCATTGCCCAGCATGAACTGGCAAAAGATGTATGGCGCATGGAAGTAGAGGCGCGGGAAATTGCACGGGAGGCAGAACCGGGACAATTTGTCCAGCTGCAGATTCCCAGGGGCGCTTTTACCCTGCGCCGCCCCGTGGGCATTGCCGAAGTCAGCCTGCAAAAAGGCACGGTGGCGTTTATCTACCGGGTAGTGGGCAAGGGCACTAAAGCCCTTGCCCAGCTTACGGCAGGTACGGTTATCAATGTGCTGGGGCCGCTCGGCCACGGCTTTAGCTGTAAGGCTAAACGTCCCCTTTTGGTGGGCGGCGGTATGGGCCTCTCCCCGCTGCTCTTTTATGCCGAACATGCGCAAGGCAAGGCCGATGTATTGATGGGCGGCCGAAGCGCGCGGGAGCTTTTCTGGCAGGAAATCTACACGCCCCATGTGCAGGAGGTTTTCTGCACAACAGATGATGGTTCCTGCGGCACCAAGGGCTTTACGACAACCTTGCTGCCGGAACTGCTGCAGAAAGGCGATTATGACTTAGTTATCGCCTGTGGCCCGGAAATCATGATGCAGGGCATTGCGAGAATCGCCCATGAATATAATATTCCCTGTCAGGTATCGCTCGAAAAGCGCATGGGCTGTGGCCTGGGCGCCTGCCTGTCCTGCTCGATTGATACGACCAGTGGCGAGCGCAAGAAAGTCTGCAAGGATGGCCCGGTATTCTGGGCAGAGGAGGTGTTCGACCTCGCATGAGCAGAGCAATCAATATGGCAGATAAACGCCTGCATACGAATCTTGCGGGCATCTACATGAATACACCGGTGTTGACCGCTTCAGGAACCTTTGGTTTCGGCGAGGAGTTTGCCGAATTCGTTGACCTTTCAAGACTCGGCGGCGTCATGGTCAAGGGCACGACCTTAAAGCCACGGCGTGGCAATGAGGGCGTGCGCATTACGGAAACGCCCATGGGCATGCTCAACTGCATTGGTCTTGAAAATCCCGGCGTGGATGTTTTCCTGCAGGAAACTTTGCCGCGGCTCGCGAATTACAATATGAATGTAATCGTGAATATCTCAGGCAGTACCGTGGAAGAATATGGCATCCTGGCGGAAATGCTCGATGTGCCCGGAGTCGCAGCCATAGAACTCAATGTCTCCTGCCCTAATGTCAAAGAGGGCGGCATTGTGTTTGGCACTGACCCAAAAGCCGCCGCGGCAGTGGTCAAAGAGGCCAAGGTACATACGAAAAAGCCGGTTATCTTGAAGCTTTCGCCGAACGTGACGGATATTGTCACCATGGCCAAGGCGGTGGAAGATGCGGGGGCAGATATCATCTCGCTAATTAACACCTTGCTGGGCATGGAAATCAATATCCATACACAGAAGCCGACCCTCGGCAATGTCACAGGCGGTTTGTCCGGCCCCTGCGTGAAGCCGGTGGCCCTGCGCATGGTCTATCAGGTAGCCAAAGCCGTAAATGTACCGCTTATCGGTATGGGCGGTATCAGCTGTGCCGAAGATGCCATTGAATTCCTGCTCGCCGGAGCCAGTGCCGTGGCAGTGGGGACCGCGAATTTCAATGACCCAATGGTGACCATGAAAATCTGCGACGGCATCAACGATTATCTGGCCCAGCGCCATTTGGAGTCGGTACAGGATATTATCGGTGCAGCACTTTAATTAAAATTTTACAGTATACAGGAGGCCAAGGTTATGGCAGATGAACGCTTGATTGCAGCACTTGACGTCCATACGATGGACGATGTGGAACGGCTGGTAACGACATTAGGAGACAGTGTGTCCTATTATAAGGTAGGCATGGAGCTCTTTTACAGTGTAGGCGCTCAGGTAGTAACCTGGCTCAGAGAGCAGGGGAAAGATGTTTTCCTTGACCTCAAACTTCACGATATTCCCAATACGGCGGCGGGCGGCATCTGCTCGCTGATGCGCTTAGGGGCAACGATGCTCAATGTGCATGCGAGCGGCGGTTACACAATGATGAAGACAACGGCGGAACGCATGCACGCCGAAGCGGATAAAATGGGCATTGCCTGCCCAAAACTCATTGCTGTTACAGTTCTGACCAGCATCAATCAGGAAGACTGGGAGGGCATGGGGCAGGCCTTGCAAATTAAGAGCGCCGTGGTGCGTCTGGCAAGACTGGCACAGAAAGCCGGATTGGACGGCGTGGTGGCATCCGCACAGGAGGCAGCGCTGATTCGCGAAGCCTGCGGTGATGATTTCCTGATTGTAACCCCCGGCATCCGTCCGGCGGGCAGCGATGTCAACGACCAAAGCCGCGTGGCAACGCCTACCAGCGCTTTGACCGATGGCTCCACCCATTTGGTGGTGGGGCGTCCAATTTATGCCGCTGCTGACCCTAAAGCTGCCGCAGAAGCGATTATTAACGAAATGGAGAACGTAAGATAAGATGACTGAACAGGAAGTAAAAGAATTACTGATTGAAACCGGTGCGATTATGGATGGGCATTTTTTGCTGACCTCCGGCCTGCACAGCCCCCATTATGTGGAAAAGTTCAACGTGCTGCAGCAGCCGAAATACACGGAAAAACTCTGTCAGGCCATGGCCGAAAAATTCAAGGATGCCAATATCGAAACCGTAGTCGGCCCTGTGACCGGCGGCATCCTGCTGGCGCATGAAACCGGCAAAGCGTTGGGAACCCGCGCTATCTTTACCGAGCGCGTGGATGGCAAGATGACCTTCCGCCGCGGCTTCACTCTGCATGAAGGCGAACGCTGCCTGATTGTGGAAGACATTGTGACCACCGGCGGCTCCATCAAGGAAGTCATCGAAGTGGTCAAGGCCCATGGCGGTATCCCCGTAGCCGTAAGCATGCTCGTAGACCGCAGCGGCGGCAAAGCCAATTTCGGTGATGTTCCCTGCACGGCGCTCCTGCATATGGATGTGGAAACCTACAAGCCGGAGGAATGCCCTCTGTGCAAACAGGGCATTCCAATGACCAAAAGGGGCAGCACGGGTAAGTAAAACATAACATTGAGGTGTAAAGGCGCCCGTGGGGGCTGGTAATATTTTCCTTCGCCATAGACAAGCTTGTCAAAAGCTGCGGAAAACATCACCAGCCCCCACGGGCTTACTGCGTATATGCGTATATTACAATGCAGTGCTAAGGCGCCTGGTGGCTGATAATACTTTTCCTCTGCTTAGACAGGCTTGTCAAACGCGACGGAAAAGCATCACCAGTTTCCACAGGCTTACGGCGTATATCCATTGTATGGGGGTGCAGCGAAGTGTTAAGTTCAGGCTGGCAGTGAGGAGGGAGGGGGCGGGGATGGCTTTCGGCAGCGTTTGGCAAGCCTGTCTAAGCAGCCGAAAGTTATCCCCGCCCCCTCCCTCCGTCTTTTTTTAGTGTAATGTTGTAAGAGTAATGCGGATTTTTTTTGATTACCGGATATCAAAATGATATAATACAATAGTATGATTTTTTAGACCGCGGCTTTGCCGCATACTGGAGGTGTCCTTTTGACACAGTTTGATAAACGCAATATAACGATGATGATGGACTTCTATGAAATGACCATGGCCAATGGTTATTTTCAGGACCATGATAAAGATGTACAGGTAGCCTTTGACGTATTTTACCGCGCCAACCCGGATAAGGGCGGTTTTGCCATTTTCGCCGGGTTAGAGCAGGTCATTGAATACGTGGAAAATATGGAGTTCTCCAAGGAGGATGTGGATTATTTCCGTCAGCAGAAGATGTTTTCGGAAGAATTCCTGCAGTATTTGGAAAACTTCCATTTTAGCGGGGATATTTATGCCATGCCCGAAGGCACGATTATGTATCCGAATGAGCCCTGCATTACGGTGGTGGCACCGCTGATTGATGCCCAGCTGGTGGAGACGGCGATTTTGGCACAGGTTAACCATCAGTCCTTGATTGCGACCAAGGCGCGCCGCATTGTGAAGGCGGCTAATGGCCGGGCTGTGTCGGACTTTGGCGCCCGCCGTGCGCATAATATGGATGCGGCAACTTATGGTGCCCGCGCGGCTTATATCGGCGGCGTAGTCGGTACGGCAACGGTATCTGCCGGTCAGATGTTCAACATTCCCATCTCTGGCACGATGGCGCATAGCTGGGTGATGTTCTACGGTGATGAATTCACGGCGTTTAAGAAGTATGCGGAAACCTATCCGGATGCTACGGTGCTGCTGGTGGACACCTATGATGTCATTCACTCCGGTATTCCCAACGCCATTCGCGTGGCACATGAAATCTTAGAACCGATGGGCAAACGTCTGCGCGGTATCCGTATCGACTCCGGCGACTTGGCTTACCTTTCCAAGAAAGTGCGCAAGATGCTCGATGCGGCAGGGCTTGAGGACTGCATGATTGTGGTGTCCAACAGCCTTGACGAGTTCACGGTGGCATCGCTTTTGAGTCAGGGGGCCTGCATTGACAGCTTCGGTATTGGCGAGCGCCTGATTACGGCTAAATCCGAGCCGGTGTTCGGCGCGGTTTATAAACTGGCCGCTGTCGGGGAAAATGGCGAATTTGCACCGCGCATCAAGGTATCGGAAAATGTGGAGAAAATCACCAATCCGGGCCTCAAGGATTTGTACCGCGTCTATGATGCCGATGGCAAGGCCGTAGCCGATATGCTCGCTATTTGCGGTGAGCCGGTGGATATGAGTCAGCCCTTCCGTTATGTTGACCCGCAGAAACCATGGAAGAACCGCACCTTTGAAAACTGCACGCTGAAGAATCTGCGCAAGCTCTATGTGCGTCAGGGCAAGCGGGTAGAAGATATGCCGACTTTGGATGAAATCCGCAATTATGTAAAGGCGCAGCTGGACAATGAAATCTGGGAGGAAGAACAGCGCTTTGAAAATCCGCACCGTCATTATCTGGATATGACGCCGGATTATTATGAGCTGAAGATGGAGCTCTTGTCCAAAACCCGTGAGGAGCATGCATGATGATTACCGGAAAAACGCAGAATTTAGGGGTTATCGGCTGGCCTATCGCGCATTCGCTGTCGCCGGTCATCCAAAATGCGGCGATTGAAGCAGCGGGAGTGGATTACAACTATACTGCCCTGCCCGTGGCCCCGGAAAATCTGGCGGCGGCAGTGGCGGGGCTGAAAGCCTTGAATTACCGTGGCTGGAATGTGACCATTCCGCATAAAGCGGCCATTATGCCACTGTTGGATGAAGTGGCTGAAGCGGCTGAAATTATCGGCGCGGTCAATACCGTAGTCAACGATAACGGCAGGCTGACAGGCTATAATACTGATTATTTGGGCTTTATGGGCGCGCTGAACAGCCGCAAGATTGAGCTTGCCGGCAAGACGGCGGTTTTGCTGGGCGCAGGCGGCGCAGCGAGGGCCGTTATCTGGGGCCTGCTGCAGGCAGGAACCGACGAAGTGGTGCTGGCCGTGCGCAACCCGGCAAAAGCACAGCCTTTGGCCGAAGAATTTTCGCGCTATGGCAAGGTAACGGTATGCCATTGGACAGAGGATTTATGCGCACAGCAGCTGAAAAAATGCAGTCTGCTGGTCAATACCACGCCTTTAGGCATGACGCCAAAGGTGGAGGCCTGTCCGCCGGTTGACTGGTCAATGGTCAACCCGGACGCCTTTGTCTACGATATTATCTATACGCCGGCGGAAACCCGTTTCCTGCGGGAAGCTCGTGAGCATGGCCATGCGGTAGTAAATGGCGAGGAAATGCTGGCCGGGCAAGGCGCGGCAGCCTTGAAACTTTGGACGGACATACAGCCGGACTTAGGCTGTATGCAAAAGGCTCTGCGTCAGGCATTAGCTTAAAGATAATAAATTTGCCTCGACAGGATTTTTAGCTGTCGAGGCGAATTTCATTTATAGACGTATGTTTAGAAGGGGAGGCGTGAATATGTCGGAAAAAATGTCTTATCTTGAACATGCTGCCGTGACGGTAGCCGATATCGAATGGAGCCAAAAATTCTTTGCCGAGGTTCTGGGCATGACGGAAACCCGCCGCAAGGAAAAAGATGGCCAATTGCAGCAGTTATGGTTAAAAGGCGGTCTGCAGCTGGTGGCTGCGCCCGATAACCCGGCTGCGGGCCGGGGACATCACTTGGGGATTGTGGTGCAGGATTTTGCCGCTGCCTTGCAGGAAATGCTTGCCTATGAGGGTGTTCATGCCATGGAAGGCAAGCCGGAAAAATGGGTGCAGCTTCCGGATGGTCTGGTGCTCGAACTCTTTCAGGAAAAGCCGGGCGCCATTGAAAAGGTGCTGGCGGTGGATGTGAAGTGATGAAGTGGTCTATTCGCGGACGCATGATACTGCTTTCGTTTGCCGGTGTTTTTGCTGTTTTGCTGGCCGTGGGCATCGTGGCTCTTTATGGCCTTTATGCCGCACAGAGCAGTATGCGGGAGCAGGAAGAAAGACTGAGCTCTTACATGACCGAATCCATGGAAGGCTATGCTGAAAAATATGCCAAAGAACGGTTAAGGGAAGTGGCGCAAAGCAAGGCACTGCACTTGGACAGGGAACTCTATATGGTGGGGGAAGATGTGGAATTTATGGCCGATACACTTTCCCGCATCCTAAAAAATAAGGAGAATTATCGTCCACGCATCTTGCCGAATACGCGTGATGTGCCGGATATTGTTTCCGGACAGCCCTATATTCACTATAGTCCTGATTTTCATGATGAAAATGGTAAACTGCAGGCAGAAATTGCCCTGGCAGCAAATTTTGCTGATGGTCTGGAATCCATCAGCAAATCCTATGCAGGGTACCGTACATCATTCTTTGCAGGTTCAAAAAATGGCTATCTTATCTGTTTGGACTTGATTCCTCCGGATGCCGGGACGAATAGCATTTATCCATCGGAAGAAGTGCGGGAGGATTTCGTTTCGCATTATGACCCGCGGAAGCGTTACTGGTATGAAGCGGGTCAAAAGGCCAATAAGCCGGTTTTTACCGATGTGTCCAAAGGAGCAGATGGACATGTTTCCCTGAGCTGTGTAATGCCGTATTATGATGCAGACGGTTTTGCTGGTGTTGTGGGAATAAGCTATAGTGCAGAGGATATTTACCGCTCGATTTTAAGTACTGCAGTAGGCGAAAAAACCATTACCTTTGTTTTGGATGATATGGGAAATGTGATGTTTTCTTCGGAACGAGATGGCTTTTTGGCTGTAAGGCCGGAAGCGCAGGATTTGCGTAAGATAAATAATCCGTCCATTGCTGAAGCTGCCCGCCGTATGGCTGCTGGGGAAAACGGTGTTATGTCCGTGGATTATGAGGGGGATATCTATTATTTGGCCTTTGCACCGATGAAATCAACCGGCTGGAGTTTGGGAACGGTTATCGAAGATGATGAAGTATTGAATCCGGTAGTCGAAGTGGGCACTGCTGTGAGTGAGAAAATGGGCTATTTCCAAAATGTCATGCAGCGGGTCTTTTATGATTCATTCCTGCGGGCAGGGCTCATCTTGATTCCCATTCTGCTGCTGGTTTTTTATGGCAGCGGCAGAATGGCCAGCCGTATGTCCAGGCCAATCCGCCATTTAGCTGACGGTGCAAAAGAGATTTCGGCTGGTAATTTTGACAAGAAATTGGATATACATACCGGCGACGAAGTCGAGCATTTGGCGGTATGTTTCAATGACATGACCATGGCGCTGAAGGAGTATACGGAGAATCTGGCCAATGCTGCAGCCGAACGGGAACGTGTTCGCACAGAATTATCCGTAGCGGCACGGATTCAGGAAGATATGCTGCCTAATCTTTTCCCGGCTTTTCCGGAGCATAAGGAATTTGCCATTTATGCGACGATGGATGCGGCGATGAATGTGGGCGGCGACTTCTATGATTTTTATCTGCTCGATGAAAAGCATCTGGTCATTACGATTGCGGATGTGTCCGGCAAAGGTGTGCCGGCCGCGCTCTTTATGGCAAAATCCCAATCTGTACTAAAAAACAGTATTTTGCGCGGAAAGACGCAGGACAATTTGGCAGCAGCTATCGAAAATGCCAATCAGCAGCTCTGCCGCAATAATGATGCGTCTATGTTCGTGACGGCTCTCGTCGGTATATTGGATATGCAAAGCGGACACTTTACTTATGTCAGCGGGGGGCATTGCCCGCCGCTGTTGGGACGAAATGACCATTACGAATTCCTGCCCATAAAGAAATGCAGTATGCTGGGGGTGATGGAATTGCCCTATACCCAACAAAGTGTTGACCTCTTGCCGGGGGATACACTCTATCTCTATACCGATGGTGTTTCCGAGGCGATGGACGAACAGGGCAGACAGTTTACCGAAAGGCAGATTAAGGAAAAGCTGAATGGACTGCCCCATATGTCCATCGAAGATATTTTGGCCAAAATGCGGGAATTTGTTCGACAACATGCTGGCACAGCGCCGCAATCGGACGATATCACCATGCTGGGCCTTAGATTCTATGGCTGTGCAGGCAGAAAAGACTAACGGTTATTCGCTGGTTGTTTTAGCTCGGTCTGGTGGTGAAGGTGGAACGAGCAGTAGAAAACAGGCGAGAATATCGTCAACCTGTGAGGACTTGGCTACGCCGGTTTTGCACCAAAAGGCAAAGTGTTCGCAGTTGTTGAGCAGCAGGTCATAGCCCTGCTCGCCCAACTTGCTGCGGGCACGGCTAATGGTTTCCTGTGGAGAAAAAGGCGTTATTTCGCCATCGAATATCCGCTTGATAATCCAGTCAAAAAGATTGTTTTTGGCGGATGGGCCGATGCCATTCAGAACGTATAACGTATCACTGTCGGACATAAATTCTGCTAATGTGGTTTCAGTGATAATCCCGTCACAAAGCAGGGGATTGCGTTCCTTGTAATAATGGATTACCTGCTGATTTCCGGCATATATGCCAAAATGGCGATATCCTCTGCGCTTGACGTAGACGATATCGCCTTTATTTGCCATCGTCATAAAGCTCGCTCCTTATTTTTATATATTTTTATTTACTATTCGTGCAAGAGAAGCGATATTCCTTGTACGGACAGTAAATAATCTATTTGCAGGTTTTTGCTTATAGATGGGGAAATACTTTTAAGAAATTATAAAAGATGGGAGGATTATTGCTTGATATTGTAGAATAAACAGAGCATAGAAGTTATGAAATAGATTTTGGAGGTTTTTAAAGATGGCAAGAAAAGCAAATTATGATGAAAAAATTAAGGCAATCGAGGAGAAAATTGAAAAGAAATCCAATGAGCTCAAATCCTTGAAAGCACAGTTGACGGAACTTAAATCCAAAAAGGCACAGGATGATTATCAGGAACTCATGGATTACATGAAGGCCAATAATATGTCTGCAGGTGAAGTTTTGAGCAAACTCAAATAACCGCAAATGAGTGAAAAGGACTGTGAAAATAGGTATTGAACCTTTTTCATGGTCCTTTTGTGCATAGCAGGGGATATACTATACCATTTTGTTCGGAAAGGATGGACAGGATGATTCGAAAAAGGCTTTTATCGAGAAAACGGACTTGTGCGCTGACTGCTGCCGTATTGTCAGCATTGTCGATGTCCATGACTTGCGGGGCAAGTGAATCACCCTATCTGGCTACGGAATATTCATATTATCAGGGAAATCCCTTTATCGAATTTAAAATTTTGCGACAGGGTGAAGGCATAGGGCCATCCGGCACTAAAGAGGTAAAATGGCTGGTGGAACCGGCGTTATTTGATTTGTCATCTGCTCTCATTAAAGGTACAGTAGACAGTACAGCCTATTGGACAGATATGTTGGGGCCAAAAGCGAAAAACACAACTCCCTGGCGAATTTATATCAATACCTTTGGCAAGCAAAGTGCCGAGGGAATAAGCTGTTCGCTGAATTCGGATGGCAAGGCGAATGCCTACAACAGTCTGGTCAATCAGGGATATTTTCTGTTTGATAAAATACAGAATGGAGAAGATATTAAAACGCTGACCTATGAGGAGGCCAAGGCAGATGTTCTGTCAAAAGGAGTGTATGTTTTTGGCCATATCGATATCGGTCAATACTTAGGCGCAGCCCGGTCGGGAACGGTTGATGGCTGGTGGATTGATACGGATACCTTATTGACCAATAACGAGCAGGCCACGGATTTTGCCGGGACAATTCGCCACGAACTGGGGCATGCCTTGGGAATTGTCTTTGACCATTATAAGAAAAATGGTCAGGAGATTATTGATGAAGATATCGCAGATAAGCGTTCATGGACCATGCATATAGTGGATCAGAATGGCAATCCTGCCCGGCCCGGGCTGCCCATTGTGACCTCTGCAAAAGCGACAGACCCGAATCGAAGTTTTGTGGTGGATGAGGAAGTCACGCCTGACGGCAAGGGATATCTATACTTTGTGGGGGAACATGTGACGGAGGTTCTGGATGGGGCAACCTTTTTCGGACGTTCTGCCCTGCCGGTAAATGGTTGGGAAGAAAGTGCGAAAAAGGGAGTTTATACCTTTGATGGATCGCATTTGGAAACTGCCGGCATGATGAGTCATCGTGATTATACCAACTATACTTCTTTTTTGGAGGTGGAACTGGCGGTTATGCAGGATTTGGGATATCAGCTGGACCGTCGGGCTTATTTTGGCCGCTCCATCTATGGCAATGGCCAAAATATCGTAAATGAGCAGGGGTATTTTAAGCGCAATGATGAAGGTACGGCCTATTTGGATAATACTTATAGCGTGGTGCCTTTAGGTACGGGCCTGCATATTTATGGTTCGAATAACACAGTAACGCAGAATGCAAATATATTGACCGTGGGCACAGGGGCTGCAGGTGTTCGGGTAGATGGTACAGGCAATACGCTGATTGTGCCGGAAAATACTGAAATTCGTGCCGACGGTCCGCGGGCTACAGGCTTGATGGTGACTTATGGCAGTGGCCATATGGTAGAACAGGCCGGAACGGTTACTGCTTTTGGGGAAGGAGGAACCGGCGTGCGTTTTGACTTTGGCTCCAGTTCCAACGGTGCCCGGGATGAGTATCGCGGCTCGTATATCCGCTATATCCGAACGGTTCAGGGCCGCGATTCAGCAAATCCCGGAGCAATCGGAGAAGCCAAAAATCTTCCCCTGTCGGATATGGATGCAGATACCTACAATGCCAATAAAGATGAATTAAAAGGCGCTTTGGTGAATCACTATAATCTGTCCGGAGCACTGACCGGCAGCGAGAATGCCATCTATATTGGCAGGAATGCCTGGGTGAACAATATCAACATCAATAAAGGTGCGAGTATTCAGGGAAACATTACGTCGGACTGGAAACACTTTGGTGCAGCGGAATGTGAAAAAATTTATGATGGCGTAAAAGGTGATGGCACGGATGTTTTGGCCATTCAGTATAACAATAGTGCTTATCGCTATGATGGCTATATTCCCGATTTGGTGACCAATGTGAATTTCAATGCGGATATGAGCTATAATGGCAATATTACCGGTGTGGACAATATGAAGATGAATGTCCTGTCCGGAGCGCTAACTTATGGCGGCATAGCCAACGTGGCAAGTGTACAGGTGGCAGCAGATGCGGCACTTTTTGGCGGTACATATATGGTAAATGACATGAGCAGTAAAATGCATTCGGATTTTCCGGTGGATGCGACAACAGGTTATGTGCTTAATGCGGGAACTATCGGTGCTGCCTCGGCTGATGAAAATATGACGATTAACGGCAATCTGTCCTCCAATGGCAGGCTGCAGGCCTATGGCGGCGGCAAGGGCGGGCAGATTACCGTCAGCGGCGATGCCCATATTGACGGGTCAACGGTTACGGCTTTGAACATGATGCCCGGAGAGTCACATCCTGTCCTGCAGGCCAGGAAGGTTGAGGGCAAAGTGGCCAATGCGGATACGCCCATCCCTGTTGCGCCTCTGCTCAGTGTGAAGGGCAAGGTCAGTGGCAATACCGTGACCGCAGAAATGGAGGCTGCGAATAATTTAGGTACTGCAGATGCTGTCGTAAATGATGCTTTTAATGGCGTGAAGACGATGTATGAAGGCATGGGCGAGGAAAAATTCCAACAGGCAGAACTGCAAAAGTTATTTGCCATGAGTTCACAGGAAGCTGCTGGTGCGCTGACGGATATTTCCTCGCCGAATGCCGTACAGGGCATGACCATTGCCCAAAAGAACACGATGACCAGTCATCTGCTTTCCTCCCGGCTGATGGAGGCTTTTGCCCGAAAAACGGTGGAGGTTTCTATTCCTACCGCAAAATTAGCCGGGGATAAAAACACAGAAAATCCTGATGGGCTGAAGGTGCAGACACAAATCGACCAGCCCGTAGACAATAATATCTGGTTCAAGACGGGAAAGAACTGGGGCGAATTAAAAGGCGGAGCCCGTTATCATGGCACGACACTGGCGCTGGGCTATGATAAGGAAGTGGGGAAAAACTGGCGTGCTGGCAGCTTTGTCAGCTATGGCAGCAGTTCCTTTGCCGCGGGGGCAGCCGGCAGCAAGTTAAAAGATACACGCTTGGGGATATATGGCGGTTATAAAGGCGGTCCGCATGAAGGATTCGTGTACCTGAGCCATGGTTGGCTGAACAATGACCTGAGCCGGGGAATAACGGGCATTGGTACAGCCACAGCCGATTACAGCAGTCACCTGTTGGAATTGGGAGGCGAGTACAAATATGACCTGCAGGCCCATAAAGCGGCTGCCTGGCATGTAAGCCCCTATCTGAATATGCAGTTATCCCGCCTGTGGCAGGACGGCTATACGGAAAATGGTGTGGGTGCATTGGGGCAAAAAGTGAACAGCGCGGCTAACACCTATTTCGCAGCAGGTCTGGGCGTAGAGTTTAAGCGCTTCCTGAACAAGGGCAGTTATGCGATGCGGGTAGGCCTCAGGCAGGCGTTCAGTGGGGCCAATCCCCGTGTGACCTTCGGTTATGCCGGCGGCGGGCCAACGACGTATGAGATGCGCGGTCAGCAGGATAAGACGCACCTGCTGTTGTCGCTGACCGGTGAAAACGAATTTGCACCGGGGTGGACGCTGGCCGGTGATGCGGTCCTGGAACGCGGCGGCCATGACCGGGATGTGATGTGTGCGGTTACTCTGCGGCGGATGTGGTGAAAGATACCTCCGAAGACAGTTTTTGTCTTTGGAGGTTTTTGTGCGGTCTTGGTTTAAGTGAATTTGGGGAGGATGGCCATAAACGTATGGCAAAATATGATATAATATACCAATAAATTTTGTAATAGGATGAATATGAGGAGTTTTATTTTGCATTTTTCGACAATATATCCTGATTTTTATGCGAATTTTTGCTGTAAGGCCGACAAATGTCAGCATACCTGCTGTGCCGGCTGGGAAATTGATATTGACGAATCGACAGCAGCCAAATATCAGCAGCTTGAAGGAGCGTTAGGCGGGAAAATCCGGCAGAATATCGTTGAAGTCGATGGCGTTTGGCAATTTCGTCTGGGTACGGGCGACCGCTGTCCGTTCCTGCGTGAGGATGGTTTATGTGAACTTATCCGTACGGCTGATGAGTCTATACTTTGTGACATTTGTACGAATCATCCGCGGTTTTTCGTGACTTTAGGCGATTATGAGCTGGCTGGTGTGGGACTCAGTTGTGAAAAAAGCTGCGAGTTATTATTAGCAGATACAGCGCCGCTAGGCTTTCAGCTGGAAAACGGCGAGAAAATGTCGCTTAATGAACTATTGCAGCGACTATCGTTGCCGGCAGATGATGAGGATTTATGCTATCAGGCAGGTCTTACGCCTGATGATGCCGCTTTTGTGCTTGACTGCCTGCAAAAGACGGAGCCGATTGATGCAGAGTGGACGGCACAGTTAGCGCGGCTGCGTTCTGAACAGTATGCAGTTGGCGTTGAGGTACCGCAGATTTTTGACCGCGTTTATCAATACATTCTTTATCGTGCGTTGGAGCATGTGCCGCAGTATGGCTGGGGAACGGTGCTTTCCTATGCCCAGCTGAATGCTGATTTTATCTATCTGATGTATTGTTTTACCGGGCAGCTGGGTGAGTCCATACGCCGTTGGTCGGAGCAGATTGAGTACAGCACGGAGAATGTCCAAATTCTTCTGGAATCACTTTCTGCTGGAGGAGCGTAATTTATTCGAAAAAGCAGGTAAAAGCAGGTATCATAGCGAATACAATCAATGGTATTTTTGCGAATAGGAGGCGTGATATGGTGAAATCGTTCAAGAAAAAACTGTTGATTGGTGCATTGTCGGCTATGGTTTGCTGTAGTTTTGCCTATGAGGCAGAGGCGGCGAGCCGTGCGGAAATCAGCCAGATTGCCGTGAATCAGAAGGGGAGCAACTTTCAGTATTGGAATAAGGATGCGGCCTCTTATCAGGCCCTTACGAATTATGTGAAGGACATTACGGATAAGAGCAGTAAAAATTATATTCCTGAGAAAGACCGCATAGCGGTGTTTGATATGGATGGTACGATTCTCTGTGAGACGGCACCCTATTATCTGTCGCAGATGTTGATTGTTGACCGTACACTTCATGATAAGACGTTTACCCCGCAGGCAGATGATGAAAAGTTCGCGCGGCAGCTTGAGGCGTGGCTCAAGGACAAGTCTGCTGTCAGCAAGCCGGGCAGCAGTACCCCGCATTTTGCTTCGGTTTTTAATGGGATGACGGCACTGGAATTTGATTCTTATGTGAAAAACTTTATGAAAAAGCCCGTAACCGGTTTAAGCAATATGGCCTGGGGCGAAGCCTTTTATCTGCCGATGGTCGAAGTCATCAAATACTTGCAGGCCAATGAGTTTGCGGTATATGTTGTCTCCGGTTCCGAACGTCAGCTCGTGCGCCAGCTCGTTTCGGATATGCTGGCGATTCCGGAAGGAAACATCATTGGCACGGATATGGAAATTTTGGCGGCCCATCAGGGGGATACCGATGGGCTAAAATACATGTATCGTCATGATGATTATTTGGTGCGCGGCGGCTTCCAACACAAAAACCTGCAGATGAATAAGGTGACAGCTATTGCTCGGGAAATTGGCAAGCAGCCGGTGCTGGCTTTTGGCAATTCAAAAGATGATGCCAGTATGTTAAATTATGCCATCAGCGGAAACAAATACAAAAGCGCCGCCTTCTTTGTCCTCTGTGATGACCAGACGCGGGAACTGGGCGATATGGATAAAGCCGAAAAATGTCGGCAGCTTGCTGCGCAAAACGGCTGGAACACCATTTCCATGCGGGATGATTTCAAGACGATATATGGTGAGGACATAAAGCGTACAGCAGCACCGTCCCTTGCCCCAAAAGACCTTGCAGCCAAGGATAAGTCGGTAGATTATATGGTTTTCGTCAATAAAACCCATAAGCTGCCGGATGATTATGAGGCAAAACTGCCGTTGATAACGGTAAAGAATTCGTTTGGCAAGGAGTTCCAGATTGAGCCGGAAACGTATCGGCATTTTGAGCAGCTGCGCACGGCGCTGAAACAGAAGGGGATTCAGGTTGAACTCGATTCAGTATATCGGAGCGTAGCCCGCCAAAAGGAAATCGTGGCCGAATTTACCCAAAAGTATGGGGCCGATTATGTAAAGCAGTATGTAGCGGTTCCGGGCTATTCCGAACATCACACGGGGCTGGCTGTGGATATCTGTCTGGTTGTGGATGGAAAGATTATTGATGATAATGACGAAATGATAGCGCAGAAGGAAATTTTTGCGCAGATACATCCATTGCTGGCGGACTATGGTTTCATCCTGCGTTATCCGCAGGGGAAAGAAAACCTCACAGGATATAGTTATGAGCCTTGGCATTTCCGCTATGTTGGCCAGGAGACAGCGAAAAAAATCAGCGGTGCAGGCTTAGTCATGGAAGAATATATGAAGTAAATGTTTTATAGCAAAAGGACAGCTGTTTCGTTTCCGATACAGCTGTCCTTTTGCTATTCTTATGTGGATGGGGATTATGCTTTGCAAATGCTGTCCATCCAATTAAAGAGTTCCGGCATGTCATAGTCACCGGCGTGGCCGCGGTTCCATGGCGAGTAGAAATATACATCTACGCCGCTGTTCTGCAGTTTCAGAGCCAAAATTTGACAAGCCGGAAGTGCGTGTCATGATTAATCCCGGCGGCACCAATGAAAAATTTGCCCATGCGAACCTTAAACAGGCCAAACTGATTGTTCATCAGGAAAATGCCGATATTCCCCGGCAGGTGCCAGAGGGCAACGCTGACATCATGATAACGGAAACCGTGGAGGCCGCTCGGTATATTGAATTGAATGACAAACTGGCGGCTCCGCTGATGAAAGCACCTTTCACCCGTCATTCCTGCGGTATACTCATGCAAAAAGGCGACCAAGAGTTTTTGAACTACATCAACTTTGTTTTGGCTGAACTGAAAATGGACGGAACTCTGGCCAAGTTGGAGAAGAAATACTTATATAGGTGAGAGGCTGTCTAATATGGGTATTCATTAGACAGGACTGAAAAGCATGAAGGATATTGATTTTTGAAATACTTGTAACAAAAGTATTGACAACTTATGAGGCGAATGTTATACTGCACATGTAAATTAAAAGTTTACATGTGCAGTATAACATTTTGAGGAGGATGTTTATGATGAAAATCGCAGTTGTAGCAGCTAATGGCCGTGTTGCCCAGAAGGTGGTCAAGGAAGCGCAGGAAAGGGGCTTTGAGGTTACGGCTTTTGCCCATGGAGAGGAGAATAAGTCCGGCGCAGCAAAATTTGTGAAGAAGGACATCATGGATTTGAGCAAGGAAGACCTGTTAGGTTTTGATGCCGTGGTTGACGGCTTCGGTGCTTGGAAAGACGAAGACCAGCCTATGCACATCAAGACT
>CACZIV010000034.1 GCA_902781305.1 Pseudoselenomonas ruminantium
CGGCGTATCGAGGAAGACAATCTTCTTGCCCTTGCAGTTTACCTGATAAGCACCGATGTGCTGGGTAATACCGCCGGCTTCGTGAGCGGATACATGGGTGTTGCGGATGCAGTCCAAGAGCGAAGTCTTACCATGGTCAACGTGGCCCATAACAGTAACAACAGGCGGACGCAGTTTGAGGCTCTTCGGGTCATCCTCGATTTCGGGGATTTCCGTCGGGTCTGCATCAGGCGGCAGTTCTTCGCAGGTTACGCCGAATTCAGATGCCACGAGAGCAGCCGTATCGAAGTCGATTTCCTGGTTGATGGTTGCCATTACGCCCATCATAAAGAGCTTCTTCACCACTTCAGCAGCCGTGTAGCTCATCTTGGAAGCGAGGTCCTTAACGGCAATCATTTCCGGCAGCTTGATGTGCTTCGGACGGGCGATTTCCATCTTCGGTGCCGGCTGCTGGCCGCCACGCTTGTTGTTACGGCCCTTGCCGCCGCGGCGGTCATTATTACGGCCATTCCGGTCATTGCGTTCATTCCGATCGTTACGGCCATTGTTCTTGCCGCCACGGCGGTCGTTACGGTCATTCTTTTCGTTGCGGTCGCGATTGTTCTTGTCATTGCGGCTGCCGCGTTCACTACGGCTGTCGTTGCGCTCGTTGTTATTCCGTTCATTGTTTGCGCGCTCATTATGACCGCCGCGGTTGCCGCCTTCATGATTGCGGTTCTGGCCGTTGCCATGATTATTGCTGCCATTCTTGTGCTGGCCGTTTTCATGCTTTTCGTGGCTGCGGTTCGCGTTCTTATCTGCCGTTTTTGCCTTGGGAGCTTCTTTCACTTCTTTGACTTCCTTAACCTCTTTCACTTCTTTGGGCTGAGCTTTGGGCTTACTGTCCTTTGCCGGAGCAGTCTTGGCAGCCGGAGCTGCGCCCTTGTTGTAATGCTTTTTCAATGCTTCACGCTCAGCGTCACCGACACTGCTGAAATTATTTTTAACCTGGAAACCGCCTTTCTGCAGGACTTCCAGAACTTCTTTAGTTTCCTTGTTGAATTCTTTGGCCAATTCATAAACTCTTATATTGGACATTAATCCACCCCCGAATTATTTCATAGTGATTCCTCCATCAGCTGGCAAAGTTTTTTCGCAAAGCCATCGTCTAGTAATGCGGCGACAGCACGGAAATCCTTGCCCAAACATCCGCCCAATGTCTCACGGTCGAGACAATCGGCATAGGGAATCGCGAATTTATCTGCTAATGTAATAAAATTTTTCTTACTTTCTTCAGCGGCATCACCAGCCAGCAGGACAAGTACAGCCTGCTTTTTCTTCACAGCCTGCTCCACGGCAAATGCCCCGGAAACAATGCGGCCGGCCTTCTGTGCCATGCTCAAAAGGTTCGTGATGCGCTGTTCTTTGGTTATAGCCATATTCAGCCCTCAGCCTTGGACAGCTTATTTAACTGCTGCTCCAAAAGCTCATATACAGACTTATCAATCTGACTCTTGAAGGAACGCTCTAAACCCTTGCTCTTGCGGGCAGCGGCAAAGCATTCCAGCTTCGGACATATATAGGCGCCCCGGCCGGGCTTTTTCCCCGTGGTATCCACGGAGAACTCCCCTTCGGGACTGCGCACGATGCGGATAAGCTCCCGTTTAGGGCGGCTTTCCTGACAGCCCAGGCACATGCGCTGGGGTATCTTCTTGGTTTTCACCTTATTCACCCTCTGCGGTGAAAGCTTCATCGCTTTCCACTTCGACTACGTTCATGTTTTCGTCCAGTTCCTCATCGGCAGCCTGGCTCTCGCTCTTGATGTCGATTTTCCAACCCGTGAGCTTAGCGGCGAGGCGGGCATTCTGACCTTCCTTGCCGATAGCCAGTGACAGCTGATAGTCGGGAACGACTACGCGGGAAACCTTCTCGGCCTCGTTGACGGCTACAGACACAACCTTGGACGGGCTCAAGGCGTTAGCGATGAACTTCGCCGGGTCTTCGCTCCATTTTACGATGTCGATTTTTTCGCTGCCCAGTTCGTCAACGATGGCCTGCACGCGCATGCCGCGGTAGCCAACGCAGGAACCAACGGGGTCCACGGATTCGTCCTTGGACCAAACGGCAATCTTGGAGCGGTTGCCCGGTTCGCGGGCTACGGACTTAATTTCTACAATGCCTTCCTGAATTTCCGGAACTTCCAGTTCAAAGAGGCGCTTGAGGAGGCCCGGATGGGTACGGGATACCACAACCTGCGGTCCCTTGTTGGTCTTCTTGACTTCCACAATGAAGGCCTTGATACGGTCGCCATGGCTGTAAGTTTCCGTCGGAATCTGTTCAGCCGGCGTCAGTACGGCTTCCGTCTTGCCCAGGTCGATGAACACATTGCGGTTTTCCACGCGCTGTACAAGACCCGTGAGGATATCGCTTTCACGGCTCTGGAATTCTTCGTAAATCATGCCGCGTTCAGCTTCGCGGATACGCTGTACAACCACCTGCTTAGCCGTCTGGGCTGCCACACGGCCAAAGTTAGCCGGCGTCACTTCGATTTCGATGACATCGCCCACTTCGTATTCCGGACGAATGGTACGCGCCTGAGCCAGGGAAATTTCCGTGATTTCATCATCGGTATCCTCGACAACCGTCTTGAGGGCATACACATGATAATGCCCCGTATCACGGGACAGGGTAACACGAACATTCTGGGCGGAACCAAAGTTCCGCTTGTAAGCAGTAATCAGGGCCTGCTCAATGGCCTCAAATAAAATTTCCTCGTCAATGCTGCGCTCTCTGCTGAGTTCCCGCAGGGTTTCCAGAAACTCCTGCCCATTATCCTTTGCACGCGTTGTTTTTCTTGCCAAAACTATTTTCCTCCCAAATATATAAAGGCAACAGCCTTAAAAATCAATATGCAGGCGAATCTGCGCTGCCTTGCTGAGTTCGATGGTCAATTCATCATCCAAGGTGAATTTCTCACCATCAAAGCCGGTCAATACACCCGTAAGATTCTTTTTGCCATCAAGCGGCGCATAGAGAGTGACATCCACAGCCTTGCCCTGCTCCCGTACCAAATCCCGGGGCTTTCTGAGTACGCGGTCAATGCCCGGCGACGATACTTCCAAAATATAGGCATCTGGAATGATATCCTTTTCATCCAGCATTACCTCCAGCTTCTCGCTGAGCTCCTGGCAATCCTCAATATCAATGCCGCCTTCTTTATCGATGTAGACACGCAGATAATAATCCGTATATTCCTTAACGTACTCCACATCCACCAGTTCAATGACATCCTGACCAGTCAACAGCTCCTGTACCATGAGTTCCACGGATTCTTCAATATTCTTCGCTGCCATACATCCACCTCCCTATCCGATTTTGCATTCAAACATAAGAGTAAAGAGTGGGCTTGCACCCACTCTTTAACATAAGAATACTTAAATTAACTATTAAAGTATAGCACGCCTTCCGCCCGCTGTAAAGACTTTGCGGAATTTTTTTACTCAAGCCAGACATATCCGCGGTGTTCTTCGAGAAAAGCCACCAACTCCTCTACTGGCAAAGGCCGGGAAAAATAGTAGCCCTGTTCATATTCACAGCCCATCTGTGCCAAATGCTGGGCCATATGCTTATCCTCCACGCCTTCGATGATGATGGACATGTGTTCCTCCTGGAACATGCGAATAACGTGCAGCAGCATATTGCTGTTGCTGCGGAAATATGCCCAAACCAGCTGCATATCGATTTTCACCATCGCAAAGGGCAGCTGAATCACCCGCGTGATATTGGATGTGCCTGCGCCAAAATCGTCGAGCAGAAAACTTACGCCGCAATTCTTCAAACGCTCCATCTGCTCCAGCAGGGATTCCATATCCCCAGTCGCCGATTCCGTGACCTCCAGGCGGATTTTACTCATGGAAATATGGTAATGGGAAGCCATGCGCTCCAATTCCTCCCCGAGATTATAGTTAAGACACTGCGCGGGTGAAATATTGACCGTCAAAAAATCTATGCCCAACGCTTCAAGGTCATGATTGCTGATAAACTGACAGGTCTTGGCAAAAATCTGCCGTCCAAGTTCCATGATGTCGCCATCATTTTCCGCCAAAAGAATAAACTCCTGCGGCGGTATATAACCAAGCTCCCCATCCTGCAGACGGGCCAGCACTTCCAAGGCACTTATGCGATTTTCCCGAACAGAATAAAGTGGCTGCAGATGAATCTCTAAATTATTATCCCGCAAAGCCCGGCCCAAGGCCGCACGGATTTTTTCCTGACGCTTAATCTGCGCCTCCAACGCCTCATCCACCGCATACACCGTGGACATATCGCGCCGGCGTGCCTCGTTAAAGGCTTCCTCCAGGCAGACCTCCACATAGCGTTCATTCTTTTTCGGCACGCTTCTGGAGATAAAGACCATATTTATTCCCAACGGCACTTGAACCCCGCCGCTGTCCACCCAGGGATAACGGAACCGCTCGGTGATTTTTTGGGCCATGCCCTGCACATCACTATAATCCAGCGTATGATTGAGCAGCACAAACTGCCCATTGCCCAAATAGAACACATGAAAATCTGTAAAATGAGCATTCAGCCATTTACCTGCATCCGACAGGCTTTTGTACATCGTACTGGCACCATAAAAGGTCTTAAAGGACGCATAATTGCGAATCCCCACCCCAAAGCAGGAAAACGGCTTGTCGTAAAGAATCAGCTCCGACACCATTTCCGCAAAGGCCGCTTTATTGAACACATCCACCATCCGGTCCCGCAAGGAATCCGGATTCTGAGCAGTCAGATAAATAATGAGAATCGCCAGCAAGCTGAAAAAACTGGTCACGAGCGTATTCATAAAGGAATGACGCATAATAATTCCCACGGCCAAAATCAGATTGCAGGAAAAAAGCCCTGTCTGCAGCCTGAGGGAAACATCCTTGCGAAAATAAAAGAGCACTACCAGGGACGCGATGATATAAAACCAGGTACTGAAGTAAATGGCATTATACCAGCCGAGATTATGATACCCCGATACCGGGTCCATGGTAAAAATCGTGCCCGCCCAAGGGGTTACGATTATCAGCAGGGATACGGCAATTGCCGGCAGTGCCATCCCCCAGATATAACGGCGTCCCCATTTTTTCGGGGCATCTACGACTTCGGATGCATAATCAAACAGACTCCAACCACGCGCGATGAAGGCAATGAAATAGGCAATATTCAACCCATAGGATATCGAAAGCGGATATTCCTTCCATACTTCATTGAGTTCGCAGGCTGCAATATCGGTAATCGTCATGACCAGATTCATAATCATGACCAACCAAAAACTCCGGCTCTGCCGCGTAGGCAGCTGCTGCCGCTCCAGATAAACCATCATCAGAATTAGTTGAACAGGGATTGTAGCCAAAGCGAAATCGTAATTGTAGTCACTAAGCCAATTCCACATAAAAATTCCCCTCGTCATTAAATCATATTTTTATAATCTATGATTTCGCCAAGGGGAATTTAATTTCCTGCTATTAATATTTAATTAATGACACCAAAGGCCTGCAGAGCAAGAATGACCATGATGACTGGAGCCACATAGCGGATAACAACCCGATAGAGGCCCTTGCGCGGCATAGCACTGCCATCGGCTTCCATTTCGCCGATAATCCATTCCGGCTTTACGAGCCAGCCAATCAGGATTGCCGACAGGAACGCGATAATGGGCATCATGCAGGCGGTACTGATGTAGTCCATGATATCCAAAAGCTGACCGGTAGAACCATTCGGCAGGCCAACTTCCACATAGAACAGGCTGTAGCCCAGAGAAATGACCACGGTTACCACCGTATAGAAGGCGCTGGCAATCAGCGTAACCTTCTTACGGCCGGCATGGAAAATTTCCATCAAGTTTGCCACAATAGCTTCCAACACGGAGATACAGCTGGTAAGTGCCGCAAATATCGCCATCAGGAAGAATGCCGCACCGATGATGATGCCGACAATCCCCAGGGAGTTAAACACCTTCGGCAGGGAGACAAACATCAATTTCGGACCTGCCGCCATGCCTTCCATACCAGAGAAAGCAAAGATGGCGGGAATAATCATCATGCCGGCAAGCACGGCCACGGCCGTATCCACAATCGCAATCTGCGATACCGACTGATTGAGGTTTACATCCTTCTTGACATAGGAACCATAGGTAATCATGATGCCCATAGCCACGGAAAGCGAATAGAACATCTGGCTCATGGCATCGAGTACAATCTGAATGTACTTGCTAAGCGTCAGCCCCTCAAAATTGGGCAGGAAGTAAATCGCTAAGCCCTGCAAACCCGTACGCACCGTGCCATCTGCATCATGCACTTCAAGCGTCAGCACATAGAGCGAAATCAGAATAACCGTAATGAGCAGAACCGGCATGATGATGCGGGAAGATGCTTCAATGCCCCGCTCAACACCACGGTAAACGACATAGGCCGTTGCCAACATAAAGATTGCCGCATAGATGCCCGATTCCACAGGATTCGTGATAAAACCTACAAAGTAATCATCCTGTGCAGCAGCTGCCCCACCGCCCGTCAGGAAGGTCACAGCATACTTGGTAATCCAACCGCCGATAACCGCATAATAAGTCATAATGATTGCCGGTACGAAGAAGGTCAGAATACCCAGGAATTTCCAGCCCGGCTTCATCGCGCCATAAGCTTTGATGGAACTGAGCTGAGTACGACGGCCAATCGCCAAGTCTGAAGATAACAGCGCATAGCCGAACGTCAAAAGTAAAATCAAATACGTCAGCAGGAAGATTCCGCCGCCGTCCTTCGCAGCAAAATACGGGAACCGCCAGAGATTGCCCACGCCTACGGCAGAGGCGGCGGCCGCCAGCACGAAACCGAGCTGGCCGGAAAAGCTGCTGTCCTTGCTTTTTTTCTCGTTCATATACATCACCTCTAATTCTTGATAAGAACATTATACACCTTTACAGTAATTTGTAAAGTATTTTATTATAAATATATACTTTTGTTTTTCTGAAATTGACATCGCATTTAGCAATTCCATAAAAACAAGCCGCAATCCACGCCAGTAGGACAAGGATTGCGGCTCCCATTGCCTGTTTTATATTTTTGTTATAGTGGACATTTGTCTGTCGTCAATCTTCATCCGGATTTTCCAAAATCCGTTCAATCTTGGTTTTCATCACATCAAAAGCCACATCATTGAGTCCGCTGTTGAGAACGATATCCGCCACATTGCGGGTCGGCTCAACATAGAGATAGTGCATGGGCTTTACCGTAGCCAGATAATGCTCGATGATATCCTGCAGTTCACGGCCGCGCTCGTCCATATCCCGCACCACACGGCGCAGGATGCGTTCATCGGCATCGGCCTCAACGAAAATCTTTATATCAAAGGCATCCCGCAGCCGTTCATCCTGGAAAATCAGAATTCCCTCTACGACAATAACCCGGCTGGGATGAATGGTTATAGTTTTATCCGAACGGTTATGCTGGGTAAAATCATAGACCGGGCACTTGATGCTTTCACCTGCTTTGAGCTTTTCCAGATGCTCAATCAGCAAATCCGTTTCCAAGGCCTGCGGATGGTCATAATTGATCTTCCGGCGTTCCTCCATGGATAACGCATCATTAGCCCGATAATAATTGTCATGATAAATAACCGTTATGTTTTCACCAAAAAAGTTTTTCAAGCGATTGGTAAAGGTGGACTTGCCCGAGCCGGAACCGCCAGCAATACCGATAATCGTTGTCTTCATTTGGTGCAACACCTCCTTCTAAAAACAGCATTAACGATAATTATAGCATAAAATCTACTCCTCCGCCAGCATTTCATAAAGTTCCATCATTTCCCGTATACGTCTCACCTCCACAGCACTTAAATCATGCTGCCGCGATTTGCCGCCCGCATGATAGTAAACAATATAGCCGCCACCCACAGACAATATCCGCTTAAAGGCTGCCACCACGTTTTTATCTGCGCTAAGCGAATAGCTTTCCACCAGCCATTCCGCATCCGATGCCATATGCTTGTTGATTTTGGAAAAATCAAAAGCAACGGTCGTCGTTTCACCGGCTGCCACAATATCCAAATGGTCGCCATTTATCCAGGCGGTTTGCAGCGGGTCATTAATATGGTAATAGTAATAGACTTCATAAGCCAGTGATGTACGCGTGTCGCCAGACAGTACAAAAGGCCGCAGGTAAACTCCCGGTTCCGGTTTCTTGGGCCATCTGTACTTGTAATAGGTTATGCCGTTAATGGTTTCCTCCCGCATGGAGTCCTTGAGTTCACGCTCTTTCTTCTTTTTATTCTCCCGCTTCACCCGCTCCTGTTCTTCAATCTGCCGTTTTATTTCTTCCTCTTTTACCTTCTCGGCCTCCCGCTGCAACTGTTCCGGGGTCTTTTCCTGCTGCGCTGCTGTTTCAGCCTGCGCCTGCTGCTCTTTTTGCTGCTGGTCAACATAAAAATAGGCGGCTGCCCCAGCGGCCATGATGATGATATAAAAAATCACCGCTCCGATGATGATTTTGTTTTTGTTCACCGGCCTCACTCCCATAACATCTGCTTATCTTTCATATTCCCCTTAATTGTCCAAAATCCTGCAAATAAAAAGCTGACCTGTCAAAATGAACAAGTCAGCCTGCATATTACTTCGTCAGTTTATAGTATTTTTTCTTGCCCTTCTTCACGATGGCTTCGCCATCCTTGAAGTCAGCTTCTGCCAGCACATAATCCACATCGCTGACCTTTTCGTCATTGAGGGACAGACCATTCTGCTGAATCAGGCGGCGGCCTTCACCCTTGGAGGCAAATACCTTGCCTGCCACGAGCACATCGAGAAGCTTCTGGCCGATTTCTGCCTTGATTTCGGGAATATCGGCACCAGCACCGCTGCCGCCAAACATCGCTTCTGCCGAGGCCTTGGCCTTGTTGGCTTCTTCCTCACCATGCACGATTTTCGTCACTTCATAAGCCAGAACCTTCTTGGCTTCGTTGATAGCCGCGTCTTTCAGCGCACCCAAGCGGCGTACTTCATCCATCGGCAGGAAGGTCAGGAGTGCCAGACAGTTTTCCACATCGGCATCATCCACATTGCGCCAGTACTGATAGAACTCATACGGGCTGGTCTTTTCAGCATCGAGCCACAGTGCGCCGCCGGCGGTCTTGCCCATCTTCTTGCCATCGCTCTTGGTCAGGAGCTTATTGGTCAGACCATAAACGGCCGTATTGTTCTTACGGCGGTTGAGTTCCACGCCGGCAATAATGTTGGACCACTGGTCATCGCCGCCCATTTCCAGCTTACAGCCATAACGGCGATTGAGTTCTAAGAAGTCATAGCCCTGCATAACCATGTAGTTGAATTCGAGGAAGGTCAAACCCTTTTCCCAACGCTGCTTGTAGCAGTCAGCGGCGAGCATACGGTTTACCGTAAAGCAGGCACCGACTTCGCGCAGCAAATCAATGTAGTTGAGCTTGCGCAGCCAGTCGCCATTGTTGACCATGATGGCCTTGTCATCGCTGAAGTCGATGAAACGGGCAATCTGCTTCTTGAAGCATTCGCAGTTGTGTTCGATATCTTCATCGGTGAGCATTCTGCGCATATCGGTACGGCCCGAAGGGTCGCCAACCGTGCCCGTGCCGCCGCCTACCAGGCAGATGGGGCGATGGCCGGCCCGCTGCATATGCGCCATAGCCATCAAGGCAATGAAATGCCCTGCATGGAGACTGTCTGCCGTCGGGTCAAAGCCAATATAGAATGTCACGCGCTCCTTATCAAAAAGTTCCCGCAGTTCTGCTTCATTCGTGCACTGCGCGATAAAGCCACGTTCCTGTAGTGTGTCAAATACGTTTGCCAACAAACTCTCTCCTTTATATCTCTTAATTCCGGCCCTTGCCTACGCCGCCCGGTTCAGGGGCTGCTGTTGGGGGAGTGGCCGGAACAGGACTGCCATTCGGATTATTCGGCGTGGGGACGTTATTGCCTTCAGGCATGGGCTTCTGCCCGTCTGCCTGTTTGTCGTCCTTTTTCGCCGCATCTTTCTTGGCATCCTTTTTCTTATCGTCTTTCTTCACTTCATGCTTGCGGTCATCTTCCAGTTCCCCAACGCTGCCGCTATGGCTGGAGCGGGAACCATCAAAATTCTTGGCCGGCGTCTGTGCAGTAGCCTTCTTCATAAAGGCCTGCCAGATTTCCGCCGGCAGCATACCGCCCATGATGCCGCGGGTCGGTGTGTTATCATCATTGCCAACCCATACACCTGCCACCAGGTCGGGTGTATAGCCGACAAACCACGCATCGTTGTAATTGCTGGTCGTACCCGTCTTACCGGCTGCCGGGCGGCCAATATTGGCTCTTGTGCCCGTGCCCTTCTTGATGACGTCTTCCAGCATATCCGTAAGTTCTGCGGCACTATTCTCGCTGACCACGCTGCGCTGCTTGGGCTCATTCTGTTCCAGCACCTTGCCATTGCGGTCAAGAACCTTCACAATCACCACCGGTTCGACATGGACCCCCTTATTGGCAAAGGTGCCATAGGCGCTGGTGATTTCCAGCGGCGTCACGCCTTTAGTCATACCACCCAAAGAGGTTGCCAGCTGCCGGTCATTGGCCGGGCCATCCAGCACAAAGGTGGTAATGCCCATTTCCTGCGCATAGTAAATCGGCTTATCAATACCGAGCTTCTGCGCAATCTTAACCGTCGGCACATTCATGGAATGGCGCGCTACTTCCCGCAGCGTCACCTTGCCACTGAAATTACCGCTGGCATTTTGCGGCCGCCAGCCGTTAATATCAATCGGGCTGTCGTTAATTACCGTGTTCGGCGTGAACTTATTTTCCAACGCCGCAATGAAGACGAAGGGCTTGAAAGCTGACCCTGGCTGACGCACAGCCATGGTTGCCCGGTTAAACTGGTCATTGCCGCGGCCGCCGACCATGGCTTTTACATAACCATTATGCGGGTCAATGGCCACAAGTGCCATCTGCGGCTGGGCCAGACCATTGCCATCCGTCTTATAGGTGGGCAGCTTGCTTACCGTTGCTTCAGCGGCCTTCTGCATATCCATATCCAAGGTGGTATAGATTTTGAGGCCTTCCTTATAGACGGCATCCGCACCATACTTGTCAATAAGCTTCTGCGTTACATAATCGATAAAGTAAGAAGCAGTATTGCTGTCACTTTTCTGCGCCGGCTTAACCAGCTTCATCTCTGCTTTTTTCGTCTTTTCTGCAGTAGACCGGTTGATGTAACCATATTTTTCCATCTGGTCCAGAACAACGGCCTTGCGTTCCTGCGCTGCCTGCAGATTATTCAGCGGTGAATAATAGTTAGGACTTTTGGGAATGCCTGCGAGCATAGCGCATTCATTTAAATCCAAATCCTCAACATCTTTACCGAAATACGTCTGTGCAGCAGCCTGCACACCATAGGCGCCCTGACCAAAATAAATCTGGTTCAGATACATCTCCAAAATTTCTTTTTTCGTGTACTGACGTTCCAGCTGCAAAGCCAGGAAAACTTCCTGTACCTTACGGGTCAGGGTACGTTCCTGCGTAAGATAGGCATTTTTGGCCAGCTGCTGCGTGATGGTCGAACCACCTTCCGACACGCCATGTCCGCGAATATTGGTATAGAGTGCGCGGGCAATGCCCCGTGGGTCAACGCCAGAATGCTCGTAGAAGCGGTTATCCTCCACCGCTACGAACGCATCCTGCAGCTGCTTGGGAACCTGCGCAATTTTTACCGGACGGCGGTTTTCCGCCGCGTGCACATTGGCAATTTCATTGCCATTAATATCATAAATCTGTGAAGATGCCGGTGGCAAAATGTCATTGGCTAAATCCGGTTTGGTATTCATGCTGGCAGTCAAAAAGCCACAGCCAATTCCTGTGACCATCACCATGAGCACCAGGCCAAAGCCTAAAATGACACGCTTAAACGTCCCACCAGACTTAGCAGAACGCCTTTGACGGCTCGCATTAGAATGTTTATCCATGAGCTGCCTCCTTAAATTTATACCTTCCCATTGTACCACAACGCGCCCGCCATGTCACCACCAACCCATGAACTTTACCATACAAAAATTGACAGGTCAAAAAATGACCTGTCAATTTCTATTACTTATGATGATTTCAGCGTAAATAATCTACTTCATCCACGCCCCGCAAGCGACGGTTGATGGAGCTCAAGCCACGATAAATGGTCGTGACGTCCAATTCGTCCCCACGCTTCTCCATGTACTTCTCCAGCTTCCGCTTTACACGCTGTAAAGCGTTATCGATGGATTTTACATGACGATGAAGATCCTCTGCAATCTCCTGATAACTCTTGCCATCCAAATAACTCATGAGGACTTTCCACTCCAAATCAGAGAGGATTTCTTCCATTTTTTTCTCAATATCCACGAATTCTTCCTGGCTGATGACCAGTTCCTCAGGATCAGTGACCTTAGCCCCCGATAACACATCCAAAAGGGTTCTGTCTGAATCCTCGTCATAGATAGGCTTGTTAAGCGAGATATAGGAATTCAGTGGTATATGCTTTTGCCGGGTAGCTGTCTTAATGGCCGTAATAATCTGCCGCGTTACGCACAGCTCCGCAAATGCCCGGAAAGATGACAGCTTATCATTGCGAAAATCCCGTATCGCCTTGTAAAAACCAATCATGCCTTCCTGAATAATGTCTTCACGGTCTGCGCCAATCAAAAAATACGAACGAGCTTTTGCACGCACAAAATTGCGATACTTATTGATTAAGTAATCCAGTGCAGCCTTATCGTTGCTATCCTTGATGGCCAGCAGTATCTCCTCATCCGTGAGTTGGGCAAATTCACTATAAATTTCCTCAACAAATAATTCTTCTGTAGTCTGTTCTGCTTCCATCGCTTATTCCCCTTTACCGAAAACTTCCCCAGTTTTCATTCTTACTATCCCCTTAACACGTCTTGATTATACCTCTAAACGGTTGTTACCGTCAAGAATGGTTTTAGGACTTTAGTCCCACGATTATTTATTCCCCAATAAATAATCAATTCTTGGCAGCCAACCGCTGACGCATGGATTCATACATCAGGATAGAGCCTGCTACTGATGCATTAAGAGAGTTAATCTTACCTACCATAGGCATCTTGACAATAAAGTCACACTGCTCCTTAGTCAGGCGCCCCATGCCTTTACCTTCACTGCCTACCACCAGCACCAATGGGCCGGTCAAATCTGCTTCATAATAATTCTGTTTGCCGTCCATATCGGCACCCGCTACCCAAAAGCCTTTTTCCTTCAAGGTCTTCAAGGTCTGCGAGATATTGCCAATACGGGCTACCGGCACATATTCCACGGCTCCCGCCGAGGTCTTAGCCACCGTTGCCGTAAGCGGCACACTGCGGCGCTTAGGTATAAGCACCCCATGCACACCGGTAGCGTCAGCGGTGCGCAAAAGTGCTCCCAAATTATGCGGATCTTCCAGTTCATCCAGCAAGAGCAGGAAGGGCGGCTCCCCAGCCGCCTCGGCTTTTGCCAGAATATCTTCCAGTTCCACATAGGCCACAGGTGCCACATAGGCGAGCACCCCTTGATGGCGCAGGCCGGAAGCTACGGACTCAATCTTGCCCCGGTCAACAAACTGCAGAACAATGCCGCGTTCCTTGGCCAGTGCCACAATCTCGCTGACCTGACCTTCGCGGTCGCCATCGGCCAACAGGATTTTATTGATGCCGCGACCAGCACGCAGGGCTTCGGTCACCGCATTGCGGCCAATCAGCACATCTTCCGGCAGTTCCCGGACAGCTTGTGTCTCCCGAACAGCCGGCGCAGCTTTCTTATGCTCACGCTTTTTATTGCGGTTAGCTGGTTTTGCGTTGTCATTTCTCATGATTATTCCTTCTCCCGCAGTTTCAGCATTTCACTAAGCTTGCCACAGGTCATGTCGCCTTCCGGGCAACGGCCCGTGTTGACACAGCTGGCACCGGCATTGAAGAACAGCGTCGGCGCAACCTTTTTGGCTTCTGCCAGCATCTTATAGGCCATTTCGCGGATTTCCCACTGCGCGCGGTTGCAGCAGCGCAGATTGAAGAAATGCATAAGACTGCGGGCATTCATGGTCACGAGAATCTTCGTTTCCGTGGCGTTCGCCAGCACATAACGCGCATCTTCCTTGGGCACGCCCATTTCCGTAAGTTCATCATAGGTCTTGCGGATTTCTTCGAGCAGTGCCTCATATTTTGCCAAGGCTTCCGGCTTTTCCGCAATAGAAGGCGGCGTGATGTACTGGAAGCCATGCGCAGCCACATAGCGCTGGGACTGCTGGTCATAGGACGCAATGCGGTGACGCACGAGCTGATGAGTCAGCACCCGGCTCACACCTTCAATGCCGAAGGTGAAGCTGGCGTGTTCCAATGTGGAACCATGGCCCAGAGCCACCATGCGGCGCACCATTTCCTTGACCTTTTCATCACTTAACTTTTCCGCCAGTTCCTCAGCACCACTGGCTGAGTAACAGAGACGGGCTGCCATAGCCACTGCCCGCTCCGGCTCTGGCGTATAGTTTAAGAGTTTTACCTTAATCATTCGTTACTGTTTCTCCCTGATTTCCTTCATCATGGCCTGCGAGATAATCTGGAAGGACATTTCCGCAATCTCGTAAAGCCGTTCGTTCTGTTCGGAGAGGTAGAGACTGCCGAGCAGAGCTTCAAAGCCGGTACTGGCATGATACTCCGCCACGCTGGCACTGCGTGGCGCATGACTCTTGGCGTTGCGCCCCCGGCGGTAAATCGCCTTTTCCTCCTCGGTCAGCTTATCCTCAATGCCCTGATAGGCCTTCGCCTGCCAGACAGCCGAAACCATCTGAGCACTAAAGGAATGCAGTGCCTGCACCTTGGCCTGCTCATAAGAGAGCAGGCGGGTACGCATGTAGAGATGAAAATACGCATCCCCGACATAGGCAAGTACCAACGGATTGAGTTGCTTGACGTCCACATCCTTGTAACGCTGCAGTATCCCGCCATCACCATCAGGCTGGAACATCATTTCGACAAGCATCTTAAAATGGTCAAACTTCATGCCTTTTTCCACCGTACACCGTTAGGCGTATCCTCAAGGATAACCCCCGCTTCCTTGAGTTCGTCACGGATTTTATCGGCCAGTGCCCAGTTCTTTTCCTTGCGGGCATCCTGACGGATGTTGATGATTAAGTCCATGAGCTTATTTGCCAGTTCATCGTCGGCAGCATCTTCCTGCTCGAAAATGCCGATAATGCCCGTCATCAGCTTATAGGCCTCAGCGACCTTGGCGAAGTTTTCGCTGTCAAAGGCTGCGCCCTTGTTCATCACATCCTGATAGTAGATGTTGATGTCCTTGGACAGCGCAAAAATCTGACTGATGGCCAGCGCCGTGTTGAAATCGTCATCCATCGCTTCATGGAACTCCTGGACATAGGCCGCAGCCTTTTCGGCCAAATCCTTAGCCGTATCGCTCGAACCGGTCTTAGCCAGCAGTTCATCCATAAAGCCCTTGGACTGTGCCAGACGATTGAGGCTGGTCTGTGCTTCCTTTAGGCGTTCATCACTGAAATCCAGCGGGCTTCTGTAATGCGTCTGCAGGATAAAGAAACGCACCACTTCGCCCGGATATTCAGTGAGAATATCCTTGACCGTGAAGAAATTGTTCTTGGACTTGGACATCTTCTCGTTATGAATCGTGATAAAGCCATTATGCAGCCAGTACTGGGCAAAACTGTGTTCATCGCCAATGCAGGCCTGACTCTGGGCAATCTCATTTTCATGGTGCGGGAAGATGAGGTCACTGCCGCCGCCGTGGAAATCAAACTTTTCGCCCAAATATTTCAGTGACATCGTAGAGCACTCGATATGCCAGCCCGGACGGCCTTTGCCCCAGGGGCTGTCCCAGCTTGGTTCGCCCGGCTTGGCAGCCTTCCAAAGAGCAAAGTCCATGGGATGTTCCTTGCGCTCATCCACATCAATACGGGCACCAGCCTGCATGTCCTCAAGCTTGCGGCCGCTCAACTTGCCATAACCGGCAAATTTTTCCACGCGGTAGAACACATCCCCATTATCCACTGCATAGGCATACCCCTTGTCCACGAGCTTCTGCACCATGGCGATAATATCGGGAATGGTTTCGCTGACGCGCGGATAAATATCGGCGCGTTTGACATTGAGCGCATCCATAGCCTTGAAATAGGCATCAATATAGCGGCCGGAAATGTCGCTCCACTTTACACCTTCTTCATTAGCGGTACGGATAATCTTGTCATCCACATCCGTGAAGTTTTGGATATAACGCACCTTGTACCCCTTATGTGCCAAATAACGGCGGATTACATCCCAGGTCACAAACGGACGAGCATTGCCGATATGGGGATGGTTGTAAGGCGTAACGCCGCAGCAGTAGATACTGGCCTCACCCTCTTTTAAGGGCTTGAACTCCTCCTTGCTGCGCGTCATCGTATTATAAACTTTTAACATCTAAGAGACCTCCTGCTTGAAACCATCAAGCCTTTTCGATACCTGCCACCGCATAGGCGGAGATACCTTCTTCATTGCCGGTAAAGCCGAGCTTTTCCTCGGTTGTGGCCTTGACATTGACCTGATCCAGTTCAATTCCCAGCACACGCGCGATATTCTCGTTCATCTGCGGGATAAAATCCTTCATCTTCGGTTTCTGCGCCACAATCGTCGCATCCACATTACCGGTCACATAGCCCTTTTCCCGGATAAGCTCTGCCACATGCGCCAAGAGCTTCATGCTGTCAGCGCCCTTGAACTGCGGGTCAGTATCCGGAAAATGACGGCCAATATCGCCCAAGGCTGCCGCGCCCAAAAGGGCATCCGCTACAGCATGCAGCAGCACATCGGCATCCGAATGGCCCAAAAGTCCCAACGAATGCGGGATTTCCACGCCCCCGATAATCAGCTTGCGGCCTGCCACCAAGCGATGGACATCATAGCCCATGCCAAATCTCGTCATTTATGTTCCTCCTCTAACCACGCCTGACGTGCCTCGCTGGCAGCCGCCTGCAGCGTGCTTGCTTCCTCAGCTGCCGTACACTGCAAAAAGGCCTCAGCAATCAGCAAATCCTCCGGCGTAGTCACCTTGATATTGCGGTAGTCACTGTTTACTACCGCCACAGGCACACCAATGCGTTCCACGAGGCTCGCATCATCTGTACCCAGGAAATTATCCTGTAAAGCCTGTTCATTGGCCTTTAGCAAAATATCCTTGCGGAAGCCCTGCGGCGTTTGCACTTCCCATAAGGTACTGCGGGGCGGCGTGGATTCCACTAAGCCATCCTTATCCACAACCTTAATGGTATTTTTCGCCGGCACTGCCGCAATGGCGCCGCCTTTTGCACGGGCACTGTCAATTACCGCCTGAATGGTCTTTACCGTGACCAACGGCCTTGCCGCATCATGCACCAGTACCACATCGGCGGTATCGGCGACCCGCTGAAGACCATTGTAAATGGAATACTGCCGCTCACTGCCGCCAGCTGCGACCTTAAACGGCTTTAAGCCGGCTACCTTTTGCAGCTGCCGTTCCACGGCAGTCACTTCATCAGCAGCCACGACAACAATCAATTCTCCCACTTCTTCTACTGCGGAAAAAGTCTTCAGAGTGCGCGTAAGTATCGGTTCGCCCCCCAAAGTCAGGAGCACTTTATTTATACCAGCCTGCATCCGTTTCCCCTGCCCGGCGGCAGGAAAAATAACACTGACCATGAAATCACTCCTAGAAAAGCCAGCCCCCTCCCCAGGGGGCTGCTTTTATTTAATTTTTCGGCTTGGCAAAAATCATGCGTCCTGCCGCCGTCTGCAGGGCAGAAGTCACTTCCACCTCGATGGTTTCGCCCATATAGCGATTGCCGTTTTCCACGACAATCATGGTGCCATCTTCGAGATAAGCTACCCCCTGGCCTGCCTCCTTGCCGGATTTGACAATGGCTACCTGCATGGATTCACCGGGAATAACCACAGGTTTTACCGCATTAGACAGGGCATTGATATTGAGCACCTCTACCCCCCGCAGCTGCGCCACCTTGTTGAGGTTGAAATCATTGGTGATGATTTTGCCCCCCACCTGCTGGGCCAGCTGAACCAGCTTGGAATCCACCTCGGGAATATCCTCGAAGTCCTCCTCGGTGATTTTGACCTTCATGCGGCTTTCCTGACGGATTTTCTGCAAAATGTCCAAACCGCGCCGTCCACGTACACGTTTCAGCGCATCAGCTGAATCGGCAATATGCTGCAATTCCTCCAGGACAAAAACCGGAATCAAGAGCGTGCCTTCCAAAAAACCCGTCTCGCAAATATCCGCGATACGGCCGTCAATGATGACACTGGTATCCAGCAATTTGTAGCAAGGTTTATCCTCTGCTGCAGCAGGCACAGCCTTAGGCGCTGCCTGCTTCGTTTCCCGCATTTTGACTAATTCCTTCATAAACTTAGGAATAAAGTCAAAGATACTCACCAATTCCTGACGCTTTTTTATCATGATATGAATACCAAGATAGCCCAGCACAATGCTGAACACGACCGGGATATACTCACCCACTACGGGAATCTTGGAAAAAGCATAGCCCAGCAAATTTGCAATAATGAGTCCGATAAGTAAACCAATGGCACCAGCAATAACATCATGCGTAGGCATTTTGTTCAGCTGTGCCTCCACAAAAACAGCAAAGCCCTTGATTTTGCGGATAAAGAACGGGGAAAGCAGAAAACCAACAGCAGCACCTGCAACTGCCCCAAAGAGAATGCTCAGGAAACCAGCAATGGACAACTTAAAAAAGCCCATCTCCGTTTCCAGTACCTCTGTACTGATAAAAAAGGTCAAAAACGGCGTAGCCAGATTGAGCAAAGCTCCCCCGGCAATAGCCCCAAGCAGAATGATGAAAAAACGTAAAACTCGGTCTAGCATTTTTACACCTCCCTTCTATAAATTAATAACTTGCATAACTTTAAGTATAGTAAATTTTCCCTGCCTATGTCAACGAAAAAGCCCTGCAAGCAGCAAAAAAATACGGACAGCCAAATATCAGCTATCCGAAATATTCACTTTACGCATTATTTGCGGCCAGGATATCGTCCATCCAGACGGCTACTTCGTCAGGACTCTTGTCACAGGCATAGACCAATTCACTGACGACAATCTGCCGCGCCAAATCCAAAAGCCTGCGCTCACCTGCCGATATGCGCCGTTCCCGCTCCTGCACGACCAGATTACGGGTAACCGCTGCCGCATCGCAGATATCGCCGGATTTCAAGCGCTCCAGACTGGTTTGATACCGCCGATTCCAAGTGCCCAACAGGCGTTCCGGCTCGTCCTCAAGCACATCACGCACTTCATCCACCCGAGCCTCCGGAATCACATCACGCAGACCGATATGATCTGCCTTATCTGCGGGAATCATCACCTTCATATCCCCTAATGGCATTTGCAGCACATAGTAAGACTTTCCCTCACCTAGTACATCGCATTTCTCTATGCCGGAAATAATCCCGGCACCATGCATTGGATAGACCACCTTATCACCGATTTGTAACAAGCACCCACCCCCTAAGTAATAACAAATAATAGGAAGACCGTACTACACCACTATCATTTTACCACAAAATATTCGTTTTTTCAAAATAATTTTAACTTTATCTGTCTTTCATAATTTCCTACTTTATATGATGTAGCCTTGGAGTGACCTGCAAAGTATGATATAATTTAGGTAAGGAGCGTGATGTATTATGCCAGAAATAACACGTTTTTACGGTATCATTATCAAAATGTTCTTTAAGCCTAAAGAACATGAGCCCAGCCATATTCACGCACTATATGGAGAATACGTTGGTGAATTCAATATACGCACCTTCGAAATGATAGAAGGTGATTTGCCCCCTAAAGCGCAAGAGCTTGTAACCGAATGGTTGCAAAAATATCACAATGAACTGCAAGAAATGTGGGAAACCCAATTAATACGTAAATTGCCACCATTAAAATAGGGAGGTGCTAACAATGATTCCTCGTATAAAAAAAATTGAACCACGTAGCGACTATACTCTCTATGTCCTATTTGATGATGGAAGACAAGTTCTTTATGATGTAAAAGATGACATTCGTACATTACCAACTTATCGCTCTTTACAAACCGAACATGGATTATTTCAAAACTTCCAACTTGACGAAAGCAGAACTTGCGTATTTTGGAGTGATGAAATTGATTTGGCCAGTGATATAATATATGAATATGGCACCTTGTGCTAAAGAAAGACTGCCGACCATGTCTACCTGGCGTGCGGCCGGACGGATATGTGAAAGTCTATCGACAGCCTTGCCGCGCTGGTGCTTTCAAAGTTTCAGAGTGATTTTCGGTTGGTTGCTGATTATTTCGTCCAAATGCGGAAAAATAAACAATATGAGCCGCTAGAAGAAACAATTAAGCATGTCCACGAATTTCTGCAACTTATGAGTGTTATGACAGGCGATTCGCGATACGAGGATGTCTACAGAACATCCGGAAAGGAGCTGAACAATATGTGTAAAGTATTGGATGCTGTTGAAAGCAAAGGCCTTGAACAGGGCATATTACAAGGTATAACGCAGGGCAAGGACGCAGAACGGATTAGCTCCATCCGCAATGTCATGTCTAGTTTAAAAGTCTCGGCTATGCGAGCGATGGAAATACTGTGCATTCCTGATAATGAACGTAAAAAATACCTTGCCCTAATAGAGGGGTAGAATTTTTTTGCTGAAAAATAAAAACATGAAAGCAAGCTTGCGATTTTTCCAGGCTTGCTTTTTGTATGCGTAATTAATCCATCGGTTACTGCCAACTGAAATATAAATAATCTGAGACTCATAAAACACTTCTCGTTATCTCCAAAGTAAAATATACGTAACCGCAAAATAATACAGTGTATGTAAATTTTTCCTCCCAGATGAGATAATTGACTAAAATAAGCCACACGAAAAAGCTGAAAAAGCCATTTTAGTATCCGGGAGTTTTTTGTTATGACTCAAATCCAGCAACATTCTTTAGCATCCTGGAAACAGCTCATACTTGCCCAACAGAACGGCGGGCTTACTGCCGCAGAATATTGTCGCCAACAGAATATCAAGTACAATGCCTTTTACTATTGGCAACGCAAAATTCGCGAAGATTTTGCGGCATCTGCACTCCAAATCACCAAAAAGGATGAGTCTGCTCCTAAATTTGCTACGTTGGCAACCGCTACCATTACGACTACAGTGCAGACCGCAACGCTGCCATCTATGCTGAAACTTTCCTNNNNGCAGACATCGAGTGAATTGCTTGCCAGAACGCTCGCTTGTATCAAGGATGTGTTCCCGGTATGTTAATCCGCAATCTTACCGCAGACCATGTCTATCTGGCGTGCGGCCGGACGGATATGCGAAAGTCTATCGACGGCCTTGCCGCGCTGGTGCTTTCAAAGTTTCAGCTTGACCCGCACCAGCCGGCTTTGTTCCTTTTCTGCGGCCGCCGTAAAGACCGTATCAAGGGGCTGCTATGGAATGAGACAGGCTTTCTTCTGCTCTATAAGCGCTTGGAGAATGGCCAATATCAATGGCCGGATATGCCGGAAGACCTACTGGAAATTTCCGAGCAGCAGCTTCGCTGGCTTACCGAAGGCTTGTCCATTTCACAGCCCAAGGCTGTACAAAAAGTCGCTGCAAAATACAGCTTTTAAGTTCAAATTGTGCATAACATCTGC
>CACZIV010000035.1 GCA_902781305.1 Pseudoselenomonas ruminantium
GCGCATTACAAAGGCGCGGCAAAACTGGGGCATGGCACGGAGTATATCTATCCGCATGATTATCCGGGGCATTTTACCGAGCAGGCCTACTTGCCCAAGGAAATACAAAATGCTCATTACTATCAGCCAAGCGACAACGGTCAGGAAAAGAGCATGGGGGATTATCTGCGCAAGTGCTGGCTGGATAGATTTTAAGGGGAGTGTAAATGAAAATGGATGAACTGGGGAAACAACTTTATGATGTATTAGGCGGCCGGGAAAATATCCTGCAGGCCTATAACTGCATGACAAGACTCAGGGTGCAGTTAAACAAAAAAGACGAGAAGCTGCTGGAGGCAGTTAAGCAGGTGCCGGGGGTTATGGGAATCCACGACACCGAGGAAGAACTGCAAATCATCGTAGGACCCGGAACGGCTACGCAGGTGACTACGGTGGTCAATGAACTGCTGGAAAATACCAAGGCTAAGCCCAAGATTGGTGACGGCAAGGAACTTCATCAACAGATTCGGGAGAAAAATGCTACGCCGGGCAAACTGCTGCTCAAAAAGATTGCCGGCATTTTTATCCCGCTGATTCCGGCCTTTATCGCCTGCGGCTTACTCACGGGGATACTCGGCGTATCGGCCAAAATCTGGCCGGGGATAACGGCTTCACCGACCTGGCAGCTGTTAGCCGTTGCGGGTAATGCCGTATTCTGGGGCATGAATCTCTTTGTGGGCTATAATGCGGCCAAGGTTTTCGGCGGCACGCCGATTCTGGGCGGGGCCCTCGCGGCTCTAATCAGTCATCCGGGGCTGGCCAATGTAGTGTTTGACGGAAGCAAGCTGGTTCCCGGCCGCGGCGGTGTTATTGCCGTGATTTTGGTGGCTTTTTTGGCAGCATGGCTGGAAAAGCGTTTGCACAAACTGATTCCCACGGTTTTTGATTTGTTCCTGACCCCGTTGCTGACTTTCCTGCTCGCGGGCGTTGCGGCAATTTTTGTTCTGCAGCCGTTGGGCGGCGCAATTTCCTCGGCGATTGGTGCGGCGGCTACGGGCGCCGTAGGCTCCGGCGGTGCAGCTGTGGGCTTTGTGCTGGGAGGCATGTGGCTGCCGATGGTTATGATGGGCATTCATCAGGCCCTTACGCCGATTCATGCGGATTTGATTTCCCAGTTTGGCGTGACGATTCTCCTGCCGATTTTGGCTATGGCTGGTGCCGGTCAGGTCGGTGCGGCTATTGCGGTCTATGTAAAGAGCAAGAACAAATTCCTGAAGAAAACCGTGGCTTCGGCTCTGCCGGTAGGGCTGATGGGCGTTGGCGAGCCGTTGATTTACGGTGTTACCCTTCCTTTGGGCCGTCCCTTTATCGGGGCTTGTATTGGCGGTGCCTTTGGCGGTGCGGTGCAGGCACATTTTATGGTCGGGGCGTCGGCTATGGGGATTTCCGGCCTGCCGCTGGCGGGGACAACCAATAATATCCCCATTTACCTGCTGGGGGTAGTAGTCGCCTATATCGCCGGCTTTATTGCCACGTATTTGCTGGGCTTTGATGACCCGGTGGAAGAAAAGGAGTCGTAATTTTTCCATGTTGGACTTGCAAAAAATAAGTACCGAGCGCCGCAATCCTGCAAGCGCCCATATTGATGAACTGCCCACGGTAGAAATGCTGCGGATTATCAACGAGGAAGATAAAAAGGTCGCCTTGGCGGTCGAAAAAATCTTGCCGGAGATTGCCAAGGCGGTGGATGTTATCACCGACAGGCTGGCAAAGGGCGGGCGGCTCTTTTATCTGGGTGCCGGCACATCTGGGCGGTTAGGGATTCTGGATGCTTCGGAATGTCCGCCAACCTATGGGGTGGACTTTGAGCTCGTGCAGGGAGTTATCGCCGGCGGCACGCCGGCCATCTTCAAGGCACAGGAAGGGGCTGAGGATAATGGCGAACTTGCCTGCCAGGATTTGGCAGACAGAGGATTTAGCGCCGCTGATGTGCTGGTGGGGATTGCCGCCTCTGGCCGTACACCCTATGTGATTGGTGGCCTGCAATATGCCCGCAAGCTCGGTGCGGCAACCATTGCGTTGGCGTGTTCGGCTAATGCCGCGATTGCCGAATGGGCAGATATTGCCCTGCTGCCCGTGACGGGGGCAGAGGTGGTGACGGGCTCTACCCGCATGAAAGCGGGGACGGCGCAAAAACTTGTGCTCAATATGCTCTCCACAGGCACGATGATTAAACTGGGCAAGGTTTATGGTAATCTGATGGTGGATGTCAAAACCTCCAACAAGAAGCTGGAGGAGCGGGCGAAAAACATCGTCATGGAAGCCACGGGCTGCAGCCGGGAAGAAAGCATAGCGGCACTCGCAGAAGCGAAAGGCAATGCTAAACTAGCGATTTTCCTGCATCTGACCGGGCTTGGTTATGAGGCAGGGCAGGCGGCGCTTGCTGCGGCCGATGGTCATTTGGCGCAGGCGTTAAAACAGAGGGGAGTGTCCTAATGGAAAACGGAATATCCCTTTATCCGGGGCTGGATAATACGCTCGAAGAAAATTTACAACTGTTGTCGACGGCGGCAGCGTGTGGAATTCGCCGGGTATTTACTTCCCTGCATATTCCTGAAACGGATACTGCGGTACTCAAGCGGGAACTGGCTGAAATTTTGGCTGCGGCACGCAGGTACGATATGGAGATTATTTCCGATATCTCGCCGCGGACGCTTTCGATGTTGGATATGCCGGAATTTGACCTGGCTGCGTTTCAAAAACTCGGCATTACCACCCTGCGTCTGGATTACGGCTACTCAGCAGAGCAGATAGCTGAACTCAGTCATAACGATTTAGGTATTTGCCTGCAATTAAATGCCAGCACCATTACCGAAAAAATACTGGCTGATTTGCAGGCGGCAGGTACGGATTTTTCCCATGTGGATGCCCTGCACAATTTCTATCCGCGCCGGGGAACAGGCATCAGCGAGGATATCCTGCGGCGCAAGACGAAAATGCTCCATCAGGCAGGGATAAAAGTCGGCGCCTTTGTCCCTAGTCAGGGAAAACAGAGGGAACCGCTCTTTGAGGGGCTGCCGACTCTGGAAACGCACCGCCTGTGGCATACGGACAGAGCGGCAAGACACATGGCGGCACTGGGGATTGATTCCGTATTTTTAAGCGACAGCCTGCCATTGCCGGATGAACTCAAAACGGTGGGACAATTGCCTGGTGATGAGGTGGTTCTGCGCGCGCAGCTCTTTACAGATGATGCGGTTCAGCAGGAACTATTGCGTCATACGTTCACCGCTAGGGAAGACGAAGCCCGCGATGCTATCCGTGCCCAGGAGAGCCGGGGCTTGTTAAAGGGCACAGTGGAACCAGAGAATAACAAGGAGCGGCGGCGCGGCGCCATCACCATCGACAACAAGGATTACCTGCGCTATATGGGTGAGCTCGAAATCATCAAAAAATCCCAGCCTGCCGATATGCGGGTTAATGTTGTAGGCAGAGTAACAGAATGTGAACTCTTTATGTTGAAATACATTACGCCGGGAAGAAAGTTTTCGTTTCAATTCGCATAACATCACATTATCGGAGGGAGATTGATTAACGGATGTTTGTTCCATCCATAAAATTTTGCGGGGCAGTTCTCTGCCTTGCTTGTCTGTTTTTTAGCGGCTGCAGCCAGCAGGGAAATCCCGGTGAATCTGCTGCACCTGCCGAAGAAGCCGCGCCCGTAGAAGAAAAGACTCCGGCTTATATTACTGCCGCTGATGATTTCAGCAACCTTGCTCTGGACAACGCCGAAACGCCAGTTTATGACCGTTACACGCTGGCTCAGCGCCGGGCCAAAGGCCTGCCCACTGCGCTGCCCAAGATTGCGCCTTATCGGGATAAGAAGGTGGCCTACCTCACCTTTGATGATGGCCCGGACGATAAGAACACCGCAGCAGTGCTGGATATCTTAAAGCAGGAAGGGGTAAAAGCCACCTTCTATGTGCTGGGCAAAAACGTCAAGGCTTATCCGGAAACGACCAAGCGTATCTTTGACGAGGGACACGCTCTGGGGAATCACAGCTATGACCATGACTACAAACGCCTTTATGCTTCTGCCGAAAGTTATCTGGCGGAAATGGAGCAGGCTGACGATGCCATCTATGAACTGCTGGGCCTGCGTCCGCTGATTACCCGCGCGCCCAGCGGCCGTATGGGCAATTTTACTTCCGCTTACGAAAATATTATCACGGCCAATGGTTATGTGGAACATGACTGGAATGTAAGTTCTGCCGATGCTGCTCCCAACCATCCGGTAGCGCAGGATTTCATTGACAACATCTCCGGCCAGGCCGTGATGGACAGTGCCATCATCCTGATGCATAGCTCGGCAGGCCATGAAGAAACCGTCAAGGCGCTGCCGGAAATCATCCGCGTCCTGCGGGAAAAAGGTTATACCTTTGGCGTAATCACCCCCATGACGCCCCAGCCTTGGTAAAAAATAAATAGAAAATGAAAACAGCCCCTTTTCTGCTTAAGAAAATTATGCTTAAAGCCGATATAGCATACAGAGAGGGGGCTTTTTCATGAAGGTTACAGGAATAGACGAAAGTATGGCCGGCGTTACCAATTTGGAGAAAGCCAAAGCGCAGGGCAGTGGAGCATTTAAGGATATGTTTACCGGCTTGGTGCAGGAGCGGCTGGATAATCTGACTGAGGATTTGGAAAAGATGAATGCCCAAAAGCAGGAAATCTCCCAGTTGAAGGCGCAGCAGGAATTTACGGAGGTTATCCGTCATGTGCTGCCAGATGGCAGTATCCTGGTAAAGGAGTATGTGGATGGCAAGCTCGACACCTGCTATCGCAAGCCACCGCATCTAAAGGATGTTCCGGATGAATCCCAGCCTGTGCCGAAAGCAGCCGATGGTACGGAGCTCAGTACCCAGCGGAAAATGAAGCAGGTACCTGCCGTCCGAATTTTGGAAGATATGGTCTGAAATACACTGTGATAGTCTTTGACAGTGAGATTTTTTTCTGCTATATTGGAAGAATAAATCTTAGCAATTTACTCGGAATTTTTGAGGTGGCTATATGAAAATCTCAACCAAGGGCAGATACAGTGTGACGGCGCTTTATGAACTGGCACAGCGTTATGGTGAAGGGCCGGTTTCGCTAAAGTGTGTAGCCCAGGGGCAGGGACTGTCTGAAAACTATTTGGAACAGCTTATGGTTCCCTTGCGGCGGGCGGGGATTGTGCAGAGCATCCGCGGCGCTCAGGGCGGTTATATGCTGGCGAAAAGTCCGGCGGAAATCACCATCGGTTCCATCATCACCACCGTGGAAGGGCCGATTGCTGTGGTGGATTGTCTGTTGGCTGAAGCCGGTGCGGCGGAGCAGATGTGTGACAAGGCATGTGCCTGTGTGACCAGGGGCATTTGGGAGAAGGTTTGTGACAGCATCAGCCAGGTGCTCGAAAATATCACCCTGCAAACGCTGCTCGACAATGATGATGGCAAAGAAAATATTGGCTGTGCACGCTGACATTAGCCTTCCCTGCGGGGAGGGCTGTTTTTGTGCTTGCGGCGGGCAAAAAAAATTTGTATTAAGCATTATATTTATGTATAATGTTGTTTGGTAGTGCTTTTGGCTAGGCACTTTGATATAAGGGGAGGAATTATTCACATGATAGGTGACAATTTACGCACTGAGCGTGAACGACAGAATTTAACGATTCAGGATATAGCGAAAGGCACGAGCATTCGTGCTTTGTATATAGAGGCGATTGAAAAGGGCGAGTACGGGCAGCTGCCGGGGACGGTATATGCCAAGGGCTTTATCCGTAACTACGCAAATTTTTTGAAGATGGATGCAGATGCGGTTGTGCGTCAGTTTATGGAGGAAAATCATCCCGAAGAAGTTGCCGCAGCTGAAGAAGCAAAACAGCAGCTGGCTGAAGCAGAAGAACAGAGCAAAGCGGAGGCCAAGGCAAAATTGGCCACGGGCAGTGAGTATCGTGAACAGGTATCCACACCCAGCAGCCGTCATAACAACTGGCTTATTGCCGTGATTGTTCTGTTGGTGGGCGCTGGTGCCTATTATCTGTTTGCCATGGAGGACAGCAGTGCGCCCAAGACGGCGCCCAAAGCGGTAACCCAAACCGCTAAGGCACCGGCGGCTAAGACCCAGCCAGCAAAAGAAGAAGTACAGAAACAGGAAGCTCCGAAGAAAGTTGATGGGGTAGAACTCGTGGCCAAGTTCACCGACAAGTGCTGGACGCAGGTCGTGGCCGATGGCAAGACGGTTTATGAAGGAACCATTGAATCGGGCAAGACGGAAACCTGGAAGGGGAAGGAAAAGGTGGTTATCACCGCCGGTAATGCCGGAGCAGTGGAAATGAAGGTTAACGGTCAGGATATGGGTAAGGCTGGCGATATTGGTCAGGTTGTGGAAAAGACGTTCACGCCGGACAATGCCAATCAGCCCGCTCCGGCCGATAAGAAGGATAGCAAGAAATAATGAATGAATTTTTGCCAATCAGCAAAAAGGATATGGAAAGCCGGGGCTGGGCGCAGCTGGACTTTGTGTTTGTGTCCGGTGATGCGTATGTGGACCATCCCAGTTTCGGCCCCGCCATTCTTTGTCGATTACTCGAAAAGCATGGCTATAAAGTAGGAATTATTCCCCAGCCGGACTGGCATTCTACCAGGGATTTTGACCGCCTGGGAAAACCACGGCTGGGGTTTCTTGTCTCTGCGGGGAATATGGATTCCCTCTTAAACAAGTTCACCGCCGCCAAGAAGATGCGCCATCAGGATGCCTATTCGCCGGGCGGCAAGTCCGGCTTCCGTCCGGAACGGGCGACGATTGTCTACTGCAATCGCCTGCGGGAACTCTACCCGGATGTGCCAATCATCATTGGCGGCATTGAGGCCAGCCTGCGCCGTATGGCGCATTATGACTATTGGTCAAATGCTGTGCGCCGTTCCATACTGGTGGACAGCGGGGCTGATATGCTGATTTTCGGCATGGGCGAGCGGGCACTTTTGGAAGTGGCTGCCGATTTGCAGCAGGGCGTGGAGATTGGCAATATTCAGGATGTGCAGGGAACCTGTTTCAAGGTGCCCAATATGGATTACATCTGGGATTACCTGCCTTTGCCGTCTTATCAGGAGGTAAGCTCCGACAAGCGCAAATTTGCCGAAGCCTTTAAGCTGGAATACTTAGAGCAGGATGCCTTCCGGGGCAGAAAGCTCGCCCAACAGAATGACGAATGGTGTGTGGTGCAGAATCCGCCGGCCAAGCCCCTCTCTGAGGAGCAGATGGATGAGATTTACGACCTGCCCTATATGCGGACCTGGCATCCCATTTACGATAAGGACGGCGGGGTGCCCGCCATTGCCGAGGTACAGTTCAGTCTCTTAAGTCAGCGCGGCTGTTTTGGCGGCTGCAATTTCTGTGCGATTATCTCCCACGAGGGACGGATTATTCAGCGGCGCAGTCATGCATCCCTGATTCGTGAGGCGAAGATTCTGACGCAGCAGAAGGGCTTTAAGGGCTATATCCACGATGTGGGCGGCCCTACGGCTAATTTCCGCCGCACGAGCTGTGATGGACAGCTCACGCGGGGCACCTGCCGCGGCAAGCCCTGCCTGTCACCAATCCCCTGTAAGAATCTGGCAGCCGACCATAGCGACTACATTAAGCTTCTGCGGGAACTGCGGGCGCTTCCGGGGGTGAAGAAGGTCTTTGTGCGTTCCGGGGTGCGGTTTGATTATCTGCTGCTAGCTAAGGACGAGTTCTTAAAGGAACTTTGCGAGCATCATATCAGCGGGCAGCTTAAGATTGCGCCGGAGCATATTACCGACCGCGTGACCCGTCTTATGGGCAAATCCAACCGCAAGGTCTATGAGCGGTTTGTGGATAAGTTTACGGCGATGAATAAGAAACTCGGCATGAAGCAGTATCTTGTGCCGTATTTTATGTCCAGTCATCCCGGCTCGAAACTTGAAGATGCCATTGAACTGGCGGAATTTATCCGGGACAAGGGCTATCATCCGCAGCAGGTGCAGGACTTTATTCCCACACCGGGAACCCTTTCCACCTGCATGTGGTATACGGGCCTTGACCCGCTGACGGGCGAAGAGGTCTATTCGGCCAAGTCCCCGGAGGATAAGCTGATGCAGCGGGCGCTGATGCAGTATTGGCTGCCCAAAAATCAGGGCATTGTGCGCAAGGCCTTGACGATTGCCGGGCGGACGGATTTAATTGGCTTTGATAAGAAATGTCTGGTACGGCCGGCAAATGATAAATTTGACCAGTCAAAGGCGGATAAAAATAAATTGACCCGTCAAAAGACAAATAGAACGAAAAATAAAGTGATAAAGAAGGTGCGGCGATGAAGTGCCCATATTGTAAACAGAATGACAGTCGAGTAATAGATTCCCGGTCGGCAGATGATGGAGCAACCATTCGCCGCCGCCGTGAGTGTACGTCCTGCGGCCGCCGTTTTACCACCTATGAAGTGGTGGAAAAGCAGCCCTTGATGGTGGTCAAAAATGACGGCCGCCGGGAGGTCTTTAAGCGGGATAAAATCTTAAACGGCATTATCCGTGCCTGCGATAAGCGGGATATTTCACTGGAGGATATCACCAATCTGGCAAATGAAATTGAGCGGGATATCCGTAATACGATGGAGCAGGAAGTCAGCACGGCCGATATCGGCAAGCTGGTGATGAGCAAGCTCAAGAGTTTTGATGAAGTGGCGTATATTCGCTTTGCTTCCGTGTATCGGAAATTTGCGGATATCAGCAGTTTTATGGAGGAACTGCGGGAGTTGCAGGCCCATAAGAGCGGGCAGGAAAAAGAGTAAGGCAGTAAGGAAAAGGAGTAAGGCATTTGGCTTGGGCATTAAGACAGGAGTTAAAGGAACAATTGGCGGCAGAGGAAGGTTATTACCGCTATCCCTTGGGCACGCGTCTGCCTGTGGCTCTGGCCTATCCGAATTCTTATTTCGTGGGCATGTCCAACTTAGGGCTGCACATCATCTATGACCTGCTGAACAAGCGCAGCGATACGGCCTGTGAGCGCGTATTCCTGCCGGAACGCAAGAGCATTGAGCGCTATGAAAATACGCGCACGCCGCTCATGAGCGTGGAAAATCAACTGCCCTTGCAGCAGTTTGCGATGATTGCCTTTGTGCTTTCTTTCGAGATGGATTACTTTAACGTCATCAAGATGTTGGAGCTTGGCAAGGTCAAGGTGCGCGCTGAGGAGCGCGGCGATATGGACCCGCTGATTATTGCAGGCGGTCCTTGTGCAACCTTCAATCCGGAACCTTTGTCGGCGGTGATGGATGCCTTTGTCATTGGTGAAGGCGAGGTCATTATGCCGGCGTTGATGGATGTGTTCTATCAGGCACGCAATGAAGGTGCATCCCGTCAGGAAATGCTGCGGCGCTTGGCACAGGTACCCGGCGTCTATGTGCCATCCCTTTACGAGCACAGCTATGGGGAGGATGGCCGCCTGCAGGCGATTGCCCCTATGGAAAATGCACCGGCAAAAATCAGCCGCCAATGGGTACAGGATTTGGATGCGTACCCTGCCCACACGGTGGTTCGTACGGAGAATACGGAGTTTAACTTTTATCTGATTGAAACGGCGCGCGGCTGTGGCCGTCACTGCCGTTTCTGCATGGCAGGCTACTGTTTCCGCCGTCCGCGCAACCGGTCACTTTCCGTGGTGACACGCGAAGTCAAAGAGGCTCTGCAGTATAAAAAGCGTATCGGTCTGATGGGCGCGGCAATCTCGGATTATCCGGAGATAAACGAGCTTTGCAAAGATATCCTGGGTGAAGGTCTTTCCATGTCGGTAGCGTCCTTCCGCGCGGATTCGGTCACGCAGGAACTGGTGGATTCACTGGCCGAAAGCGGGCTCAAGACGCTGACCATGGCGCCGGAGGCGGGCAGTTCCCGCATGCGCGCCATCATCAACAAGGGGATTGAGGAAGAACACCTCTTTAATGCTATGGATATGGGCCTGGCGGCTGGGATTCGTCATTTCCGCCTGTACATCATGATTGGTCTGCCCTTTGAGCAGGAAGAAGATGTGGAGGCAATTGTGGATTTGGCAGGCCGCCTTAAAGACTATATGGAGGAGCATGGCAGCAAGGGCACGCTGACACTAAGCGTCAATCCCTTTATCCCAAAGCCCTTCACGCCGTTCCAATGGCTGCCGATGGCGGATAAGAAATATGTGGAAAAAGCGGCCAAGGTCTTGACACAGGGCCTGCGCAAGCGCAAAAATATCATTGTAGGGGTGGAATCGCCCAAGGAAGCCTATATTCAGGGTGTGCTGGCTCGTGGTGACCGCCAGGTGGGCGAGGCGCTTTTAACGGCCTGTGCTAATGGCGGCAGCAAGGCATTCAAGCGGGCTATGAAGGACTGCGGCCTGTCCATGGATGACTATTTGTATCGGGAGCGGGCGGCAGATGAACTTTTCCCTTGGGAAAGCCTCGATATGGGCTTTAGCCGGGAGTACATCTATCAGGAAATGAAAAAAGCTGAGGAATTAAAACCGACTATACAGTGCTTTGACGGTTGTCATCGCTGCGGCGTGTGTGGTTAATGATTTTGGGGATAAACGGGGTGAGCGTATGAGTTTTGCATTGGAACATTTGGGCAGTAATCTATGGCGGGGAAAGTTTTCCTCCTTTGATGAAAAAATCTGTCAGCATGCCTTTAGTGCCCGCTTAGGCGGTGCCAGTGTCAAACCTTACCAGGGCTTGAATATGGCGCTGCATGTCGGGGACGAGGCCGATATTGTCTGGCAAAACCGGCAGCGGTTCTTTCAGGCGCTGGAATTAAAAGCAGAAAATTTGGTGACACCGCAGCAGGTTCATGGGGCTAATATCCAAAAAGTAACCATGGCTGACGCCGGCCGTGGGGCAAGGGATTATGCCGATGCTATCGCCGATACCGACGCGCTGATTACCAATGAGCCGGGACTTCCGCTGATGCTTTGCTTTGCCGACTGCGTGCCGGTTGTCTTCCTCGACCCGGAGAAAAAGGCCGTGGGCATTGCGCATGCAGGCTGGAAGGGAACCGTGGCCAAAATCGCGCGGGAAACCGTTTGGAAGATGCAGGAAGAATTCGGCTCAGAGCTAGGTGATATTTTAGCAGGCATTGGTCCTTCCATCGGGCCCTGCTGTTTTGCCGTAGGCGAAGAAGTGGCTGAAAAGTTCCGCGAGGCGTTTCCCAAGGCTGTGGATAAACTGATTGTTGAGCAGGAAGGGCAGCTCTATGTGAATCTTTGGGAAGCCAACCGCTTGCAGCTGTTGGAAGCCGGTGTTTCCGCAGGAAATATCGAGATGGCGGATACCTGCACCGACTGTCAGCATCAATGGTTCTATTCCTATCGGGCCGATGGCGGGCAGACCGGGCGCATGGCGGCCATAATTGCACTGAATCAATACTAATGGATTTCGCAAACAGGGGTGAGTGTTTTGGGGCAGGAAATAGCAGAACGATATCAAGATGTACTAGCCAAAATCGAAGCAGCTAAAGCACGGCGTACACAGGTGCCCAAAGATGCAGCGGTCACGCTGGTCGCGGTGACAAAGAATCACGATACCGCTGCCATGCGGGAGGCTATTGCCGCAGGGGCGCTAAATGTCGGAGAAAACCGTGTACAGGAGGCTAAGGCAAAATTTGCTGAAATCGGCAACGCCGTTACCTGGCATCTTATCGGTCACTTGCAGACCAATAAGGTACGGCAGGCGGTGAAATTTTCGGACCTGATTCACTCTGTGGACAGTTTGCATCTGGCCGAAGCCATCAGCAGCGAGGCGGCCCGCATTGATAAAGTGCAGGACATTTTGGTGCAGGTGAACTTAGCCAAAGAGGACAGTAAATCCGGTGTTTACCGCGAGGATTTGCAGGAAACCTTGCAGAAGGTGACAGCCTTGCCGAATTTGCGTCTGCGGGGGCTTATGTGTATGGCACCCAATTATGAAGATGTGGAGATGTGCCGCCCCCTGTTTCGGGAAATGTATAAAATTTATCAGGAAGTACAGGATTTAGACCTGCCGATGTCGAATATCAATATGTTATCGATGGGCATGACCCACGATTACGAGATAGCCGTGGAAGAAGGCGCCAATGTGGTACGGGTAGGTACTGCCATCTTTGGGCCGCGTCAATATTAACGAAGGGGACAAGTCATGAGTATAATCGATAAAGTTTGTGGAAAAATGGGTTTGATGGACCCGGATGATGAAAAGCTGGATTTAGAAGAAGAAAAATTCCAGGAAAAACGCAATTATGAACCGGAAGAAGAGGAAGAGAGTTTTACGATGAGCCATGAACGCAGTGACAGTTCCCGCAATGTAGTGGATTTCCAGTCGGCAGCTTCGGCACGGGAAGGCAGCAGTGTGACCAATATGAAGATGAAGGTTATCGTCATTGAGCCCAAGACTTTTGACGATGCCCAGCAGGTAGCCAACAATCTGCGGGAGAAAAAGCCCGTAGTCATTAACTTTGAAAAGACCGAAGCGGACGATGCCAAGCGCATTATCGACTTCATCAGCGGCACGACCTATGCCCTGAACGGTGAAATCAAGAAGGTCGGCCATAATGTCTTCCTGTGCGCACCGAGCAATGTCAACGTGAGCTATACGGAAGAAGAAAAGAAAGTATCGGCAGAAATGCCCTGGCTGAAAAAATAAGGAACAGAACATATGGCAAGTGAACAAAAAGAAAAACTCATTCGTTTTTATAAGGGCACGGAAGGCGAAGAAATCGTCATCAAACTCGTGGATTTAGCGGAAAATGTTTTGCGTACGCAGAAGTTCCGCATTTCCGGCTTCCTTGACCCTTTCGGGCAGGAGATTGCCGAAACCGTTGCGGCAAACTACGGCAATATTCGCGTGGATTTTGCGGGTGGCTATCAGGGCGCAGAACGGGCAAGAGCCATCTTTATTCACGAGGATTTTGCCGGCACGCCGACGGGTTTTGGCATTGACTGTATCGAAGCCAAATGGAATGGCCAGTTTGCAAGGCTCAGCCACCGTGACGTACTCGGCGCACTTATGGGACAGGGCATCGAGCGCGATACCATCGGCGATTTGCTCGTCACCAATGATTCCGTGAAAATCATCTGCGAGGAAAAGATGGCCGATTTTCTGCTTACGAACCTCGATAAAATCGGCGCCGTGGGTGTGGAGTGCGAGCGCTCAGACTTGAGCACCATTGCACCTAAGGAAGAACGCTGCAAGGAGATTCGCGCGACAGTAGCTTCTCTGCGTGTGGATTCCATCGCTGCCGCCGGCTTCGGCTCCTCCCGTAGCAAGGCAGCGTCTGATATTGCCGCAGACAAACTCAAAATCAACTGGCAGCCTGCCAAAAGTGCTTCGCAGAATGTCAAAGAAGGCGACATTCTCTCCATGCGCGGCAGAGGACGGCTGGAAGTGGCTGAGGTCAGAGGTACGACGAAAAAGGGGCGTACCGTTGTGGTGTTGAAACGGTATTTGTGAAAAAGCTCCTGAATATGCAGTTTCCCATGATGCTAATATAAGAGATAGTGTAGAAGGCAGATCAATGTTGGTCTGTCTTCTTTTATTGACGGTGTGATAGAATAATGACAGAATAACCTTAAAGAAGGTGATAGCATGATAGAAAGCAGCAATACGGAATTTAAGCGTGAGTTTACGGATAGTATCCTCAAGACGGTGGTAGCTTTTGCAAATACGGATGGCGGATGTATTTATATCGGAATTGAGGATGATAGTACAGTCGTAGGCGTAGCAGATGTAGATGATGTACAGAAGCGTGTTATCAGTCTATGCCGTGATGGAATACAGCCAGATGTGATGATGGTTCTATCATGTGATAGAACGGTGATAGAAGAAAACCACAATTTTTGGTATCGGATAATGCAGTTAAGGTGATTTTGCCGAATCTTCATGCTGAGTGGAAATTAGAATTATATTAGCAATAGGAAGAAAGTTTGGCTAGGAATTACATTACTGCCTGAACTTTCTTTTTTACATGGATAAAAATATTAGAAAATTATAATAACATTGACTGTCCTTATGATGTTTGCTACAATAGGTGTGTCCGATTTGGATGAGTTAAGATAGCAATTGTTTGCGGAAAAGCGTTGCTATCTCCTTAGTTGAGGCATGAAGAAAGGAGATTGGATTATGAAAAAATTAGCGAGTGCAATATTGGCGGCTTTTGTGCTTGGCATAGGCTCTCAAGGCGTGGTTAGTGCAGCTGCTCCGTTGGACCTTGTACAGAATGGTCCTGTGTTTGTCATGCTGGATGATTCTACTGATGATGAGGTAGAAGAGGTGGCTCCGGCAGCAACGGAACAGGCTGAAGAAGAAGCGAATGAAAGCGAACCTGCAGCAGAAGAAGCTTCGACTGCAGATGACGCAAGTGATGCAAGTGACGCAAGTGATGCTAGCGATGACGGTGATGAATAAAACGCGGATAGTAAAATAAACCGATATTCGCGAGAAAGACTGCAAAGCACCCGCCTGTATTTTCGGGCGGGTGCTTTGTTTTTTCAGCTGAAATATGATAAGATAAATAAGTATTGATAAAAACTAGCAGGACATCTGCTATATAGATAGGGGATAATCACTTTGCTTACACCAATGGACATACACAACAAGGATTTCAAACGCAGCTTTCGCGGCTACAATGAGGATGAGATTGATGATTTCCTTGATAAAGTAGTCAATGACTATGAAAAACTGTTCCGGGAAAATGACCGCTTGAAGGAAGAGCTTACCCGGGCGAAAAAAGATAATGAGCAGTATCAGCAGCTCGAGCAAAATCTGAAGGATACGCTGCTTGTGGCGCAGAAGACGGCTGAGGAAGTGACGAGCAATGCCCGTAAGAATGCTGAGGAAACCCGGGATAATACAGCAAAAGAGTGTGCCAACAAATTGCAGGAAGCCGAGATGAAGGCAGAAAAAATCATGGATGATGCCAAGAACAAGGTTCAGGCGATTGTAGCGGAGTATGACCGTCTGGTGCGGGAGAAAAACGCTTTCCTGCGTAAAATTAGGGTGACGTTAGAGTCTGAACTGGCCGTTATTGATGAAACGATGAAACAGATTCCTGACCCGGAAAAAGAAGAACGGGAAAAAAATGCCAGGGGTACGCAGGCTGAGGCTTTGCAGAAGGCCGTGTCTGAGCATCAGGCCGTTCCTTATGAAGCTAAGGAACTGGCCGAGGACGATAAGCAGGAGGGCTAAGGCAGATTGGCAATAGGAATGTTTTTGGTCCTGTTGGCCTTAGACCAACTGGTGAAGTTTTTGGTCATGCTGACCATGACCCCTGGAGAGAGCGTTCCCGTAATCAAAAACGTCTTTCATATTACCTATGTGCTGAATCCGGGAGCGGCTTTTGGTATGCTGCCCCATCAAAGCTGGTTCTTTATTTTGGCCGGTGCGGTAATGATTGCGGCTTTTGGCTATTATTATCCCCGGCTGAAACGTCAGTCGGCGTATTTTCATTATGGCTGTGTGGCATTGCTTGCTGGCGCAGTGGGCAATCTCATTGACCGCATCCGCAGCGGGCTGGTGGTGGATTTTTTTGATTTCCGGATTTGGCCGGTGTTCAATATCGCTGATATTGCCATTGTGCTGGGTGTAGCCAGCATGATTTATGCCATACTTTACAAGGAAAAGGAAACGGATGAATAATATGGAACCTGTTGTATTTACGGCGGAAGAAAAAGGGCAGCGGCTCGATGTGTTTGTAGTAGAACGTTTCCCGGAGCTTTCCCGCTCGCATGTGCAAAAACTCATTGAGCAGGGAAATGTGCTGGTAGACGGAATGGTGCGTAAGGCCAACTATAAGCTGCGGGGGGGCGAAGCGGTGCAGGTAACTGTACCGCAGGCAGAACCCATAAGCGTAGAGCCGGAGGATATTCCGTTGGATATTCTCTATGAAGATAAAGATATCATCGTGGTGAATAAGGCCCGTGGTATGGTGGTGCACCCGGCTTCTGGTGTATATAGTGGCACTTTGGTTAATGCCCTGCTTTATCATTGTCAGGATTTATCCGGTATCAACGGTGAAATCCGTCCCGGCATTGTTCATCGCTTGGACAAGGATACGAGCGGGGTGATGGTCTGTGCCAAAAATGATACGGCACATCTTGATTTAGCCGAGCAGATTCGCACGAAAACGGCGCACCGCACCTATTGGGCGATTGTGCATGGCAACATCAAAGAGGAAGCGGGCATTATCAAGGGGGATATTGGCCGCCATCCCACCGACCGCAAGAAGATGGCCATCGTGCGGGAAAATGGCAAACCAGCCGTTACGCATTTTAAGGTCTTGGAGCGGTTTGGAGAATACACGTTGGTCGAATGTAAGCTCGAAACCGGCCGCACCCATCAGATTCGTGTGCATATGACTAGCATTGGGCATCCGCTTATAAATGACCCCAAGTACGGGCCGAAAAAGTCTTCGCCCTTCGCCATTAATGGTCAGGCATTGCATTCATTGCAGTTGACTCTGACGCATCCCGTGACGAAAGAGGAAATGACGTTTACGGCACCACTTCCGACCGATATGGAGAAAATCTTAACCGGCTTGCGCAATAAGCGCAGCAAGTCACAGCAGTGAGCAGGAGGCGAGGATATGGAACTTATTGATAAAACCGTCCTGATGGACAGTGAAGGTATCCGCCGGGCATTGACCCGCATTGCCCATGAGATTGTGGAAAAGAACAAGGGTGTGGATAATGTCGTTCTCGTGGGGATTCGTACCCGTGGCGTGCCCATTGCTGAGCGTTTGGCCGAGAATATCGAAAAAATCGAGGGTAAAAAGCCGCCTGTGGGCGTGCTCGATATTACCTTATACCGGGATGATTTGTCTACGCTTGCTTATCAGCCGATTGTCCGTCCTACGGAACTGCCTGTGGACATTACGGGCAAAATCGTTGTGCTGGTAGATGATGTGCTCTATACGGGGCGTACGATTCGTGCTGCCTTGGATGCAATCATTGATAATGGCCGTCCAAAGACCATACAGCTTGCGGTACTGGTGGACAGAGGCCATCGGGAACTGCCGATTCGCGCGGATTTTGTGGGCAAAAATGTGCCGACGTCTTCCAAGGAAGTGATTAGTGTACAGCTGCAGGCAACGGATGAAGCGGAAAATGTAATTCTGCGTGAAGTTGTTGAATAAAATTTAATTAGTAATGTATTGCCAGAGCAGAAAGATTTTCTGCTTTGGCTTTTTTGTAGGGGGATAAGTCTTGCAAACCGTGAGTAATGTATTGAATTTAGTCAAGGAAGCGATAAAACCTGCGTTGCAAAAAGCACAGGTGGTAGTGGATGCTACAGCCGGCAATGGACATGATACCTTATTTTTGGCAGAGCATGCTGCCGATGAGGCAAAAATCTATGCCTTTGATATTCAGGATGCGGCGTTAAGCAATACGCGGGCGCTAACCGCTGAGTATGCGGAGCGGATTAATTATGTTTTGGCCAGTCACGATAAAATCGCCGAATTGGTGCCCAGGCCTATTGATGTGGCGATGTTTAATCTGGGCTATCTGCCCGGTGAAGAGCATTGTGTTACCACCAAGACGGAAAGCACGATGACAGCGGTAAGGCAGGTATTGGATAAGTTGACCTGTAATGGGGTATGCGTGATTGTCGCTTATCCCGGACATGAAGCAGGGGCGCAGGAGGCGGCCAGCTTAGAGGAGTTTTTTGCGGTGCTGCCGAGAAAGAACTACACGGTGGGCTGTTATCGTCTGCTCAATCATGCGCGGACGGCTCCTTATGCCTATGTGGTAGAAAAAGTGTGGTGAGGTTGGTTTACATTTAGATACTAAGACGCCCGCCCTGCGGGGAATAACTTTCTTTCGCTTAGACAAGCTTGTCAAACGCTACAGAAAGTCATCCCCCGCAGGGCGGGCTTAGTGTATATTCAATAGTTATACAAAAGTACAACCAAGGATTCTTCGAAAATCGGAGTATAGGTGTTTTCTATGATTTTCAAGGAGGAATTCATATGAGTAACAAAATTTATGGCTACATTCGTGTATCAACCATTTCTCAACGGGATGACCGTCAGTGGCTGGCAATGGAAGACTTTGGCATTCAGAAGGAGTGTGTCTTTGTGGATAAGCAAAGCGGAAAAGACTTTGACCGACCCGCCTACCGGGAGGTGATGGAAAGACTAGCTCCCGGAGATACATTGGTGGTAAAAAGTCTGGACAGGCTGGGGCGGAATTATGATGAAATGACGCACCAACTGGACATTATCACCAAAGAAAAGGAAGCCGCTATCGTGGTTATAGACCTGCCGCTCTTAGATACGCGCAATAAATATGGTGATGACCTGACAGCAAAGCTCATATCGAATCTTGTTATCCAAGTGTTCTCCTATGTTGCCGAAACAGAACGCAATATGAACCATCAGCGTACCATGGAGGGGCTGGCAGCGGCAAGGGCAAGAGGCGTAAAGCTGGGAAGAAAGCCAAAAGACAAGCCGAAGGGCTACGAGACTGTTTTGGCTCAATGGCAAAATAAAAGCCTGTCTGCCCGTAAGGCAGCAGAAAAGCTGGAGGTTTCGCTACCTACATTTCTAAAGTGGGCAAGGGAACGGGCTAATGGGGAAGTGTAAAAAAATCCATGGTTTTTCTGTCATAAAAATTTCTATGGCAAATTTACAAAATACTATTAACATTTGGTAGTTTTATGCGATATAATATACATGAGTGTAAACTTTTTCGGTTGATAGAAAAACCATGATATTTTTTACACTCAGTATTTGTAGTATTAAAATCGGGAGGTAAAATTTCATGATAGAAGAAAATATTTGTGTTGAAAAAGGAAATATTATAAAAAAAGGCAACAATTACAGAACATATAGCTATTATGTTCATGTTTTTGAAGCTGATGTTGATAAAGTTATGGTTCAAAGCAACAGTGACAATATAATACGAAAAATAGCGGAAGCACTAAGAGGACGGGGCATAAAATGCGAATCGAGTGGGCATTTTATGCTTCGAGTAGATAATATAATGGATGTTGAGTTTATCAATGCGTTAGAGCATATCGTTGATGATTTAATAAAACAAATATCTGGCGATAATGAAACAATATACAAATTTAGCAAAAAGCCGGATAATCCAACGTTAAGAGAAATAGACTATCACAAACCGACAATTATAGTTTGGTGAGGTAAGATAACATAAATCAGTGCAAAGTCAGCCCTTATTATATAAGGGCTGCTTGCATATGACAGATAAGATGTTAAACGTAATTGCAGTTATTAATATTTTCTAAGCTATATTTCGCATGTACATTTATAGGAAAGTGGGGGAACTATCATGGCTATGGTGTTGATACATAATAATGCAGCTATGCAAGCACTCCATGAAAACCAAAAGAATTCCAATAAATTATCGAAAGATTTGAAAAAAGTAGCTAGCGGAATGAAAATAAATGGGGCTGGTGATAGTGCTGCCGAATATGCTATATCAGAGAAAATGCGGACTAAGATCAGAGGATTGGCTCAAGATATCCAAAATGTACAAAATGGCAGGGCACTTTTATCTGTAGCTGATGGTGGTATACAAAGCATTATTGATGAATTACGCAGCTTAAAAGAATTGGCAATCAATTCCGCTAACGATCATAACAGCAGTATAGATCGTGCTACACTTCAAGAAGAATTTAATCAGAGAAGGGCTAATATCGAAGAAATTGCTGTCGAAACGAATTATAACGGAATTCCGTTGCTGGATGGAAGATGGTGCCAATTGCTTTGGGATGAGGGGCAATCCAACCCTAAAATTATCAGTCAAAATGTTTCAACAAATACAACAACGGGAGATGTTTCGACAACAGTGATCGGGCCCAATGTATCAGTGAGTACATTGCCGTCTGCCAAAAAGACAGTAAATTCAAGCACGACAATTATAGCATCATCTCCTCCGGCAACAACAGGAATGACAACCGTTGGTCCTGTTACCGGAACGCCTGTTGTCACAAGTGTAACTACCACAACAGGGCCAACAGTTGCATCATCATCCACGACTACATCAAATTCTTCTATAACAAAGGATGGAAACCAAACTACCGTTACAGACACGGATGTTACAATAACTAACTCAAACTTCGCAGGTGCTGAGCACCCGTAAAGCCTTGTGAAATCTATGTTTGTAGCAAAATAAATAGCATGAACTGCACCAATTTAGTATAATTAACCCATCAGATGGAATCCATTTCGAAGAAAACTTCGCTGTTCTTCCACCAATATCGCATCGGCCAGATTTTGCGGTCTGCCAACGCATGCAAACTCAAGGGCTTTTCCGCTATTCTGGTGTTCCTTGTGCTCGTCAGCATCATCTTCGAGAACCGCTCGCTTTACATGCAACGCCGGCTTCACGAGGAATCCCTGCCGTTTGGCAAGGACACGGCCTACCGCTTCTTGAACTCCTGTCACACGAACTGGCGCAGGTTCACGCTGCTCCTTGCGGCGCGGATCATCAACGAAACCATCAAACCGTTGACAGACGCCGGACGTCGTTGCGCTATCATCGTCGACGATTCGCTCTTCAGCCGCTCGCGCTCCAAGCGCGTGGAACTCTTGGCGAACGTCTACGACCATGTGAGCCACCGTTATACGAAGGGCTTCCGC
>CACZIV010000036.1 GCA_902781305.1 Pseudoselenomonas ruminantium
GCACATCATCTGCCGGGCCATGGCTGCTCCATCCGTTATCAGTACGGTCTGTTTGAGCAGAAAATCATTGACGGCAACCAGGTAGAAATCCCCGACAACTGGCTGAAGAACGGCTTTGCCTGGGAATACCGCAAGCCGGATAAGGCCGTGGATGTCAAGTTCTACGGCAATGCTTATATGAAGGAGATGCCGGACGGCAGCCTGAAGCTCGTGCATGAGAACCCCATGGTGGTTATGGCTGTTCCTTACGATGTGCCTATCGTTGGCTATCATAACAGCACGGTCAACAATCTGCGCCTTTGGAATGCAGAAGTTAACCGCGACTTCTCCGATTACGGCTATCTCACGCAGGAACAGATTCGGCAGAAGAACGAATACCGCCTGTTCGTCGAGAGCATTACCCGTTATCTCTATCCGGATGACAGCACCTGGGAAGGCCGCAAGATGCGCCTGATTCAGGAATACTTCATGACGTCTGCCGGTGTGCAGAGCATTGTGCGCCACTACGTCAAGACGGGCATGAAGATTCGCGACCTGAGCCAGAAGATTGCCATCCATATCAACGATACGCATCCGGCTGTAGCGGTGGCCGAACTTATGCGTATTCTCATTGATGAATATGGTTTGGAGTGGAGCGAAGCTTGGGCTATTACGCAGAACACCATCGCCTATACAAACCACACCATCATGCCGGAGGCACTCGAAACCTGGCCGGTGGATATGTTCAAGGAACTTCTGCCGCGCGTTTACATGATTATCGAGGAAATCAACCGCCGTCATCTCGAAGATGTGCGTGACCGCTATCCGAACAACGATGCCAAAGTGCAGGCACTTTCCATTCTGGAAAACGGCATGGTTCATATGGCAAGACTCGCCATTGTCGGCGGTCACAGCGTCAACGGCGTGGCCAAGATTCATTCCGATATTCTGAAGGCCTCCACGCTGCATGACTTCTATGAATACAAGCCCAAGATGTTCAACAACAAGACCAACGGCATTACGCATCGCCGCTGGCTGATGGGCGCCAACCCCGAACTGGCCGGCCTCATCGATGAGACGCTGGGCAGCCGTCGCTGGCACAGGTATCCTGAGCAGCTGGATCTCTTAAATGATTATGTAAACGATAAGCCGTTCCTCGCGGAGCTGGGTAAAATCAAACATCTGCGCAAGGAAGCCCTGGCACAGTATATTCTGGAACATAATCTTATCAAACTTAACCCGGATACCATCTTTGATATTCAGGTGAAGCGTATTCATTCTTACAAGCGGCAGCTGATGAATATTCTCCACATCATGTATCAGTATCACTGCCTCAAGAATGACAAGGGCTTTGATATGTATCCGACGACCTATATCTTCGGCGGCAAGGCTGCACCGGGCTACTACATTGCGAAGGAAACCATCCGCCTGATTAACGCCGTAGCGGCAAAGGTCAACAACGATAAGACCATCAAGGACAAGATGAAGATTGTCTTCATTGAAAACTTTGGTGTATCCATCGGGGAAATCGTTTATCCGGCAGCGGACGTCAGCGAACAGATTTCCACGGCCTCCAAGGAAGCCTCCGGTACCGGCAACATGAAGTTCATGATGAATGGTGCCATCACGCTCGGTACCATGGACGGCGCTAACGTGGAAATCCGTGAAGCCGTTGGCGGCGACCATGGCGGCGATGACCACTGCGTAATCTTCGGCCTGCGGGCAGAGGAGGTACTCACCTATTACATGACCGGCGCATACTCGGCATGGGATGAGTACAACACCAACAGCATGGTACGTCTGGTGGTCAACCAGCTCATCGACGGCAGCTATGGCGACTTCCATTCGCTCTACGATTACCTCATCCACGGCAACGACGAATTCTTCATCATGAAGGATTTGAGCGCTTATGCCGGTGCGCATGAGGAAATCATGCGCCGCTACAAGGATAAGCTGGGCTGGCTGAAATCCTCGGCCATGAACATCGCCAACTCCGGTCAGTTCTCCTCTGACCGTACCATTGACGAATACGCAAATGAAATCTGGCATGTAAAACCGGTCCGCATTTCGTAAAAGGCCAAGGGGGATTACATTGAAAACGTCTGATTTGAGCGAGTTTGACCGTTACCTGTTTCATCAGGGAACGAATTATCACGCCTACGAAATGCTGGGGGCACATTTTGTCAAACAGAAGGGCAAAAAGGGAATCCGCTTTGCCGTCTGGGCACCCCATGCCAAATCGGTAAGCGTGGTGGGCGACTTCAACGGCTGGGACACCCGGGTGACGCCCATGCATAAAATCGGGGATGGGGAAATCTGGACGGCCTTCGTGGAAAAACTGGGGGAGGGCGAACTCTATAAGTACGCCATTGAACCCCAGTGGGGCGGCCCCCATATCCTGAAGGCTGACCCGTATGGCTTCTATGCGGAAAAGAAGCCGCAGACGGCATCCCGCACTTTTGACATGAACCATTATCAGTGGAACGACGACGCCTGGAAGGTACAGAAGAACCGGGAATCTTCCTATGACCGTCCCATGCTGACCTATGAGGTGCATATGGGTTCCTGGCGTCGTACGGCAGATGGGGAATACCTCACCTATCGGGAGGCTGCCGACCAGCTTATCGCCTATGTGAAGGACATGAATTACACCCATATCGAATTCATGCCCCTCTGCGAGCACCCCTTTGATGGTTCCTGGGGCTATCAGGCCACGGGTTACTATGCCGTGACCAGCCGCTACGGTACGCCGGATGACTTCCGTTATCTCGTGGACCGTGCCCATCAAATGGGCATCGGCATCATCATGGACTGGGTGCCGGGCCATTTCTGCAAGGACGAACAGGGGCTGCGCCACTTCGATGGCCAGAACCTCTACGAGTCCGACAACGTGCAGCGGGCCGAGAACTGGGAGTGGGGAACCACGAACTTTGACTACGGCCGCACGGAGGTGCAGAGCTTCCTGATATCCAACGCCATGTTCTGGTTTGAGGAATTCCATATTGACGGCCTGCGCATCGACGCGGTGGCCAATATGCTCTATCTCGACTATGGCCGCAAGGACGGGGAGTGGATGCCCAACAAATACGGCGATACCGGAAATCTCGAGGCCATGGATTTCCTCAAGAAGCTCAATGAAGCGATTTTCAAGTTCCATCCTCAGGCGTTGATGATTGCCGAGGAATCCACTTCGTGGCCACTGATTTCCCGGCCGGTCTACATGGGCGGCATGGGCTTTAATTACAAGTGGAACATGGGCTGGATGAACGATATGCTGAAGTATGTGAGCCTTGACCCCATTTATCGCAAATGGAACCACGACAAGGTGACCTTCTCCTTCATGTATGCGTTCTCCGAGAACTTCGTGCTGCCGCTTTCGCATGATGAAGTGGTGCATGGCAAGTGCTCGCTTATCGCCAAGATGCCCGGCGATTATTGGCAGAAATTTGCCGGACTCCGTAGTTTCTTTGGCTATTGGATGGCCCATCCGGGCAAGAAGCTGCTCTTTATGGGCGGCGAATTCGCCCAGTTCAGCGAATGGAATTTCGATGATGAACTGGACTGGAAACTGCTCAAGGAATTTGATATGCATCGCCGGATGCAGGCCTATTCCAAAGCCTTGAATAAATTCTATGTGGATACCCGCGCTTTTTGGCAGGTGGATTTCGACTGGAACGGCTTCCAGTGGATTGACCCCAACGACAATAACAACAGCATTGTCTCCTTTATCCGCAAGGCGGAGGACCGCAATGACTTCGTTATCGTCATCAGCAACTTCACGCCGGAGGTGCACACCGGTTACCGCATCGGCGTGCCCGCCAAGGGCAGCTACATCGAGGTCTTCAACTCCGATGGCGAAGACTTCGGCGGCAGCGGCGTGTGCAATGCCGGGGAGATTATGAGTCAGGACAAGCCCTGGCACAATCGGGAACAATCCATTGAATTGACGGTTCCGCCGCTGGCGACCATTTACCTGCGGTTGAAGCGTCAGGACGGTTCGGGCGTATCCTTTCCGGAAACCGATGCACAGATTGAGGCCAAGGGCTTTGAACTGAGCGGGGAGAAATCCTCGGCAGCGGTAGCGGCCAAGACCGCCCCCAAAAAGACCACCACAAAGAAGACAAGCAAATCAAGCAGCAAAACGGCGGCTGCCCCCAAAGCCACCAAGGCCAAGGCACCGCGTAAAACTGCAGCCCGTAAAGGAGCGGCCAAGACTCATACAGAGGAAGCCGTAGTGAACGCCTGATACGCAGGCGCTAAAGGTTAGGGAGGAAATCCGAAATGAAAGTTCTTTATGTAGCATCGGAAGCAGTACCTTTTGTCAAAACGGGCGGCCTGGCAGATGTAGCCGGGTCCCTGCCCAAAGCACTCTTGAAGGAAGATGTGGATATCCGCGTCATCATGCCGAAATACGGCGCGATTGGCAAGGAATATATCGACAGCATGGAACATGTCTATGACGGTGAACTGGAAGTTGCCTGGCGCAGCAAGTACATCGGCCTGGACAAACTCGTTCTGGAAAATGTTACCTATTATTTCGTCGATAATCAGGAATATTTCAACCGTGAAGGATTCTACGGCTATGATGATGATGCCGAGCGTTTCTCCTTCTTCAGCCGGGCTGTGCTGAACCTCCTGCCCGCAATGGATTTCTGGCCGGATGTCATTCATACCAACGACTGGCATGCAGGCCTTGTCAATGTGTTCCTGAAACTGGAGCATATGGAAGATGAGCGCTATCAGAACATCAAGACGCTCTACACCATCCACAACCTCAAATATCAGGGCGTGTTCCCGAAGGACATCATGCCGGATGTTCTGGGCCTTGACTGGAAATACTTCAACAACGGCGATTTGGAATTCTTCGATGCCGTAAACTTCATGAAGGGCGGCATTATCTACGCCGATTACGTTTCCACGGTCAGCAAGACCTACGCCAAGGAAATTCAGTATGAATACTTCGGCGAACACTTAGACGGCCTGCTGCGCAGCCGCAAGGATGACCTCTTTGGCATCGTCAACGGCATCGACTATGATGTCTATAACCCCATGACGGACAAGAACCTGTTTGAAACCTATGATGTGGACAGCCAGGACCGCAAGATGGACAACAAGGTAGGCCTGCAGAAACTTTTGGGCCTGCCGGAAGGCCGCCGCACGCCGGTGGTTGCCCTCGTTTCCCGTCTGGTTGCGGCCAAGGGCCTTGACCTCATCGTGCGCATGATGGATGAAATCCTCATGCATGAAGATATTCAGTTCGTGGTACTCGGTACCGGCGACAAGGAATACGAAGACTGGTTCAAGGGGCTTGCTTGGCGCTTCCCGCATAAGGTTTCGGCCAACATCCGCTTCTCCAATGAACTGGCGCAGCGCATTTATGCTGGTGCAGATATCTTCCTGATGCCGTCCAACTATGAACCCTGCGGCATTGGCCAGATTGTGGCTATGCGCTACGGCACGATTCCGGTGGTTCGTGAAACAGGCGGCCTCAAGGATACGGTACAGCAGTATGACAAATACACGCAGACCGGCAATGGTTTCGTCTTCAGCGATTACAACGCACACGAAATGATGTACGCACTGAAGAAGGCGCTGAGCTCCTATGAGAACTACGCCGAATGGAATCAGATTGTGCATAATGCCATGGCTACGGACTTCAGCTGGACCAACTCCGCGAAGGAATACAAGAAACTCTATGAACAGCTGAAAAATAAATAAGCTATCTGTAAGGTGGGGGCGGCAAGGATTTGCCGCCCTTTGCCACCAGTAAATGTTTTTGGAGGAGGGGTTTCATTGCTTGTAAAAAATGAGGTTGAGCATAACTCCCACAATGTGTACTATCGCAGTCCGTCCGGGGCTGCTGAAGCAGGGAGCACGGTACGGCTGGGGCTGCAAATCAAGTCCAAACAGCAAATCAATCAGGTATTACTCAGACTCTGGCAGGACCAGCAGGGGGAAAAACTCCTGCCGCTGACCAGCAAGGACCCGCAGGGCGCAGAGGTACGTTATTTTTCGGTAAATTTAGAAATGCCGGAAAAAGGCTGCCTGCTCTGGTATTATTTCATTATCTCCTGCAGTGACGGCACCTGCTATTATGGCAATAAGATGGAGCACTGGGGCGGACAGGGCGATGTCTATCCCAACGTGCCGCCGTCCTATCAGATTACGGTCTACAACAAGGGCGCCAAGACGCCGGACTGGTTCAAGCACGCGGTCATGTATCAGATTTTCCCCGACCGGTTCTATCGGCAGGGCGACAAGCTGATCGAAAAAGAGGGCGCGGTCTATCATGCCAGCTGGACGGATGACCCCTGTTATTACAAGGACCCGGACACGAAGGAAATCGTCTCCTATGACTTCTACGGCGGCAATATCGCCGGCATTATGGCCAAGCTCGATTATCTGAAGGAGCTCGGCATCAGCGTCATTTATTTCAATCCCGTGTTTGAATCGGAAAGCAATCATCATTACGATACCGGCGATTATCATAAGATTGACCCCATTCTGGGGACGAATGAGGAGTTCCATGATCTGGTGGAACTGGCGAAGAAAAAAGGCATCCGCATCATTTTGGACGGCGTGTTCAGCCATACGGGCAGCAACAGCCGTTACTTCAACCGCAAGGGCAAGTATGATGGCGTGGGCGCCTTCCAGTCGCAAAAGTCGCCGTATTACGACTGGTATAATTTCCGCAACTTCCCCTATGAATACGAATGCTGGTGGAACTTTGACACCCTGCCCAACGTGACGGAAACCACGCCGTCCTATATGGACTTCATCTACCGCGCACCGGACAGCGTGCTCCATCATTGGCTTTCTGAGGGCATTGCCGGCTGGCGTCTGGACGTCATCGATGAACTGCCCGAACCCTTCTCACAGGGGTTCTATGCGGAACTCAAAAAGACGGATAAAGATGCCGTGATGATTGGCGAGGTTTGGGAAGATGCGTCCAATAAAATCGCCTACGGCTCGCAGCGCAAATACCTCTGCGGACAGGAAATGGATTCGGCGATGAACTATCCGTTCCGCAAGATTTTGCTCGATTATTTGCTGGGCTATATCACGGCCCACAATGCCATGATGCAGTTCGAGAGCCTGCGGGAAAACTATCCGCCGGAAAATTTCTATGCCATGATGAACCTCATCGGCAGCCATGATGTGCAGCGCGCCCTGACCATCCTGGGCGAAACGCCTTACTATGACGGCATGCCCGCCGTTGAGCAGTGCCGCGCCAAGCTTTCGCCGGAGATGTACAAGGTCGGCAAGGCCCGCCTCAAGATGGCGGCGCTGTTCCAGATGGCCTATCCCGGCGTGCCCTGTATTTATTACGGGGATGAAATCGGCATGGAAGGCTTCAAGGACCCGACCAACCGCCGTCCTTACAAATGGACGGGCGGTGATGAGGAACTGCGGGAATACTACCGGACCATCATCAAGGCCCGCAACGAACACGACGCCCTGCAGACCGGCGAACTTCTGCCGCTCACGGCCGAAGGGGATGTGCTGGCCTTTGCCCGCGTGGTGCGCAGCGGCCATGATGTCTTCGGTGCGGATGCGGATAACGGCGCCTATATCGCCGTCTTTAACCGCAGCCGGACGGAACGCCATACGGTGGTGCTCGATATCAGCGACTTTGCTGACGGTACCTTTGTCGATATGGTGACCGACCAGGAGCATACGCCGGAACGGGTGACCTCCGTGCGCGGCAAGCTCACCTTGAAACTGCCGCCGCTGACGGGCCGCCTGCTCGAATACGAGCCGCTGCCGCGCAAGTTTGAGCGGGGCGCAGGCATCCTGCTGCATCCGACCTCCCTGCCGTCCAAGTACGGTGTGGGCGATTTGGGCAAAGAGGCCTATAAATTCGTGGACTTTTTGGCTGCCGCCGGGCAGAAGGTCTGGCAGATCCTGCCGCTGGGGCCTGTGGGCTTTGGCTACTCGCCGTATCAGTCGCCGTCGGCCTTTGCGGGCAATCCCTTGCTGATCGATATCGACGAGCTGCTGAAAAATGAGTGGCTCACGCCGGCCGAGGCGCGGGTGGCCTATACCAGCAAGTCCTCCTTTATCGACTTTGAACGGGTTATCGCCTTCAAAACCAAATGCTTCAAGCGGGCCTGGGCGGCTTTCCAGAAATCCAAGGACACCGAAATAAAGGGGCAGTTCCAGGCATTTGTGGAGGAGGAGGCCTACTGGCTGGACGATTACGCCCTCTTTGATGCCGCCAAGAAGGAATTCAAGAACAAGGCCTGGTTCCAGTGGCCGGAACCCATCCGCAGCCGCGATGCTAAGGCCCTCAAGAAACTGGCGGAACGGCTGGCGGATAATGTCGGCTATGCCAAATTCGTGCAGTTTATCTTCCATAAACAATGGCATAAACTCCATGAATACGCCAAGGAAAAGGGCATTCAGATTATGGGCGATATGCCCATCTTCATCTCCCACGACAGCGCCGATGTCTGGGCCAATCAGAAGCTCTTTGACCTGAATGCAGACGGCACGGCCAAGACCGTTGCGGGCGTACCCCCCGATTACTTCAGCGCCACGGGCCAGCTCTGGGGCAATCCCCAGTACGACTGGAAGGCCATGGAGCAGGAGGATTACGGCTGGTGGAAGAAGCGCTTCCGGAATCTGTCCAAACTCGTGGATATGGTGCGCATTGACCACTTCCGCGGCTTTGAGTCCTATTGGGAAGTGGACGGCAAGGCGGAAACCGCCATCAACGGCCATTGGCGCAAGGGACCGGGCAAGAAGTTCTTCGATATCATCAAACAGGAAATCGGTGATATGGAAATCGTGGCCGAAGATTTGGGCATCATCACCGATGAGGTGGAGGCCCTGCGGGATGCCTGCGGTTTCCCGGGCATGAAGGTGCTGCACTTCACCCTGCATTTCAACGAGCAGGGCAGACTCGGCTGTGTGGCGCCGGAAAACAGCATCGTCTATACCGGCACGCACGACAACAATACGACTGTGGGCTGGTACGAACACGATATCGACGAATCGACTCGTGCGGCGGTGGCATCGCTGTTGCACAAGAAGATGGACCGGCCCAAGGATATCGCCAAAGGACTGCTCAAGTTCGCCTGGGCCTCCGAGGCACGGCTGGCCATTGCGCCTATGCAGGACCTCTTGGGGCTGGATGAACGCGGCCGTATGAATACGCCGGGCACGGTGGGACTCAATTGGAAATGGTGCCTGAAGCCTGATTATCTGCTGGAATTGGAACCGGAGGAAATCAAGGCTATGTGTAGGAAGTATGGGCGCTGTTAAGTTGACATCGAGGTGCTAAGACGCCCGCCGGCTGATAATACTTTCCCTCTGCTTAGACAGGCTTGTCAAACGCGTCGGGAAAGCATCATCAGCCGGCGGGCTTAGTGTCTGCAATTACATCTATATGCTAAGGGGCGCCCGAGGGGGCCGGTCATATTTTTCCTCTGCTTAGACAGGCTTGTCAAACGCGACGGAAAAACACGACCGGCCCCCTCGGGCTTAGTGCATGCATTACATGGATATGTAAAGGCGCGCGTCGGCTGGTAATACCTTTCCTTCGCCATAGACAGGCTTGTCAAAAGGTGCGGAAAGGCATCACCGGCCGGCGGGCTTAGTGCGTTGTTCTGGAAAAACGCTTTTTGATATGCTAAAATATAGGTGTAGGGAGGCGTTTTATGGGATACACTTCAACGCCCTATGATGATGTGGGGCATACCTTACTGCTGCTGGCCGAATATAGGCATATTTGTGACCGGTTGAATGACATGATGGAAAGTGGAGAGATGGATGCTTATACGAAGCAGTCCATCCTGGATATGGGCAAAAAAGTGGTACGCAGTCTTGCGCATGACAGCAAATCGGTAAGAGAGGGAGTTGAGAAGATTATGGGCGGCAAAATTCTGGACTATCCGGCAAAGCGGATACTGAATAAGGGTAAGGCAGAAGGTCGTGCAGAAGGCCGTGATATGACGAGTATAGAGCTTATCAAAAATCTTATGCTGGCCATGCATTTGGATGTTGATGCAGCGATGAATGCGTTGAAGATTCCTGAAGATAAGCGGGCACAGTATCGTGAGGTGCTTATGGCTAAGTGAGCAGGATAAGCAGATAAATTTACAGCGAGGTGCTAAGACGCCTGAGGGGGCCGGTCATATTTTTCCTACGCTTAGACAGGCTTGTCAAACGCGACGGAAAAACACGACCGGCCCCCTTGGGCTTAGCGCATTTTTTACTATTTTATCCGCTGCAGTTCTCGGGTAAGTTCCCCCAACTGGCTGGTGAGTCTGTCCATTGACCGCTGGAAGGTGGTCAACAGATAGAACGTCACCACGATGGGGAAGCCTACGGCGGAGACGGCGGTCAGGATGGGCTGCTCCATGGCTTTAAGCCAGTGCCTTGTCATCCACATCCTGAATGTAGATGCGCTTGACGGCTGCGACGAAGCTGCCGCCGACAAGCAGGGCCTTTTTGGTGATGATTTCGTCGAGGGCCTCCATGGCTTCGGCCTCCGTCAAATCGGGACGGGGATTGGCCAGGGAAAGGGTCGTGCTTTTGCCGTTTTCCAGGGAAAGAATCATTTTTAACATCGATTTCATGGTCTGTTCCTCCTTTTTCATTAGACGGGGTTAATTTAGTGTACTTCAGCAAGGCCGGCGGTGTCCTGACGGCAGATTCCCTGCACGGGCAGGTTCTGCAGGCGGGAGAGCTTGCGGCCGATGGACAGGATGTCCTCGTCGGCAAGTTCCGGGTTCATGGTAAAGGAACGGGTGGCAATGGTATCTTTGCCCTGGCTGTTCGTGCCGGTGATGACCTTTACCTGCAGTTTGGTGGCGGGATTTGTACGCTGTGTCATAATGAAACTCCTCCTTTGTCTTGGGAAATGTTGACTTTGGGGCGGCGCCTTGCCCTTACACTCCTATACATAACTTCAGCCCGGGGAAAATCAACCTCCGGACTGAAGTTTTTTTTGACCTGTTCCAAAAGTGCGAACAGAGACAATCGATTTGCCGTTTTGACCTCACCTATAACATAAGATGATACCATAGACTGTTAAAAGAAAAGGTAAACTCCGGGAAAACTGTATATTTATGCAGGAATGCAGGGTATTTGCCTGTGTTTTGAACATGGACAAATGTTTTGAGAAGGAAAAACCGATATGAATAAATATAAAACGTGCAACAGTGTAACATAAAATAATAAAAAACTATTGACACGGAAAATAGCATAGTTTATCATTTGGGGTGTGTGGAGGAGACAAGTTTCCACAGAAAAAAGAATGAGAGGTGTAAGACATGCAGATTAATCAAAGAAAATTGTTGCTCTCAAGTAAGGGGATTGATGCGCTTTATGAGGTGGATACCGCCTGTGGCAGTTTTGCTGCGGTGATTAAGCGCAGTGATGGCACCGAGGAACTGTATCCGAATTGTAAGGTGGATATGGTGCTCGATAAGCTGGCGGCCGAGCGGGGCAAGAGCCTGGCCCGATTGCGTCTCTTGCGAGGAAGGAAGTTGAAGAAGAAAAATCTGCATGTGGATTTCTATGAAATCGGTTTACCGCTCATTTTGATGCCGGTGCGTCATCGGCGGGCAGTCAACAGCAATCACGGGGTCATGGCTTTTTTGAACGTCGCGCGCATCTGCAGGGTTGAGGGAAAAGAACAGGCCGTGGTGACCTTTATTTCGGGGGAAAAGCTGCAGCTGCGGGAGTCGGCTTCTTCGGTACGGGCAAAGCTGGTGGCCGGACGGGAGCTTTTGTATGAGAATATGTTTGCCCGTTCGGAAGAACTGCATTATATGCGTGTGACGCTGCGGCGTCTGCACCGGTTTATGGGGGAAGATTTATGATTAGGGGAAACGGCCGTGTGGTGGTGGTTCATGTGGAGATGGCCGCACAAATCGGGCGGATGGAGTCTATGCTGCTCTCACAGATTGATTATTGGCTGGAGCGGTCGGGTCATTTCGTGGATGGTCATTTCTGGGTCTATAATACGCTGGATGAGTGGGCGCGGCAGCTGGGCGTGTCGGGGTCGGCCATCAAGCGGGCGGCGCAGAGCCTGGAAAAGCAGGGGCTTATTCTGCGGCGTCATCTGGCGCGTGCGCCTTATGACCGGACGCTCAGTTATACCATTTGTTATGAAAGGCTGCGGGAAATGGGCTTTTCGGCGGGGCGGCGTTCGCTGTCGGCGCGGGAATTGGCTGACCCGTGGGACAGGCCGTTTACGGCTGTATGCGGTGTTGATGAGGGAGAGGGCGGTGCGGATAAATGGGTGATATAACGCTGGAAAGCTGTATTTTTCATGGGTCAAGATGTCATATTACGCCGGATGCCATCCGGGAATTGGTCAAGCGGTATGGCCTTTACATGGTGGACCGGGAGCTGGCGGTGCTCTGGTATGAGATGTTCAGCAAGGAAATCCGTTATCCGGCGGCCTGGTTGAAGCGGGCGATTGAGTTTTCGTACAGTCCGCAGATTCCGCATGAGGAGTATGTGCAGGAAAAGCATGGAAAGCTTTCGCGGGCCCGGGGAGAGGCGCGGGAAAAGGCCATGAAGGAGGCTTATGCACGGCTCGATGAGCAGCTGGCGGCCGAGCGGGAAGCGGAGATGCCGGCGGCGGAGAGCGAGTTCTGGAAGTTTGTGCCGGCGCGGGTGAAGCGGAAACTGGCGGCGGAAAAATAAATTTATTCTTGTTTACATCGAGGTACTAAGGCGCCCGCGGGGCCGGTAATATTTTCCTTCGCCATAGACAGGCTTGTCAAAAGCTGCGGAAAACACCACCGGCTCCCGCGGGCTTTGTGCGCATATTATAGGGAAAATTTTTTGTAAAAAAGAATAAACACTTTCCTGTTTCGGGGATATAAAGAACAGAAAGCAGGAAAACAATACGCAAAGATGTGGGGAGGAAAATAAATGGATAAGAAGTTCATGAATAAGATGGACGATATGGAACTGAACATGGTAGCCGGTGGACAGAAACAAGACGAGAAGGATATCGAACAGCCCAAAGTACCGGCTTTGAATACTACGCCAATTATGACGATTCCCATTGACAAGACAAAAAAGAGTTTGGATGAATGGGATAGGAAATATGGGTCAAAGCGCGATAAAAAGGAAAAAGCAGACCCTAAAGAAGAAGAGGTCAATAAGAGAATACAGGAAGCATTGAATAAGCAGGTGAGAATCGGGATTTTTTAACAAGATAAATAAACATTTTCCTTGATTCGGGGATATAAAGAACAGAATACATTACGGCGAGGACACGCCGATTGGTATAAGGATAAGGAGTGAGGATCATGTTGTTGAAAAAAGTATTTCCCTTGTTGTTTTTGCTGACGTTGATGCTATCGAGCAGTGCATTTGCGGAAAAGGCGACGGTAGTTTATTACAATGCTGTGAATAAAAGCGTGGTGGTATCCGGTTTTCATGGCTACAGTTGTGGCTGGGTACGGAATTATTACGCTAAACCGCACCGGCTTCATCCCGGTGACGTCCTGGAGGGAAGTTTTGTACTGGGTTCCCATAGATGTTCCGATGAGAGCAACGAAAGAGATGTTGAAATCTATTTTGATGAGTGGTGGGTGAAAAAAGACGCAGCTCACAAATGGGTTGAGAAACAGAAAGATAAAGATAGTTTCTGGTGAATAAAAAAATTTTCTATCTCCCTAAACACTTTCTTGTTTCGGGGATATAAAGAACAGAAAGCAAGATAACAACACGCAAAGATGTGAGGGGAAAATAAATGGATAAGAAGTTCATGAATAAACTGAACGATATGGAACTGGACATGGTAGCTGGCGGGAGAAAAAAGAGAGTAGATGGCATTAAGAACGGCGAAAATCATTTGGGTAAGAAAATTGAGAATGCAATTGATTCAATTACAAGCGGATTCAAGAGCTTTTTCAATAAATTCAAGCCAAATCTGAATCCCCCCACCAAGTGCCCGCTCTAAGATTACAGCATAGCCAATAAGGATGTTCCTCGATAAGTTAGTATAACAGCGGGAATAAAGAAGCCCCGGGGCAGATAATCTTTTTCCTTTGCTTAGGCAGGCTTGCCAAACGCATCGGAAAAACATCATCTGCCCCGGGGCTTAGTGCGTGCTGTGTGTATTCTGAGGCTCTTCTTTGTGCTTGGTCACCTGAAGCGTCTTTTATTTTTGTTTTTTGCAGGAGAAGGGGAAGTGTTTGTCGAAAATAAATAACCAATCATTCTATTGGGTGATTGAAAATGGAGAAAGTCAAAATCGCATGTAGGTATTGACGGATGAAAGGAGTCTATTTTATGCGTACGAAAATTTTCGGGGGGGGGGGACACCTCTTAGGAAGAACAGGAAAGCCGGGGCGGCGCTGGCTTTGGCGGTGGCGGTGTATCTGAGCAGCGGCTCGCTGGCGTTGGCCGCCGAGACATCCGGCGCAGGAGCAGGTACAGGAGGAGGTACGGGATCTGGTACGGGCTCTGGTACGGGCACGTCCGTAACGAGAAATGTCTTGATTAACAAGGATAACAACGATATGGTCACCATTACGGCTGTTGCACCAACGGGGGCGGTTTTGAATCCTGTGGCCGGTACGACTGGTGCGAAATCGCTGATCATAACGGGTGGTACCTGGAATGACTGGTATACTATGGGGGGCGGTTATTCGGCGACGAATGCGGTGAATGGCTATTCCCTGACATTGGACGGCGTGAAGAGCAGTGGCAGCCATATCCGGATCATAGCCGGGGGCTGGGGTGACAGCACCGTCAGCAATAATACGCTTACGGTGAAAGACGGCACATCCGTAACCGTCACGCAGGGGATGGCCGGTGGTATGGGGAATAACGCCGAGGGCAATGGCGTTATTATTAAAGGCGGCACGGTCAATATTTCCCGTTATACCACAACCTTATCCGGGCTTATCGGTGGTATCAGTTATGGCGGCGATGCTAAGAATAATTTTGTGGATATTTCGGGCGGAACGGTGGAGAGCAATGCCATTGCCGCCGGTTATGCAACCGGGGAGACGAATCAGACGGTCAGCGGCAACAAGGCGGCCGTCCATGGCGGTACGGTGGGGGCATCCTCGCCCACTGCTCTGGTCGGCGGTTTTGCCGGTGCGCTCGATTCGAAAGTCTCTTCAAACCTGACGGTAACGGACAATGGGGCTGTACTTACAGGCGGCACGCTTACAGGCGGTGTTGTCGGTGGTGCCGGCATAGGCAGCAATACGAAGGTTACGAACAACCATGTCCTGGTATCCGGTGGTACCTTTACCGGAGGGAGTAATTCGTATACCGGTGCGTTTATCCCCGGCGCCATCATCGGCGGTGCTGCTTACGACGGGGCCACTGCCACGGGAAATATCGTAGAAATCACCGGCGGCAAGATTTCCGGCTATGTCATGGGCGGTTTGGGCAGTGCAGCTTCCAGTTCCGTTGTCGCCGCAACCGTTTCGGGAAATACCGTGGCGCTGTCCGGCACAGCTTCGACGCTGGATCTCGCGGATGCGCGGCTCTACGGCAGCGCCCTCTATAGTGTGGGGAATATCACCACCACCGGTACCGGCGGGGACAATACGCTGAAATTGGCCACGCAGGGCGTTTCGGCCAAGAATATCCATAATTTCCAGAATATCCAGGTTGATTTTTCCAAATTGTCGGCTGCGCCGATGCTGACGCTGACGATGGGAGAGACCTTGCTTGGCGGGGCAACGCTTACCAAGACCGGGGAACTGGCGGACCCGGTTATCGGCGCGACAGGCCTTGTTTATCCTGTGCTCAGGAATACGAACGGCATCTCGGGCATGTCGGCGGCATCGGAAACCTGGCAGGCAGCTGGCAATTATAACTACCGTTTCGCAGCGGATAGTACATCTACGTCCATCAATGCAGAGATTTTCAAGCAGGGGAGCAACACCACCGCGGTAGATGCGGAAGTCACGGGTGATGTGTACGGTGGCCGTGCCATGGTGGGGACGAGCAACTCGGACAGCAATACCCTGACCGTCAATGCCAAGGTGAATGGGAGTGCCTATGGCGGCTATAGCAACGGCGGTGAAGCCAAGAATAATACGGTTGCCGTTACGGGCACGACGATTACCGGTAATGTTTATGGCGGCTTCAGCAATAGCAATAGCGCTGCCACGGGCAATGTGGTCACGCTGAAAAATGACACGATTGGCGGCAGCGTCTATGGCGGCAATAACAGCAATTATACGGGCAATCAGCTGAATATCTCCGGCGTGAACACCGTGGGCCAGACGGTGGGCAATTTCGAGACCATCGTTTTGGCGGCAGATACGGCCTGGAATCCGGGCAGCACGGTGCTCACGGCCAATAAATTCACCAATATCGGTGCGCTGGATATCTCGCAGGCGGCCAATGTGCAGGCAGCTGCGACAAACGGCACCATGACGCTCCTGGCCTCTGGGACGGAGCATGATTTTGACAAGCTGTCCCTGAAATATTATGATGGCCAGTCGGCAAATCTGACGGCGGAACATAACAGCCAGGTGGTCAAATCGGTAAACAGCGGCGATATTGACTTTGGCAATGGAACCACTTATGGCAAGACCCTCACCCATACCGTCTCGCTGGATACGGCCAACAGCAACAAGAATGTGCTTTATACCGTGGCCAGCAAGGAGGGCATCAGCCTGGCCAATTGGGATGGCACCGCGGCAGCCGTGTCCGGTGTCACGGGCACGAATATCCCGGTAGCGACGGGCAGTTTTGCCGCGCCGGCAGCTGCGGAGCAGGTGATTCTGACCGCGGATACGGCGAACTTCTTCGGGGAAGTCACCGGTGAGCGGGCTTATACCTCCGGCGCTTTTTCGACCAATATGGATAATGGCGTGACCCTTTCCGGCACGAAATACGGCGGCGTCAAAAAGAGCGATGATGGCAAGAAGCTGACCTATTATGCGGAAACCTCCTCGCTGGCAAGCATCGATCTGGCGAACTGGAACGGCACGACGGCCAGTGCGGTGCCGGCTGGCTGGAAAGCTGCGGATACCATCACCGTCAGCACAGATGGCATGAAGAACCTGCCCGGCACCACGACGGATATTCTGACGAAGAATGCGACTTTTGATTTTGCCAAGGCAACGGTAACCGGCAGCAATGCTTATGCGGACACGGCCTTTACGGAAAGTGAAAAGGGCGCGCAGACCGGCAGTGTGAGCCTGACCGGGACAAAGAGCAGCGGCGTGCGCGTGAAGGAAGATAAATCCGCCATTGAGTATGTGGCAGAGCGTCGGAACGTCAAGGGGATTGCGCTTACGGAAACGGCCTTTGTCAAGGATACGACGGTTCTTGCCCGGAACGGGGCAAGTTATAACTATGCCGGTGCCCAGCTGGACAGCAGCAAATTTGCCGTCACCTTTGCCAGCCCCTTGGAGGTTAAGGCCGGGGACAGCATGACATTGCTGGCGGCCAATGACACCCTGCCGAATCTCGTTCTCCCGCAGAACATGCAGACGACCAATTACCAAAATGCTGCACTGGCGGCGGCCAGCGGCATCAGCATTGATGGTCAGATTTTGGGCAGTATTGGGCAAAGTGGCAGCAGCATTACCTACACCACGGCAGCCAATACGGCCACGAGCCTGACCTTTGGTGATGTGGAATGGAAAGATACGGGAGCAGTCCTCGACCATAACACGACACTGAGCAATGTCAGCTTTGAAGGCGCGGCAGTCGATACGAGCAAGATCAAGTTCACCAATCTGGAAACGCAGGAAGCGGGCAAGAGCACGGTGCTGGTAGAGAACTTTGGTTCCACCGCAGGCACAATCACCGGTGAGGAATATCAGGTAGGCTCCGGGCTCAAAGGCAAGGGCAAAGCGTCGCTGGAAAATGGCAATCTGCTCTTTACCACGGAAACGCGCACAGGCGCTACGGAAGCAGCGCATAACACGGTGATGGGGGCGATGGCTTCCGTGGCAGCACTGTCGGCAGGCAACAGCTTTATCGGCAATGCCGCAGCCGGCCTGGGACAGTCCGAAAATACCGGCAGTGATGGTGTGGCAGTCTATGCTCAGTTTGGCGGCGGCACCAACCGACAGGAAACGGGCAGCCATGTGGATACCAATACCTGGAATGCCATTCTGGCCGTCGGCCATAAGAATGAGAAGAAACGTGGCAGCTTTGAATACGGCGTGTTCTTTGAATATGGACGCGGCAACTATACCACGCATAATGGCGCCGAGCGCGGCGACGGTTCCATGCACTATACGGGCGGCGGTGTGCTGACGAAGTGGAAGGCACCCACGGGCTTCTATGTAGAAGGCAGCCTCCGTGGCGGCAATGTCAAAGATGATGCCCGCAATGTCCTGCGGGATGCGGCGGGGAATTCGTCGGGCTACAATACCAGTGCCGGCTACTGGGGCCTCCATTTTGGCGTAGGCCGGGAAATCGCTGTCGGCAAAGGCCGGACGGTGGATGTCTATGGCAAGTATTTCTTCAACCGCCGCAATGGTGTAAACTTTGATGCGGCCGGCAACCATTATGACCTCGACGCGGTGAACAGCAATGTCCTCCGTGTTGGCAGCCGTTATACCGTGAAGCGGGAGAAATGGAACTTCTACGGCGGTCTGGCCTATGAGCACGAATTCGGCGGTGAAGCCACGGGCCGTGTAGATGGCGCATCCATCCGCAGTGCAGATATCGGCGGTGGCAGCGTCTTTGGTGAAATCGGTGCAAAGATTGTACCGGGCGAAAGCCGCTGGGGACTTGACCTCTTTGTACATGGGTTTGCCGGCAAGAAACGCGGCATCAGCGGCGGCGTGTCGGTAGCGTATAAGTTCTAAAATTACATCGAGGCATTAAGGCGCCCCGGGGCAGATAATCTTTTTCCTTTGCTTAGGCAGGCTTGCCAAACGCATCGGAAAAACATCATCTGCCCCGGGGCTTAGGTTGTGCTGTATGTATTCTGCATTACATCGAGGTATAAAGGCGCCCGCGGGAGCTGGCAGTATTTTCCTTCGCTTAGACAGGCTTGTCAAACGCTGCGGAAAAACATCATCTGCCCTGGGGCTTAGTGCGTATATAGAGAGAAGAAATTTTTGCAAAAAAAACCATAACACTTTCCCTGCTTCGGGGATATAAAGAACAGAAAGCAGGAAAACAACACGCAAAGATGTGGGGAGGAAAATAAATGGATAAGAAGTTCATGAATAAGCTGGACGATAGGGAAATGGACAAGGTGAGTGGCGGAGTTAACGTACCTCCGGTTTATGTTACAAGAACCCCACCGGATTTCAAAGCATTCGAAAAACAAGATAAAGAAAAGATCTATCCGGAAAAAGAAACAGCAAAGATATATCCAGATTAATTGTAACCTAGAGACATTAAAATCCCCGAGCAATGAACTTCGGGGATATAACAGAAAGCAGGAAAACAACACGCAAAGATGTGAGGAGGAAAATAAAATGGATGAGATGAATAAGAACAAGATGGATGATATGGAAATGGATAAGGTATCTGGTGGACGCTGCAATCCCGGTGGGAGCAAGAAACGTCCCCGTCCTGGCTTCCATGACAGTAATGCAAATTCTATGGCAGCTAATGTAATGGGGGACACCGAAAACGCAAATTCTATGGCAGCAAATGTAGACATAGATAAAACACAAAACGCAAGCGGTTGGTTAGGCCCATAATGGCTGGCAAAGGTGGGGCTGTCCCAAATTCTGTGTAAACTCCCTGTAGTAATGTAAAACAGGGATAGTATATTTTCTCTTTCTATATCGAAGTATAGAAATCCTTTTGTCTG
>CACZIV010000037.1 GCA_902781305.1 Pseudoselenomonas ruminantium
CAGACTGGCGCCAAGGTACGCATTATGCCGGGCATCTATGAAATGGTGACGGATGAAACCAATATAGGGGAAATGCGCGAAATCCGTTTGGAAGACCTTTTGCGCCGCGACCCCATTCATTTGGATTTTGCGAAAATCACCAACTATATCGCAGGCAAGACGGTACTCATTACTGGCGCAGGCGGTTCCATTGGTTCTGAAATCAGCCGCCAAATCAGCCGCGTAGGGGCCAAGGAAATCATCCTGTTAGGCCGTGGTGAAAACAGCATCTACGAAATCCATCAGGAACTCAAGCGCAAATTCCCGGAGCAGACCTATCATACAGTTATTGCCAATATCACCGACAAGGAACGCATGGCACGAATCTTCCAGAAGTTCCAGCCACAGGTTGTATTCCATGCTGCTGCCCATAAGCACGTTCCCTTAATGGAAATCCAGCCGGACGAAGCCATTCGCAACAACGTGTTTGGCACACAGAATGTCGCTGAACTAGCCGACGCAAACCATGCGGAAATCTTTGTGTTGATTTCCACGGATAAAGCAGTTAATCCCACCAGCGTAATGGGCGCAACTAAGCGTACGGCAGAGCTGGTACTGCAGGAAATCAACCAACACAGCAACACCAAGTTCGTAACGGTCAGATTCGGCAACGTCTTAGGCAGCCGTGGCAGTGTAGTACCGCTTTTCGAAAAACAGATTGCTGCCGGCGGCCCGGTAACTGTCACCCACAAGGATATGACACGTTTCTTTATGACTATTCCCGAAGCGGTTCAGCTTGTTCTGCAGGCCGGCAGTCAGGCCGAAGGCGGCGAAGTATTCCTCTTCGATATGGGCAAGCCTGTAAAAATTAAGGATATGGCCGAAGACCTTATAAGACTTCATGGCTTTACACCGGGCAAGGACATCAAGATAACTTACACTGGCCTTCGCCCAGGTGAAAAGCTCTACGAAGAACTCTTAACCAGTGAAGAGGGTACAACCAGTACCAAACACAAGAAAATCTTCAAGGCACATATCCAGCCCTTGGACGAGCAAGACCTAAAGGCAAGCCTGCAAACCTTAAAAGAAACCACGGACAAGCAGATTATCCTAGAAACGCTCAAACACATGATACCAACATATAAAAGCAAGCAGCTTGAGAGTATGAATGAAAGAAGGAAATAAAATTATGAAATCCCGTCAAATTAGTTTCTCTCCTCCCGACATAACGGAAGCAGAAATCGAAGAAGTAGCCAATGCTCTGCGTTCCGGCTGGATTACGACCGGCCCAAGAACGAAAAAACTCGAAAACGAAATTGCCGAATACTGCCATACCAGCAAAGCCGTCTGCTTGAATTCTGCTACCGCAGCGCTGGAACTGACCTTAAGAGTATTAGGCATTGGCGCAGGTGATGAAGTAATCACCAGTGCCTACACTTACACGGCATCCGCCAGTGTAATCGACCATGTAGGCGCAAAAATTACCCTTGTCGATACCGCAAAAGATTCCTTTGAAATGGATTATGATGCTTTAGCTAATGCTATTACGGAGAAAACCAAGGCCATTATCCCCGTAGACTTGGGCGGTGTACCTTGTGACTATGCCAAATTGAAGAGCATTGTAGAGGCAAAGAAAAACTTATTCCAGCCAAGCAACGAAATTCAGAAAGTAATGGGCAGAATAGCCATCACCGCAGATGCCGCCCATGCATTCGGTGCAAGCTGGAAAGGTCAGCCCATTGGTTCTGTGGCCGACTTCACCAGTTTCTCCTTTCATGCGGTGAAGAACTTCACCACAGCTGAAGGTGGTGCTGTGGTCTGGAAGAACATTGACGGCATCGACAATGAGGAAATCTATCATCAGTACCAGCTGTTGAGCCTGCACGGTCAGTCCAAGGATGCATTGGCTAAGACAAAACTCGGTGCCTGGGAATACGATATCAAAGGCCCGTGGTACAAATGCAACATGACCGATATCATGGCAGCACTGGGCCTTGTGCAGATGAAACGCTATCCGGCAATGCTTGAACGCCGCAAAGAGATTATTGGCAAATATAACGAAGCGTTCAAAGAACTCAATGTGCAGGTGCTTGACCACTATACGGCAGAACATCAGAGCAGTGGCCATCTTTATATCCTGCGTCTGTTGGGGAAAGATGAAATCACAAGAAATGATTTCATCACCAAAATGGCAGAACGCGGCATTGCTACCAATGTTCATTATAAGCCGCTGCCCATGCATACGGCTTATAAGAATTTAGGTTTTGACATCAAAGATTATCCGCATGCCTATGAGCAGTATAAGAATGAAGTGACCCTGCCGCTGCATACCAAGCTTACGGATGAGGATGTAGAATTTATTATCGAGAATTTCAAGGAAGTTTATCAGGAAGTGAATGCATGATTCTGCGCAAATGGGAAGAACTGCCCAAAGAAATGCAAAATGAGCAGGTTCGTCCCTACTACGATTATTTGGCAAAACACAAAATGAGTCTGGCGGCAAAATTTCTGCTGGATAAAGTCTTAGCAGTAGTCCTGCTGTTGATTTTATCTCCAATATTTCTCGTCATAGCAATTTGGATAAAATGCGATTCTGCAGGAGAAGTTTTCTTCCGTCAGGAGCGTGTAACACGCTATGGGAAGAAGTTCCGTATCTATAAATTCCGTACTATGGTAAAAAATGCGGAGTCCTTGGGCAGTCAGGTAACCACTAATGCGGATATGCGGGTAACTGAAGTTGGTAAAAAAATAAGAGCCTGTCGTTTGGATGAAATTCCACAGTTGATTAATATCTTAAAAGGTGAAATGAGCTTTGTTGGAACGCGTCCGGAAGTGCCAAGATACGTTGAGCACTATACCGAGAAAATGTATGCAACACTTCTCCTGCCGGCGGGGGTAACCAGTGAAGCCAGTATCGAGTATAAAGATGAAGAACGACTTTTATCTGAGGCAGATAATGCAGATGAAGTTTATATAACCAAGGTGCTGCCAGAGAAGATGCAATGGAATTATAAGGGGCTTGCAAATCAAGGCGTATTTGAAGATATAAAAATAATGCTTCAAACTTTAGGAGCTGTGGCTTAAAGAAAGGAATATTTAGTAAAGGATAGATGAATTTTAGATGTGCGTAAAAGGATTAGTATCAATTATTACACCCACATATAACTGCGGTAGGTTTATTGGAGAAACCATTGAATCAGTACAGCAACAAACATACACGAATTGGGAAATGATAATTGTAGATGATTGCTCGACTGATGATACCAAAAGTGTAGTAGAAAAGTATCTGCAGAAAGATAAAAGAATAAAATATCATTGCCTTGCAGAAAATAGTGGAGCTGCTGTTGCTAGAACTAAGGCAATGGAATTGGCTACAGGACAATATATGGCATTCCTTGATAGTGATGACTTATGGATGCCAGACAAGTTAGAAAAACAATTGGAGTTTATGCAAAAAAATAATTATGCGTTTACTAGTACCTCCTATCAGCATATGAGTGAAGAAGGAGAAATGATTCCCAAAGTCCTTCAAGCGATTCCTAAGACGGATTATAATCGCTTGCTTCTTGATTGTCCTGTGGGAAACTCCACCGTTATGTACGATGTAAGTAAAATGGGGAAATTTCAAGTGCCTAATATTCGCAAACGTAATGACGATGCTCTCTGGTTGGCTATGTTAAAAAAAGAAAAGTATATATATGGATGGAATGAAGTTTTAATGAAGTATAGACTTCGTAATAATTCTATATCAAGAAACAAGTGGTCTTTAGTGAAATATACTTGGAAGTTGTATCGTGATATAGAGAATTTGTCTGTATTCACATCTGTGTGGCATATATGTTGGTGGGGTTGTATTAAGGTGTTTCGATTGAAATAAGATGTGAAAATTAGTAAGGGCTAAGTGGTTGATGTTTATTGGTGAAAAATATAAAGGTAAAAAGTAACCAATGAATATATTATTTAAAATGTTTTTAGTATCTTTTAGTAAATAAATTGAGGATTCTTATATGATCGTTGAATTATATGGTTGCCCAGGATGCGGGAAAACGTACGCGATAAAGGCCGTTACTGGAGAAGACAAAACGATAGCAATGTCAAATAATTGGGCTAAGAAGAAAATAATAAGTTGGGTAAAGAAGATGAGTTTATATACATTTAGCTCAATTAAACTGAAACGTAACCTTATAAAATGTGTAAAAAACGAAAGGAATTATGCAATCTATATTGATCGAACTGTTGAAACTTATGTTGACAGTATCGTTGCCTTAGCTTTCATATATAGGTATGTGAAAAATATGCGGATGGCAGAAGGTTTGATTCATAGGGTCGTTTCTATGGCTGTGAATTTTGGATATACAGAAGAAACTGTATATAAGCTATTAGTTTGTATTAAAGATGTGATGATAAACGTTAAACCTGTTTATCTAGATGTCCCTATAAGTATTTGCTTTGAAGGAATAAAAAAGAGAAACCGTCATGAGTGCGAGATGGATGAATTGAATGATAAGATGCTGATGTCATATTTGGAATCATATAGACACTTATTTGAATATATTACTAAGGAAAATGGTTATATGAAAATAACACGAAATAATATTTCAGTTCTAGAGGATCTGTTGAAATGATTTGTTATGTTATATTACATTATCAAGCAATTGATGAGACTAAAAAATGTATTAAATCCATAAAGAGATGCAATAAGGATTCTATGATAATAGTCGTGGATAATGCATCTCCGAATAATAGTGGATGTAAACTGAAGGAAGAGTTCGATGGTGATAATAATGTACGAATTATACTAAGTAAAAAAAATAGTGGGTTTGCAAAAGGAAATAATCTAGGATACAACGTAGCGAAAAAAATGAATCCAGATTATATTGTGGTCTTAAACAGTGATGTAGAGGTCCTTCAAGATGATTTTGAAGAGCTATTAGATGCGGCTTATAGCAAGTATCATTTTGACATCTTGGGCCCTGATATATATTCTACAAGATTGAATTATCATCAAAATCCTCAAAGAGAACGTAATTTTTCGATAGAAGAATTAAGAAAGTCGGAGAGAATACTATGTCTGAAAAATAAGTTTCATTTTCTACTGAAAATAAAATACCTTTTTGGTTCGTGTAAAAAAATAGAACAAATTGAAAATGCTAATTATAAAGATATACAAATAGGAAAAGTACTTCATGGATCTTTTTATGTTTTTTCATCAAAGTATATCAAGAAACATGATGAATGTTTCTTTTCTAAAACATTCATGTATTATGAATCATATATCCTTCATTATCTTGGAATGAGAGAGAATTTAATGTTTCTGTATTACCCCAAGATAAAGGTTAATCATCATGAAGATGCATCTACTAATGCAACATATGACAATCAATATAAAAAAAGTGTATTTGTTAATCGATGCTTGTTGGAATCTTGTCGTGAGTTTATAAAGATTATGAAAGATAATTCGTTGCGTTTGGGATGATACTATGGAAAATCTAATATTATTGATTATTGCTGAATGGTTGATCCTTTTATATTCGTTCTACTTTTCAGGATATGATATTATGTCACCTTCCTGTGTGCTTTGTATAATGTTTTTACTTAGTACGATTTTTGCACTTTTTAATATAGATAACTGGAGTATGAGCTTTAGTTTAAATACAGCTTTAGTAATTATAACTGGAATATTGAGTTTTTCTATTGCTGAAATAGTTTTTCGTTATGTGTTTTGTGAGCAACTAAAAAGTAGACATGTTAATTATAAACAGTGCTCTAATGAATTAGTGCTTGTATCAAATTGGATATTGAAAGGAATTATAATCTTTGAAGGTATTGCTATCTATGCGTATTTTCACGATATTATGGGCATAGTTGGTGGAAATATTACAGATATATCCAGTTATTTTCATGCATATCGAGTTATGGCAATCAATAATCTGGAAAATGGTGAGGGGGCTATTGTCAACGAGTATATAAACGTTCTTTTACGATTTGTGTCAGGGTTCGGCTACTTATTTGCATTCTTGTTTATGAAAAACATTGTCGATCAAAAACTGACAATGGTATTAAAAATACAATATACAACAATAATTGTTCTATCTATTTTGCCATCAATGATGGGGGCGGGAAGAACTGGAATATTAAAGATGGGATCTGCGTTGTTGATTTTTTATTATATTTGTTGGCATATGAAGTATGGGTGGAATAAAAATCTCTCGTGGAAATATATTCGGATGGGATTAATTATTTTTTTTGTCAGCGCACCAAGTTTTTATTATTCACTTGAGATGTTAGGTCGAGAAACTGGCCTTTCACTACTTGATTATATTTCAGATTATGTAGGTAGCTCTATTTTTTTACTGAATGATTATCTGCAGAATCCTACTGTTTGTGATTCTTGGGGGGAAGAGGCTCTGTTTAGTGTAAAAAAAATATTGTCAAGCTTGGGGCTGGCAGAAACTTCTACCAAATACAATCTTGAGTTTCGACGGATAGGAATGTTGTATAGTAATGTCTATACGTTCTTCAGAAGACCAATTCACGATTTTGGATATTTTGGAATGTATGTATTTGTTTCTTTGATTTCAACTTTGTTCTCGTGGATATACTATAAGAAAATAAAATATCAAGAATTACGGAAGAATTATAAATGGATTATTGCTTATGGCTATTTGTATTACTGGTTAGTATGCTCCTCAATTGTACAATATAGCGGTAATATGATTTCTTTTGGTGCGTTTGTTCAGATAGGTATAGCAGTGTTGGGGTATAAGGTTTTTGTTAAATATGAAAGGGTCGATAATGAAAATGGGAAAGAGAAATTTATTTAATGGGTAGCTCAATAAAGATTAATGCGCTTTTAAATACTGCTAGACAGGGAATGAGTGTTATTTTTCCGCTTGTTACATTTCCATATGTGTCAAGAATCTTAGGAAATATAGAGTTTGGAAGATATAGTTTTTCAGCATCAATCATTAGTTATTTTTTATTGATATCTACTTTTGGTATCAATATTTATGCGGTTCGAGAAGGATCGAGGATTCGTAACAATCGGCAGAAAATTGAAAAATTGGTATCTGATTTATTTACCATTAATATATTTACAACACTGATAGCGATGACCTTGCTCATTTTGTTAGTATTATTGAATGGTAAAGTATATGATTATAGGGAATTGATTTGCATTCAAAGCCTTAGCATTATATTGACTGCTGTTGGGGTAGATTGGATAAATACAATATATGAAGATTATCTGTATATAACCATTCGTTATGTTGTTATTCAAGTGATAGCTCTGATAGCAATAATCTTATTTGTTGATTCGCCCCAAGATGTTTCTATGTACTGTATGATATTGACTTTGGCATCTTATGGAGGGAATATAGTCAATCTTATATATGTTCGTAAATATATAAAGTTAAAAGTAAATTTTCAATTGAATATAAAAAGATATTTCAGTCCATTATTTATTTTGTTTATCAATTCCTTGGCAACTGTGATTTATGTGAATAGTGATATAACAATGTTAGGTTTATACATGTCAGACAGTGAAGTGGGGGTATATAGTTTTTCATCAAAAATATATAACATGATTAAGTATTTGATAAATGCTGCATTAATGGTAACTGTTCCAAGATTAGCATACATTTTAGCAAAGGATAATGTGAATTATAAAAAAAGTTTAGCTCGAGTTACTAATGTAATGATTATGCTTATATTTCCTTGCACTACAATGATTTTTCTGCTGAGTAAATCGATAATTATTGTGGTTGGGGGAAATGAGTATTTAGAAGGAGTGTATACTTTGCAAATACTAAGCGTTTCGCTTATTTTTGCTTTATTAGCATCGATTACATCTAATTGTATTTTAATTCTTAATCGCAAAGAGAAGAGATGTCTTGTCGGGACGACTACATCAGCTATTTGTAATGTCGCATTAAATGTTTTATTGATTCCCATTATAGGGATTGAAGCTGCTGCTATAACAACTGTTTTAGCAGAGTTTATTAATATGAATATACAGATTTTTTTTGTGAGGAAAGATTTAAAAATGAAATTGTATATGGATAAAATTATCCTGCTGTTTACACTGATGATTGTTTTTGTGGTTGTCGCCGCGTTTATGTTTTTTAAAACGGTTATTTATGGAGATACATTTGTGAATTCTTTAGAAATGATTATTGGTGTTTTCTTGACTTCAGTATGTACATTTTTTTTATTATTCTATCTTTTTAAGAATAAACTCATGTTAATAATTTCTGGGGAAATGATACAGGAGCGAAAAGTATGAAAGAGTTAATATATGTAACTGGGAAAATAAATTTTCCGTTTTTTATTAACGAAATTGTTGTGATGAGGAAATATTTTGATTCTGTTTATGTTTTATCATATGGAGATGAAGATAAACTGGAGTGTGATAAACTGGCAGATAAATATAAATTTAATTATGATTTTATTTTAGAAAAACAATTATCTTTTGATAATTTCAAGATGCTGTGTTGTAATCTGCTTAACAAAAATATTATTGAAGAAATGAGCTTCTTGAAAAAAACGGGAAGACTAAATTTGAAAAATATTGCATATATGTATTATTATGAATGGTTTTCGTTAATAATGGGGAAATATGTAACGAAAAGAATTTCTAAAAATAAAGAAATATACTTATACTCTTTTTGGTTGTCAAGACCTGCATTTGCTATAGCAAAATTTAATGAAAATAGACGGGGGAATATTAAGCAAATTATTTCCAGAACGCACAGATATGATTTGTATGAGGAGGAAAATTCTTTTAATTATCTACCTTTTAGAAGATATATTGATAGAAATTTAGATAGAATTTATTTTTCAAGTCGAGATAGTCTTAAATATTATCAAGAGAAAAATTATTCATGTGAGGGACATGCAGAATATTGTTTGTCATATTTAGGGACAAGGAATTTTAATATTAGAAAGCAGTACAACATCAATAAGGAAGAAATAGTATTTGCATCATGCTCTAATATGATACAAAGGAAAAGACTAGATTTAATAGTTTCATTGTTGGCAAGTCCATCGTTAAGGGATATAAAGAAGAAATGGATATGTATTGGTGATGGTGAATTATTTGAAGAGATAAAAGATATGGCACGTCTATATTTGGATGAAACAGAAGTTTTTTTTACAGGAAGAGTATCGGAAGAAGAAATATATAAAATCTATAAAGAACATGATGTTGATTTTTTTGTAAATATGAGTGATTCTGAGGGAGTTCCTGTTTCGATAATGGAAGCCTTATCTATGGGAATTCCATGTGTGGCTAGAAATGTTGGAGGGAATGCAGACATAGTAAATGATAAAAATGGATTCTTAATTGAAAAAGAGAAGGTTTCTTCAAAAGAATTAGATGATTTAGCAAAAAAAATTGTTGATAAATTTATGCAAAAAGACCAGTATTTTAAAATGATGAATAACGCATTTGATCTATGGAATGAACGCTTCAATACAGAACATAATGTTAAGAATTTTTGTGAGAGTTTGATTGCAAACCAGGAAAATACATGAAAGATACTTTTTGGAAAAAGTTTGAGGTGAATAGATAGTGAACATTATTATTATGGGAGCTGCAGGCTTTATAGGAACTAATTTGTTGTTGAGGTTGAGTTTAGATGAGAAAAACTTTATAACATTAGTAGACAAAGATATGAATTATTTTGATAGTATAAAGAAGTTTGGCTTGAAAAATGTTAAGTTTGTAGAAAGACAATTTAATGATAAAGAAAGATATGATGATTTAATGAAAAATGTAGATATCGTTTATCATTTAGTTAGTTCATCGACGCCAACAACATCAAATCAAAATATTGCAGAGGAAATTCGTAATAATTTGATATTCACCGCAAATTTATTAGAAGACTGTAAAAATACGAATATAAAAAGAGTGATTTTTATTTCTTCGGGAGGAACAGTGTATGGGAAAGAAATAAATTGTCCTATAAAAGAGTCTGCTCAAACAAATCCAATAAATTCGTATGGCTTTCAAAAATTAGCAATTGAAAAGCTATTTTACTTATATAATTGTATGTATGGAATAGATTATAAGATAATTAGATTAGCAAATCCTTATGGACCGTACCAACGTCCAAACGGCAAATTGGGCGCTGTGACAACATTTATATATAAGGCGATACAAGGGGAAAATATAAATCTTTATGGTGATGGTTCTGTAGTTAGAGATTATGTATATATATCGGATGTGATTGATGCAGTAATAAATATTTCTTGTTTGGAAAGTGATGAAAAAATATTTAATGTTGGCAGCGGAAAAGGTGTAAGCTTAAATCAATTGCTAAATATTATATCGGAAACTCTGAATACTAAAGTTTCGATAAATCATTTACCTGCTAGAAGTGTTGATGTTCCTGTAAATTATTTGGATATTAGTTTGTATAAATCGACTTTTGGTGTTGATATAAGTAAAGTATCTTTTAGTAAGGGAATTATTGAAACTGCAAATTATTTGAGAAATAAATATTTATAAGATAAAGTATTAGTGTTTCATGACGCTTGAATTTTTTGTTTGCTATTAAGAATGGCTTTGTGAAAAGAGGTTATTTTTTTGAAAATTGCAATTGCAGGTACAGGATATGTAGGGTTGTCTAATGGTATTTTGTTGGCACAGCATAATGAAGTGGTAGCGTTAGATATCGTGCCGGAGAAGGTGAAGATGTTAAACCATGGTGTGTCACCAATCGTGGATGAGGATATTTCAGCATTTTTGGCACAGTGTGAACTGAATTTTCGTGCTACATTGGAGGTGGGAGATGCTGTTCATAATGCAGATTTTGTGATTATTTCCACACCAACTAATTACGATCCGGATAAGAATTTCTTTGATACATCTTCAGTGGAAACGGTGATTGAGGAAGTTTTGGAAATCAACCCGCAGGCTGTGATGGTGATAAAATCCACTGTTCCAGTTGGCTATACAGAGCAAATTAAGAAACGTTACAAGACCGATAATATTATTTTCTCACCAGAATTTTTGCGGGAAGGGAAAGCTCTTTACGACAATCTTTATCCTTCACGGATTATTGTAGGGGAACGGTCGGATAGGGCGAAGGTTTTTGCCGGACTCTTGGCAGAAGGTGCAGTAAAAAAGGACATTCCCATATTGTTCACAGGTTCTACGGAAGCTGAAGCTATTAAGCTTTTTGCTAACACTTGTTTAGCATTGCGAGTGGCTTACTTCAACGAATTAGATTCTTATGCGGAATTTCGTGGCCTCGACTCTGGTGAGATTATTCGTGGTGTTAGTCTTGATCCGCGCATTGGTGATTTTTATAATAATCCATCCTTTGGTTATGGAGGTTATTGCCTGCCGAAGGATACGAAGCAGCTGTTGGCCAACTACCGAGATGTGCCACAGAATCTTATTGGTGCAGTGGTGGAAGCAAATCGTACTCGTAAGGATTTCATTGCCGAAGCAATTATTGCAAAACAACCGAAGGTGGTAGGTATTTACCGCCTTACCATGAAGACGGCATCGGACAACTTCCGTGCGAGTGCTATTCAAGGGATTATGAAGCGAATCAAGGCAAAGGGCATTCCCTGTATTGTTTATGAACCAACCTTAAAAGCAGATAATTTTTTCCGTTCTGAAGTAGTCAATAATTTGGATGATTTCAAGGAACGTAGTGATGTGATTGTCGCTAACCGCTGGAATGACGCACTGGATGATGTTCGTGAGAAGGTATTTACCAGAGATCTTTTCAGCCGAGATTAACAGGTCAAAATCAGATTTTGCGATGAATCTATGGGACATATATTGCCACATTATTAGGATATATTTTGGTGGTGACATTGGATTCTATATTTTTGATAAGAATGAATCTTTTAATAGTGTTGTTGAGATTTATAGCATCTGTTTGCATTATGGTGCTTTATTTTGTTGTTTGGCGATTCAATTTTGTGAAAGAGTTATTATACAGATTTATGATAGTGGTTGTTGGCAGGATATAGAGTTGTTGTTGCAAAAAAAGAGAATGATTTGAATTTTTGTGCTGGTATTGGGAACTTTGACGTAATGCATGGAGGTGTTTTCTTTTGATAAAAAAAGGGATTATTTTGGCAGGCGGTTCGGGTACTCGTTTGTATCCATTAACGAGAGTGGTTTCCAAGCAACTGATGCCTGTTTATGACAAGCCAATGATTTATTATCCGCTAAGTGCGTTAATGCTGGCTGGGATTAAGGATATTTTGATTATCACAACGCCGCAGGATAATGAATCCTTTAAGAATTTGCTAGGGGATGGCAGTCAGTTAGGGATAAGTATTTCTTATGCAATTCAGCCTAGTCCGGATGGATTGGCACAGGCTTTTCTGATTGGTGAGGATTTCATCAATGGTGAAGGTTGCGCATTGGTGCTGGGAGATAATATTTACTATGGCTCAGACTTGGCTCAATCGGTACAGCGTGCTGCATCTATGGAAGACGGCGCGACAGTTTTTGCTTATTATGTGTCCGACCCGGAACGCTATGGTGTAGTGGAATTTGATGAACATGGCCATGCCCTGAGTTTAGAAGAAAAGCCGGCTCAGCCAAAATCAAATTATGCGGTAACGGGGTTGTATTTCTACGACAAGGATATTGTCGATGTTGCAAAATCCATTAAGCCTTCGGCGCGTGGTGAATTGGAAATCACAGATGTCAACAAGGTATATCTGGAACGCGGCAAGTTGCAGGTGGAGAAGATGCGTCGTGGTTATGCATGGTTGGATACGGGAACCCATGAATCTCTGCTCGATGCGGCATCTTTTGTGCGGACGATTCAGGCGCGGCAGGGGCTGAAGATTGCCTGCCTTGAGGAAATTGCCTATCGTATGGGCTATATTGATGCGGCACAGGTGGAGCGATTGGCACAGCCACTGCTGAAGAATGAGTATGGCAAATATCTTATCCGCAAGAATGAGTATGGCAAATATCTTATCCGCATGATTCGGGAATAAAGGAGTTTTTGGTTGGCATGAAGGTTATTAAGACCGATATCGAAGGTGTGCTGATTATCGAAACGGATGTGTTCGGTGACCATCGTGGTTATTTTACGGAAACGTATAACAAGCCGAAGTATGAAGCACTGGGCATTACAAATGATTTTGTGCAGGACAATATGAGTTTTTCGGCACAGAAAGGCACTTTGCGCGGTCTGCATTGGCAGAATCCGCCTTATGCACAGGCGAAGCTGGTTTCCTGTTCCAAGGGCAAGGTTATTGATGTGGCGGTGGATATCCGTAAAGGCAGTCCCACTTTTGGCAAGTGGGTTTCGGTGGAACTTAGTGCGGAAAATCATCGACAGTTCCTGATTCCGCGTGGCTTTGCCCATGGATTCCTGACGTTGACGGACGATGTGGAATTCCGCTACAAATGTGATAATGTCTACAATAAAGCAGCGGAAGGCGGCATGCGTTATGATGCGCCGGAAGTAAATGTTGACTGGGGGGCTTTGTTGGCTGGTATTGAACCAGTGCTCAGTGAGAAAGATACAACCGGGCCGACTTTGACCGACAGTGATAATCAGTTTGTATATGGGGAGAATTGTTGATATGAAAATTGTTGTAACAGGCGGTGCCGGATTTATTGGTGGCAACTTTGTTTATTATATGTTGAAAAAGCGGCCGGAAGATACGATTATCTGCCTGGATAAGCTGACCTATGCGGGTAATATGGAAACCATGGCTGAGGCTATGAAAAATGATCATTTTAAGTTTGTACGTGCAGATATCGCTGACCGCAAGGCTGTGTATGAGCTGTTTGAAACGGAAAAGCCGGATGTTATCGTCAACTTTGCAGCAGAATCCCATGTAGACCGTTCGATTGAAAATCCGGAGATTTTCCTGCAGACCAATGTTATTGGTACGAGCGTGCTGCTCGATGCCTGCCGCAAGTACGGGATTAAGCGTTATCATCAGGTTTCTACGGATGAGGTCTATGGAGATTTGCCACTGGACAGACCGGATTTGTTCTTTACGGAAACGACCAATCTGCATACATCCAGCCCGTATTCGGCATCCAAGGCTTCGGCAGATTTGTTGGTGATGGCTTACCATCGCACGTACAAAGTGCCAGTGACGATTTCCCGCTGCTCGAATAACTACGGCCCCTTCCATTTCCCGGAGAAGCTGATTCCGTTGATGATTATCAATGCTTTGGCTGACAAGAAACTGCCGGTCTATGGTGATGGCCTCAATGTCCGTGACTGGCTTTATGTAGAAGACCATTGTGCGGCCATCAACCTTATTCTGGAGAAGGGCAAAGTCGGTGAGGTCTACAATATTGGCGGCCATAATGAGCGGGCTAATATCGATGTGGTCAAGACAATCCTCAAACAGCTTGGCAAGGGGGAAGACTTGATTGAATATGTTGGCGACCGCAAGGGCCATGACCGCCGTTATGCCATTGACCCGACCAAAATCCACAACGAACTGGGCTGGCTGCCGGAAACGAAATTCGAAGACGGTATAAAAGCTACGGTGCAGTGGTATCTCGATAATCGTTCGTGGTGGGAGAATATCATCAACGGGCACTAAAGGTTATTGTCAGCGGAATTGACAATCTAAAATGCCATACAAAACCTAAAAATACACCGCCGAATAAACGGCGGTGTGTGATGAGACTTTAGTTAGTGTAATGTCGCAGCAAGTTCCTGAATGCGTTCCAGAGGTAGATGGGAATATTTGACGATTTTTTCTATAGGTTCGTTATCGCGGAGCATATCCATGGCAGTATCTAGTGCCATCTGGGAGCGGCCTTCCTCAATGCCCCTTTTATGACCTTTATCCTGAATCTCTTCCATTATCTTACACATGGTTTTTACCCCCTCTTTTGTAGTCTTAAAGAAATCAGCTCTTTTGGCTAGTGGTTTGTAGTGCATTTTAGCTGGGTCTGAGCAGTGAAAATCATGCATCAGCTTGCCTAGTGCACTATTGTCCTGATATGAGGAATTTGCATAGAGAATGTGGGCGTTATCATTGAAATCCTGTTGGAGTTCTTTGATGGTTCGTTCTACATGATACAGTGGCAGGTTTTTAGCAAAAATGTCGTTTTCGGTAATAAAAATAACCCATGTTTCTGGCAACTGGTCAAAGTCTGTGCCCTTGGCAACTTCTCTAGAGTCAAGAAGGCTGCTGTTGTATCGTGCTCGTTGTGGGAGTGCTCCTTCATCATTGCGTTGTATTTCAATTTCGTAAAGTTTGCCTGTACTATCAGCTGCTAACACATCAAAGCGTACGCCGCGTCCGTACAGATTATGAGCTGTGCGTTGTGTAACCACATTTTTTACGATGATGTCACCACGTTGCAGGATTATCTGTAGTATCAGTTGCATGCATTCGTTGTTGTCATCCATACAGACGTTGAAGAAGGCATCATCAATAAGTCGCAGGCGTTTGATGGCATCTAAGTATTCCTGATTTTGACAATTGTCAACCATGCTCATAGAACCGCTTCCCTCCTATATTATATCAAAGAAACAATTTGTTAGTAAATATTTATCTTCACAGAATATTATATCATCTTTTGTGATTTATGTACATCTGTGAAGGACAAAGTTAGAAAAGGTTTAAATAAATGAGATGTTAGAAGTAACCAGGTGCGGGAGGTGATATTTATGGCAGCAAAGCTATATGGATATGCGGAGTCTGATGCAGATGTGGAGGCATTACGCGCTTATGCTGTCATGGATATCATTTTAGAGGATATGGCAGAGCGTGGACAGTATCAAATCCTGCGGCGGTTTTTGCGTGAGGGCGATACGCTTATGGTGGCGCATTGGTCAGCATTGGGCGATAATGCTGCGGCGATTGGTGCAGAGTTGGATTCTTTGCGGGCAGAGCATATCCGGCTGCGAATTTTGGACCTGCCGATAACTTTGCAGGATTTGGATGAAGTATCGGCAGTGGTGGTTTTTCAGACGTTGAAGGAAATCTTGCTTGTTTTGCAGCAGCGACAGGATAATCTGCAGGTGCTGCATCGCATACGCCAGCAGGAAGGAATTCAGGCAGCAAAAAATGCCGGGCGTCAGTTTGGACGTCCGGCGATTGGTTATCCCAAGGGCTGGAAAAGAATTTTTGGCCGCTATCAGGCCAAGGAAATCCGTGCTTTGGAGGCCAGTAACGAACTTAAAATATCGCGGGCAACATTTTACCGGCTGGCAAAACGGTATAGGCAGAGTTAGGAAGGAGGGATAGCGTGTTTGTGGTAAAGCAAAGTCAGGATATGGTAAATAAGACCTTCCGTTTTCCGCAGGAACTTTTAGACCAGTTGGAACAGGTGGCAAGGGAAAAGAATGTTTCGGTCAATAATCTCGTGAAACAGTGTTGTGAATATGCGCTGGGGGATTTGCCTAAAGATAAAAAGTAAGGAAAAGCCTGTTGCAGTTTTAGGTGCAACAGGCTTTTGTATTATGCTAATTTTTTCGCTGCATATTCGAGCAGGATATGGCCGCTTTTGCGGTTGGTGGCCAGCGGGACGTTATGAACATCGCAAAGGCGCAGCAAGGCGTTGATATCCGGTTCGTGGGGCTGGGCGGTCAGTGGGTCACGCAGGAAGATGACGTACTGAACCTTTTCGGTGGCCACTAAGGCGCCAATCTGCTGGTCGCCGCCGAGTGGGCCGGACATCATGGTTTCGACATTGAGCCCCAGTTTTTCGTTGAGCAGGGTTCCTGTGGTATGGGTCGCTACCAGATGGAACTGGGATAACAGTTCTTTGTGATGGGCAGCAAAGTCGAGCATGTCTTCTTTCTTTTTGTCATGGGCAATCAAAGCAATCGTCTGCATAACAGGCAACATCTCCTCTCTATTTATTTTATTTATTCCGCATTTATGTTTATTTTCCTGCTGCTGTGCAAATAAAAATAGCTGTTGCTTTAGCAACAGCTATTTGCTTTATAAACTTACTGTACGTTCATGGAAAGTTCGATGAACTTATTCGCCAGTTTTGCCTTCTGCAGAACTTCTTCGGTGATGTCCTGGCCAGCTTCTACGATAACGATGCCGTTATCCATCTTAATGTCGCGAGCGGCTTTCTTGCCCAGGAGAAATCGACGATGGCGTTCCTCAGACGCTTTGTCGGCAGCAGCCTGTTTGGCTGCATCTGCCTTCGGAGCCTCTTTCTTAGGCTCGGCTTTCGGAGCCGGAGCAGCCTTCGGCGCTTCTTTCTTGGGTTCCGGTTTTACTTCTTCTTTCGGAGCCTCAGCCTTGGGTGCTTCTTCTGCTTTTACAGCAGGTTCAGCAGCCTGGGGGGCTTCGGGAGCCTTCGGAGCTGCTTCGGCTTTCGGGGCTTCCGGTTCTGCCGGAGTGGCGGGAACTTCAGGAGCAGCAGGAGTTACAGGCGCAGCCGGAGCTGCTTTTGGGGCTTCTGCTGCCTTGTGCATTACATTATTTTTTTTTTCCCCGGTGGGGTCAATAACCGTTACCTGCTTACCGAAGATGGAAATCTGGTCGGTAGCGATATCGGAAGTGGTGCCATCGGGTGCAGTGATTTCACATTTTTCAATTTTGCCATCGTCGCCGATGTAGAGTTCGGTGACTTTACCCTGAATGGTACCGGATTTGGTGATGGCCTTGGTATCGATGATGCGGATGTTATCATCCAGCAGGGCTTCGTAGTCGCCGGCTGCATCGAGTGTCAGGATGTTTTCGCTGTTGGTGATGGTTACTGCATCATCACCGATGGCGATAACGGATTCGTACGGAATGAGTTTTACTCCGCGGTACCAATCGGCATCTTCGATGGTGATTGCTGCTACCGTGCCGTTTTTGGCATCGATGAGCAGGGTCTTGCTGACACCCAGCTCACGGCCTTCCGTGATGCTGATGATTGGCAGACCAAGAATTTCTACACTTTTCTTCATTAAAATTCCTCCAATTATTTTGCGCCGCCGTTATGAGCCTGGAATTCGTCTTCGATTTCCTGCATAATGTCTCCCGGAATCTGCGGGAAAGGCGTAGAAAGCGCAGCATGTTTGGCAAGTATATCCTGAACGGTGCCAAGGTAATGGATATTTTTGGTAAATTCCTGACACATGGCATCGTTTTGGGCAATTATCGGCATTGAGAGTGCCTTTTTGTAAGTGGCGATAGCGCCGCTGTAGTTGGCTTGTTCCTTGTATAGGTTACCCAGTTCGATGACGAGGAACGGGGTATAGTCATCATCGGCATAGCGGGCAATCGCTTCGTGATAGGCAAAGATGGCATCTTTGGGCTGTGTTGTCTTGGTTTCATAGGCAAAGTCCAAAATGGCATCCAGACTGTCCATGGCGGAGATTTCCTGCTTGAGCTGCTTTTCATGGGCTTTGCGCTTAGCAGCAAGTTCCTGCTGGCGGGCCTGTTCTTTTGCCTTGGCTTCAGCCTTGGCTTTTGCTTCAGCTTCAGCTTTCGCCTTAGCTTCTGCTTCGGCAGCGGCTTTTGCCTGGCGTTCTGCCTCAGCTTTTGCCCTGGCTGCCGCTTCGGCCTTTGCTTTCGCAGCAGCCTCTGCTTTGGCGCGTGCTTCGGCTTCTGCCTTTTTACGGGCAGCCTCTTCACGTTTCTTTTGGGCGGCTCTTTCTTTGGCCGCTTTTTCAGCTTTGGCTTCTTCCGCAGCCTTTTTCGCAGCTATCGCCGCTTCCTTCTCAGCCAGAACCTTAGCTGCAGCTTCAGCTGCTTCTACAGCTAACTGTGCTTCCTTGATTTCTGCCGCAGATTTTTCGACAGGTTCATCTTTAGGCGGTTCTGCCTGCGTGCTGGATGTTTCTTCGGTAACGGGGATTTCCGCCACAGGAGTATCGTCTGTACTGTCTGTTTCGACTGTCTTGTTACGTCGAGCCAGCAGCATATCCTTATCGTCCTCCGCAGGAGGTGTTTCCTCTACAGGCAGCTGCTCTGTAGGCAAAACCGTACAGCCGGCAAGGGCTTCATCCTTGCGCAGCATGCGTTCGTTGAAGAATGTCACCAATGCTGCTGCAGTAATGACTAATATCCCCAGGCGCAGATAATGCGCGCGGTCGAGAAAAGGACTCATGGTGATTGCCATGCCATTGACGATAAAGGCCATCACAGCACAGAGCACTAAGGATGTCCACTTCATCTCGATATTAAAAAAGCGACACAGCCTGTAGATGAGGAAGATGCTGATGCTCATGATGGAGCCCGTTATCAGGATGAATGTCATGTTTCTCACCTCTTCCTGAAAGTGAGCATTAAGCCAATATACTCACCATCTTATAAACTTTTCGACAATAATAAGAAGTTTCCTGCATAATCTACGTTTGTAGGCATAAAAATCGTAAACCTACCACCACAGTATACCATATAATCGCCTTTTTTTGCAGAGAAATTTTGTATTTAGTATTTATATCAGGAAAGTTTTTGTATAGTAATAGAAAATGGGTTAAAAATTGTTTTCGCGATGGGGGAATTTTTGTTTTTGTGGCGAACATTTACATTAGATGATATGAATAAGACATACTGTTTATGTATACATTACGTAAATTTACAAAAATAGTAGATTTTTATACAACATTCTGCTATGATGTAAAAGTATATAAGGAATAAGCATATTTGCTATGCAAATTAAGTTATATTTGTCTGTGTTATTGGAGGCGGAGTTTATGAAAGCGGAGATTAGCGTCAAGCTGGCGCGGTGCAAAGGGTGCGGCATTTGCGCAGCCTTTTGTCCTAAGTCGGTGCTGGCCATAGATGAGCTGGGCAAGGTGCAGGTGGTCAATCCGGAGGCGTGTATTGGCTGTGGCCAGTGTGAACTGCGTTGCCCGGATTATGCAATATTTGTGGATAAAGTTGCAGCAAAGGGGGGCGTGGCATGAGCAAGGCAAGATTGATGCAGGGCAATGAAGCCTGTGCTGAGGCAGCAATTGCAGCAGGGGTGAACTTCTTCGCCGGCTATCCGATTACGCCCTCAACGGAAATTGCGGAAACCATGGCGAAACTTTTGCCGCAGGCCGGTGGCAAGTTTATTCAGATGGAAGATGAAATTGCCTCTATGGGGGCTATTTTAGGTGCGTCGCTGGCCGGCTGCAAGGTAATGGATGCGACGTCTGGCCCGGGCTTTTCGCTGAAGCAGGAGTTGATTGGCTATGCGGCCTGTGCAGAGATTCCCTGCGTGTTGGTGGATGTGCAGCGTGTCGGCCCGTCAACTGGTCAGCCGACAGCACCTTCCCAGGGCGATGTGATGCAGGTACGTTGGGGCACGCATGGCGACCATCCGGTGATTGCCTTGTCGCCGTGGAGCGTGCGCGAGACATTTGATGCAACGGTGATGGCAGTAAACTATGCAGAGCGCTTCCGTACGCCGGTTATGCTCCTGATGGATGAAATGGTCGGGCATTTGCGGGAAAAGGTGGAGCTTCCTGAAAAAGTGGAAATTTATCCGCGCCGCAAGCCGACGAAAACGCGGGCAGAAGGCTATCAGCCGTTTGCGCCGGAGGCGGACTTGGTGCCCAATGTGGCGGATTTTGGTGAAGGCTATCACATTCATGTGACGGGGCTTATCCATGATGAAACTGGGTTCCCGGTGGGCAGTCCGAAGGTGACGGAGGAATCCATCCGCCGTCTGCATGAAAAAATCGAACGTGCTGGTGAGGAAATCATCCATACGGAAAGCTATTTTATGGATGATGCCGAGTATGCAGTGGTGTCCTTTGGCGGTACGGCAAGGACGGCTTATGAAGCCGTGCGGGAAGCACGCGCAGCTGGTGTAAAGGTTGGTCTGGTAAGGCTGATGACCATTTGGCCGTTTGCGGATAAGGTTATCGGTGAGTTGGCTGCCAAGGTAAAGGGCATTGTGACAGCTGAACTCAATTACGGCCAGATTGTCCATGAAGTACGGCGGGCGGCAAATGGTGCCTGCCCGGTAAGTCTTTGCGGCAAGTATAATATGCGGGCCTTTGAACCCAGTGAAATTTTGGCAAGTGTCAACGAGATGGTAAAGGAGGTTGAAGGATGATGGCAGAAAGAGAATATGAACAGTATTTCCGTCAGAACCGCCTCCCACATCTGTGGTGCCCCGGCTGTGGCAATGGTATTGCCATGAAGGCGATTGTCCAGGCGATTGCCAAACGTCCGGAGCTGAATCAGGATAATACGGTGATTGTGTCCGGTATCGGCTGTTCTTCCCGCGCCTCGGGGTATATGGATTTTGATACCCTGCATACCGCGCATGGCCGCGCGATTCCCTTTGCTACGGGGATAAAACTGGCGCGTCCGGAGCTCAATGTGGTGGTCATTACCGGTGATGGGGACTGCACGGCTATTGGCGGCAATCACTTCATCCACGGCTGCCGCCGCAATGTGGATTTGACAGTGGTACTCTTTAACAATAATATCTATGGTATGACCGGTGGACAGGCTTCGCCGATGACGCCGCTGGGGAGAAAGGCGACTACAGCACCGTATGGCTCGGTGGATAGACCATTTGATGCCTGCGCTTTGGCTGAGGCCGCAGGTGCTACATATGTGGCGCGTTCCACGGCTTTCCATGTGCAGCATTTGACGGATATGATTGCGAATGCTTTTGACAATCACGGCTTCTCCTTTGTCGAAGCCCTGGTGCAGTGCCCCACGGCTTATGGCCGCAAGAACAAGCTGGGCAGCCCGGCGGATATGATGAAGTGGATGCGGGATAATGCGGTGATGAAGGCTGCCTGGGATAAGCTTGACCCGGCAGGTATTGCACCAGAAAAATTCCCGATAGGACTTCTCTATGAAGCTTCGGCAATGGATTATGATACCGCTTATGATCAGGTGATTGAACGGGCAGGAGGTGCGCACTAATGAAAAAACAGTTAAGACTCTCCGGCTCCGGCGGCCAAGGCGTGATTACAGCAGCCATTCTGTTGGCGGAAGCAGCCGTGGCAGAAGGCAAGGAGGCAGCGCAAAGCCAGTCCTATGGCCCAGAAGCCCGCGGCGGCGCCTCGAAGGCAGAGGTCATCATCAGCGATGAAACCATCTATCATCCGCATGTGGAGACGCCGGATTTGGTGCTTGCGATGACGCAGAAAGCGGCGGATAAGTATTATAGCGACCTGCATAAGGACGGATTACTTATTCTGGATGACAGCCTTGTGCCGGAAACGCCAGACTTCCCGCGTGTAGTCCGCTTGCCGATTACAAAGCTGGCTGTTGAAGAATTGGGTAAATCCCTCTTTGCCAATATCGTAGCATTGGGGGCACTGGTGCGGATTACTGGCTTGGTGCAGCTGGATACCGTTAAAGAATTTGTGAAAAAACGCGTGCCGCCCCATACTGTCGATGCAAACATGAAAGCCCTGCAGCTTGGGTGGGATGTTGCGGCTAATGTACAATAAAAGCAAATAGTAAAGCCGGCAGGGATATGTTTCGGCGCGATTTACGCGGCTTGCGCGTACTAGCGCCGAAACATATCCCTGCCGGTGGCTTTTTGGCTCGATGTAAAAGACGCCCGGTGGCTGACATTACTTTTCCTCTGCTTAGACAGGCTTGTCAAACGCGACGGAAAAGCAATGTCAGCCACCGGGCTTTGTTCTTGGTTTCTCTCGGTGACTTTTGCTCATGGAGTTTTTACAGTTCTTAGAACATGGTGCTAAAGAGATTCCCAATCATGCCGTACTGAACGGTTGCGTTCAGCACTTGTGGGTTGGTGTAGGCCGAGGCGGTCTTGAGGGAGTTGCCGAACATGCTCTGCAGGGAGGGGAACAGTTTGTCGCTTTGGCTGTTGGCCTGAGCGAGATGCTGTTCAGCTTTGCCGGCAAGTCCGTTAGCACCCAGTGCATTTTTCACCCGGTCACCGTTTTCGGTGAGCGCGGTTGCCAGCTTGTCTTCATCAACAGACATTTTGCCCGTCTTGCTGTCCACCGTGATGCCGAGTTGATTATAAGTGTCAGCCCGGTAGGTGGTGTCGGCAAACGACTTATGGAGTGATTCCAGTCGTTTCCCCACGCTGCTGTAATCGCTGGTGAGGTCTAAGGCATCGTTGTAGTCGGAAACGAGCTGCTTGACGTTTTTGATGGCGTCCTTCAGGCCGTCGCTGTACGTCTTGCTGCCGTCTTCGGCTTCCGTGATGTCGTCCGCACTGAATTCGTAGCTCATGCTCTTGACGGTCTGGGCAGATTTTTGTAAATCGCCCATATAGGCCTTGAACTGGGTTTCAAAGGCAGACTTGGCTTCATTGTAGGAGTTTACAAGTCCTGCCGCACTGGAAGAAACGCCGGAAAGAGCACTTAAATTGGCGATTCCGCTGGAGTACGAATTGGTGTAACCGGACCAAAGGCTGCTGATGGAGTCCTGAGCGGCAGTCGTTTTCTTGTTGGCATGAGCCGAATCAAAGGAACCGACTAAGTTGCTGAGTTGGCTGACATTGGCTGCAGCTGTGGAATAGCTTTTGCTTTGTGCAGAAGATTTGCTGGCGCTTTCCTCTGCTTCACTGGCCGCTTTTTGTGCCGCAGTCGTGCCTTGGGTACCGCCCTGGGCCATCTTGTACATCGTGTACGTATCCCTGGTCATTGACGAAATGGTAGACATGATAAATCCTCCTTTCCTAAAATCTGGAAAGTGCGATACTCTCCTTATAGGTTTATCGTCATTTTTGCGGAAAAGCATAAGCATTTTTTGACACTGGGAACAATTTCAACTAATAGGAATAGTCGCAGGTTATTAGGGGGAATAAAAGCAATAAATTTCAAGCAATGAGCCGCTTTTCAGAAAATATTTTTTTCCGTAGATTTTCGTCAAAAATGTTTTACTTATGGGGACAAAGAGTGTAGAATAGTAGCTGATGGGAGTTAGCTCCCAGTTAATTTAGGCCGTAGACAGGACGCCATACAGCGACTCCGGAAAACGGAGGTGTCCGTCTAAAATATAATATGTAGTAAAAGAATAGGTGGGGTTTACAACATGTTAAAAAAGACGAAAATCATTTGCACTCAGGGTCCGTCCACAGAGAAACCGGGCGTAATTGATGCGCTGCTCGCAAATGGCATGAACTGCGCACGTTTCAATTTCTCCCATGGTGACCACGAAGAACATCTTGGCCGTATCAACATGGTTCGTGAAGCTGCCAAGAAGGCTGGCAAGGTTGTTTCTTTGATTCTCGATACCAAAGGTCCGGAAATGCGTCTGGGCGAGTTCAAAGATGGCAAAGTTATGCTGGAAAAGGGCAACCAGTTCACGCTGACTTATGACGATGTACCGGGTGATGAAACTCATGTTTCCGTAAACCACAAGGGCCTCTACACGGAAGTTAAGCCGGGCGATACCCTGCTCCTCTCCGATGGCCTCGTAGCCCTCAAAGTCGATGAAATCAAGGGCAAGGATATCGTTACGACGATTCAGAACAGCGGCAAGATGAGCACGCGTAAGCGCGTAGCTGCTCCGGGCGTATCCCTGGGCCTGCCTCCTATCTCTGAACAGGATGCTAAGGACATCATCTTTGGCTGCGAACAGGATATGGATTTCGTAGCTGCTTCCTTCATCCAGCGTCCGGATGACGTACTGGCTATCCGCAAGCTCATCGAAGAGCACAATGGCCGTATGGAAATCATTCCGAAGATTGAAAATCTCGAAGGTGTTAAGAACTTCGATGCCATCCTCGAAGTTTCCGATGGTATCATGGTTGCCCGTGGTGACCTGGGCGTAGAAGTTCCGGCAGAAGATGTGCCCCTTATTCAGAAGGAAATCATCCGCAAGTGTAATGCTGCCGGCAAGCCGGTTATCGTTGCTACGCAGATGCTCGACTCCATGGAACGCAACCCGCGTCCGACTCGTGCAGAAGTATCCGACGTTGGTAACGCTATCCTCGATGGTACGGATGCAATCATGCTGTCCGGTGAAACGGCTTCCGGTGACTATCCGGTAGAAGCTGTTTCCACGATGAACCGCATCGCACAGCGCATCGAAAGCTCCCTCGAATACAAAGAACTCTTTGTAGAACGTGGTCTGCAGCATCTGAAGTCCCGTACGCGTGCTATTGCTCATGCTACGGTACAGATGGCCTATGAGCTCGATGTTCCGGCTATCATCACGCCGACTGAATCCGGTTACACGACGAAAGTTGTATCCAAGTATCGTCCGAAGGCTGCTATCGTAGCTTATACGCCGAGTGAAAAGGCTCTGCGTCAGCTGAACCTCCGTTGGGGCGTATATCCGGTACTCGGTTCCATGTGGAAAGATGCCGATGAAATGCTCAGCAACGCTACGGCGGCTGCAGTTAAGGAAGGTCTTGTACAGCGTGGCGATATGACCATCATCACGTCCGGTGTGAAGGCTGGCAAGGGCAACTCCAGCTCCGTACGCGTGTACAACATCTAAGTAAATACCACGATGGGGTTCGGGTTCGTATAACATCGTGACATAAAGGGCCGGCGGCGGCATGTTTCTGCGCAAGTACGCGCTATGCGTGTAAAAAGCGCAGAAACATGCCGCCGCCGGCCTTCGTGCGTGTTTATTGCGTGTACTAGCGCAGGAATAAGTTGCCATGGACTTTCGGCTGGTATGGCAAAATCTGAATCCCTAAAGGGACTAGCGTTGCGCTGCATATAGCGTTATAATGAAAAAGTGTTATCTTTACAGATAATTTACATAGTCAAGTGTTATGATAGGAGCCGTGGAGATGCAGGTTAGGATTTTGGCCAGTGGCAGCAAGGGCAATGCTGTTTTTGTGGAAATGGACGGCACGAAGCTGTTGATTGATGCTGGCATCAGCGCCACGAAAATTAAAAAGGGTCTGGCGGAGCTGGGCGTCGATGCCGCCTCCCTGGATGGTGTGCTGATTACCCATGAGCACCGCGACCATGTGGCGGGGCTGGTGACGCTTTCGAAGTGGTATCACCTTCCAATCTTTACCCGTCAGGGCACAATTGAGCACATGAAAGAGCGGGCGGCGATTCCGGCAGAATGTTTCTGCCCTGTGGGGGAACGCTTTTCCGTTAATGGGCTGGCGGTGGAGAGTTTTAATATCTCGCATGATGCCGCCGAGCCTGTGGGCTATCGGCTCAAAGGCTGCAAGAATGTAACCTTGGCTACAGACCTTGGTTTTGTGACGTCTAATGTGCAGGCTGCCATTGAAGGCGCAGATGTGCTGATTTTGGAGTCCAATCATGACCCCGAGGTGTTGAAGCAGGGCAGCTATCCATGGCATCTGAAACGGCGCATTTTATCCAATCGCGGGCATTTGGCCAACAGTGATGCTGCCTGGGCACTTATCCGTATGCAGAAACGTCCGGAGAAGGTTTTTCTCGCGCATCTGTCAGAGGAAAATAATCGCCCGGAACTGGCAGAGAATACTGTACAGGGAATTTTGGAACGTCAGGGTGTAAACATGGATTTAACCGTGGCTAGTCAAACCGAAATGGTCGGCTGGTATATGAATTGAATTTGGAGGGATTTTCATGAATAAGAAGAAAACTTCACTGATGGTTGCGGCGATGCTGGCTTTGTCGGCAGTCTCTTTTTCGGGGTGTTCGGCAGGGACGGCATCCGATAATTCGGCCAGCGTCAGCAGCAATACGCAAAGCGCACCGGCAGCACATACGGAAGTAAAGTTGTCGGATGCCCGTAATACACCGGCTGTGCGTGCAGCAAAAACTGTTGGCCCTGCTGTGGTGGGGATAACCAACAAGGCTGTGGTTAGGGACTGGTTCAATAATCCCGTGGAAACGCAGGGCGTAGGTTCCGGCGTTATCTTCCGGGAAGATGGCTATATTGTCACCAATAACCATGTGGTAAGCGGAGCGAAGGAAATCATTGTTTCCCTGCCAGATGGCCGCAGCCTGAAGGGGAAACTCATCGGTGCTGATGAGCTTACCGACTTGGCTGTAGTCAAGGTGGAGGCGAAAGACCTGCCTACGGCAAAATTCGGCAACTCGGACCAGATTGTGGTCGGAGAACCGGCTATTGCGATCGGTAACCCCATGGGACTGGAATTTCAGGGCAGTGTGACCAGCGGTGTGGTCAGTGCTGTCAATCGTACGTTGGATATCAGTGACAAGCTGGTGAAACTGATTCAGACGGATGCGGCCATCAATCCTGGTAATTCCGGTGGTGCGCTCGTGAATGCGGATGGTGAGGTCATCGGTATCAACAGTGCAAAACTGGCTGCCAGCGGCGTAGAGGGCATGGGCTTTGCTATTCCGACGAATACCGTGCAGAACATCATTGACGAGATTATGAATAAGGGCTATGTGGCCCGTCCGTATTTGGGTGTGTCGGTCTTTGACCCGCAGACTGCCGGTCGTTATGGCTATCAGCTGAATATTGACAAGGGCGTCTATGTCTTCCAGTTGAGTTTGAACGGCCCCTGTGGCAAAGCAGGTCTGCAGCGTGGGGATATCATCCTCAAGGTCAATGATGAGGAAGTAAACTCCGTTTCCGATTTGCGGGCTAAGGTTGCCAGCTATAAAGTCGGCGATACGGTGAAGGTCACCTATGACCGCAATGGTGCCAGCCGTACGGCGGATGTTGTCCTCGAAGAAATGCCGCAGGATAACCGCTGATGAAGATAACGATTGTCTGTGCGGGCAAAATCAAGGAAAAATATCTTACGGCAGGCATTGCGGAATTTATGAAACGATTGAAACCTTTTGCACAGGTTGAGATTCGTGAGATACATGAAGAAAAAATGCCGGATTCGCCATCTGAGGCGGAGAAAGAACAGGTGCTGGCCAAAGAAGGCGAAAAACTGCTGAAGCTGGTGCCGGAGGGCAGTTATCTTTTTGTGCTCGATGTGTTCGGCAAAGAGAAGTCCTCTGAAGAGCTGGCGGCAGCGATTGACCGGCTGGGCCTCTCCGGCCGCAGCAATATCACCTTTCTGATTGGTGGTGCCTTTGGTCTTTCCAAAGAGGTACGCAAGGCTGCAGATGAGCTTTTAAGCTTTTCGCAGATGACCTTTACCCATCAGATGGTGAGGCTCCTGCTCGTCGAACAGATTTACCGCGCCTTTAAGATTAACCGCGGGGAAAAATATCATTGGTAAGTGAAAGCCGTCCCAAACCGGGGCGGCTTTGTGGTATAATGAAGGTAAATTCTAAGCGCGAGGGGCGATGGCGATGCGTAACCTATATGGCCTGATGGCATTAATCATGGGATGGGGCGGAATGTATGGCATAACGCATGAGCAGGGAGCGATTGGTCTTCTGCTGATGGCAGCCATGGGCATTAGCATTTATAAAGGGCAGCTGCCGCAAAGTGTTGTGCGGAAGCTCGATGTCAGTCAGTTGGCTGCGGCACAGGCGGACACTGTTTTGGCGGATTGGGAAAAAGCTCGGGAAGATTATAACCGGGTGGAAGACGCCCGCACCAAAATTCGGGACAGTCAGTTAAGCCGGCAGCTGGGGCTTATGCAGCAGGAGGCGGCAAGGCTTTTAAATTATGTGGAAAAGCACCCGGAACGCATTGCGGCGGCAGGGCGCTTTATTCATTACTATCAGGATAGGGCAGCCAGCCTTTGTGAGCAATATCGGGAACTGGAAGAAACCAAGCTGGAGACCGAACAGGTGCAACAGGTAAAGGCACGGCTGAAAGAAACGTTGGTCAGCTTTGATGAGGCTTACAATGCAGAGTTCACGAAGATTATCAACAGCCAGCTCCTCGATATGGATGCCGAACTTACGGTAATGCAGCAGTCGTTGGAGGCTGAGGGAATCAGCAACGGCAGTAAGGAAACTGTCAATGTGGAACTGAATGCAAACAGCGAGCCGGTTTCTACGGGGATTGGGCGCAAAAAACGCCCCCGCAGTGGAGCACTCACCAAGGTTGGCGGGCAGGAAATTGCAGTGGGTAGGGAGAAGATTACTACACCGGATAATGTGCGCAATTCTGTGCTGCTGCAAAAAATGATTATGAGCGGCCTGGCAATCACGTTAGGCTCATTTGGTGCACATAAATTCTTTCAAGGGAAAACCAAGTGGGGGATTGCGTATGTGGTCTTTTTCTGGACGTTGATTCCTGCTTTGGTATCTGTGGTAGAAGGGATAAGATACTTATTTATGCCGGTAGATGATTTTTACGAGCAATATTATCGTTAAACGGAGGGGCTGACCATGGAAGTTAAATTAGAAGATTTGATGAAAGCCAAAACAGGTATTGCAAGTGCCGATGTGACGCCGGACAACCTGCCGTCTGCAGAGGTGATGACGGCACAGGTGGAAAAGGTGGTAAACGACCTGAATCCGGAGGAGCGGGCGCAGGTTGATAAGATAAAGGACGAATTGGATTTGACCGATTCTACGGCCATTTTGCGTTTTGGCGCGCCTGCCCAGCAGAAAATAGCTGAGTTTTCGGACAGCGTGCTTTCACAGGTGCGCACGAAGGACAGCGGCCCGGTCGGGGAGCTGTTGGGCAATCTTGTAACCCAGGTGCGGGACTTTGAGCCGGAGGGCGGCTCGAGCTTCTTGAAGAAGATTCCGTTGGTGGGCAGTCTGGTGAAAAAAGGCGAGGATATCAAGCAGGGGTATGAGAAGCTGTCCACACAGGTAGAGCGCATTCAGACCAATTTGGAGCAGGCCAAGCTGAAAATGATGAAGGATGTGGCGCTGTTCGATAAGCTCTACGCAGAAAATCTGAGTTATTTCAAGCAGCTGCAGCTCTATATTCAGGCTGGTGAAGAAAAACTTACGGAAATGCGGGAAGTTACCCTGCCCAAACTGCGCCAGCAGGCAGCGGATTCCGGCGACCCGATGGCGGTACAGGTGGTGGCCGATTTTGAGGCCAGCGTGAACCGTTTTGAGAAAAAGGTACATGACCTTAAAATCAGCAAGACGATTGCCATTCAGTCTGCACCGCAAATCCGCCTGATTCAGAATAATGATAAGGCGCTTATTGACCGGGTGCAGACGGCTATCTACAGCACGATTCCCCTGTGGAAGAATCAGCTGGTGATTGCTTTGGGACTGCAGGCACAGCAGGATGTACTGCGCATGCAGCAGGCTGTCAACAATACCACAAATGAACTCTTGCGCCGCAATGCAGAACTTTTGCAGCAGAACAGCATTGAGACCGCGCAGGAAAATGAGCGCAGTATTGTGGATATTGAGACGGTTCGGGAGGTTAATGACCGCCTGATCAATACCATTGAGGAAACGATTAAGATTCAGCAAAATGGCCGTGCCAAACGGCAGGCGGCAGAAGCGGAACTGGTGCAGATTGAAGGCAGATTACGGGAAACGCTGCTGAAGAACAGTGGCAGGCAGGGGGCTCAGTAAATGAAGAAGAAACGCCGGGAAATACAACGGCGGATCAGTGTTTTAGCGTTATTTATGCTGGGGGCAGTGGTGCTTATCGTCTGCCGCTATGCATGGTTGCAACTGGTGCAGGGAAGTGCACTCGGTGAGCGGATGAAGGCGCAGGTAGGGCAGGATTATGCCATCCAGTCGCCACGCGGGACAATTCTCGACCGGAATGGACGGGAATTAGCGGTCAGCACCATGACGAAATCTTTGTATATTGACCCGTCCCATGTGGAAAATCCGCAGGAGTTAGCGGAAAACTTAGCGCCGCTTATAGGCAAGACTGAACAGGATATTTTGGATGATGTTGCTGTGGGCGGTGGCTTTGTCTGGGTAAAACGGCGCATGGAGCAGGCTGAATACGAGGCTGTGCGTCAGCTTATCCGGGAAAAGGAATATATGTCCTGCCTGGGCTTTAGGGATGAGGCCAAGCGTTATTATCCGAATGATGTGTTGGCGGCTAATGTGCTGGGATTCGTAGGCACGGATGACAAAGGTCTTGATGGAATAGAGCAGGCCTTAGATGCCATGTTAAAGGGTGAAGTCAAGGAAACCTATCTTACCACAGACCGGCAGGCACGACCGATTTTGGATTCGATTTTTTCCAGCCGCCGCCGTTATATGGGCGATTCCTGCAAGACGGTGGAATTGACAATCGACAGCGGTATTCAGTTCATTGTGGAGCAGGAACTGGACCGGGCTATCGCGGAGAATAATCCCAAGGCGATAACCTGCGTGGTGATGAATCCAAAGAATGGGGAAGTGCTGGCCATGGCCTCCCGTCCTTCATATAATCCGAATAAATTCTGGGATTATAATGCAGAAGTTTGGAAAAACCGCGCGGTGTCCTTTATCTATGAGCCGGGATCTACCTTTAAGTCAGTGGTGGCTGGCGCTGCTTTGCAGGAAAAGGTTGTAAGCCCTAATCAGGTGTTTGTTGACCCAGGCTATGTTATGGTTTCGGGGCGGCGTATTCAGAACTGGAATGGTGAAAGTTTTGGTACGGTTACCTTTACTGATGTAGTTAAACAGTCTTTGAATACTGGCTTTGCACAGGTAGGCCTGCGCTTAGGCGCCGAGCGCCTGATGAAGTATGCCCGTGATTTTGGCTTTGGTGAGCCGACAGGCATAGACTTGCCGGGCGAGGAAAGCGGCATCCTCTTTAAGCCGGAGGATATGCGTGATTCGGATATGGCGACCTCTGCTATAGGGCAGAGTATTGCGGTGACTCCCTTGCAGCTGGTTACGGCTGTGTCGGCTATTGCCAATGATGGCGTGTTGTTAAAGCCACATATTGTGAAAACTATCCGTAATGCGGATGGCAGCGTTTATGAAGAACGGGGCAAGACCGAAGTGCGCCGGGTTATTGATTCGGCCACGGACAAGACTTTGATGGGCTTGTTGGAGCAGGTTGTAGCCAGCGGCGGTGGTGCCAAGGCACAGGTCAAAGGCTATCGTATCGGCGGTAAGACTGGTACTGCACAGAAAATCCGTGAAGATGGCAGTGGCTATATGGATGGCCGTTATATTGCATCTTTCTGCGGTTTTGCGCCTGTAGAAGACCCGCAGCTTACGGTGTTAGTCATGATTGATGACCCGGGTACAGGCAACTTCTATGGCGGCCAGATTGCAGCACCGGTGGCTGGGCGTATTTTTGCCCAGTTGTTCCGTCAAATGCATATTGAACCTTCAAGTGACCCTTTTGCGGGCATGGAACCGGCGGAAAAGAAAACGCAGCATAGGCCTGCGCGTCCCTTTACGGGGGCTGTTCCCGATGGCAAGGTTGTCGTGCCGGATTTTGCCGGGAAGAGTCTGCGTGAAGCTGCCGGACTGGCAGCGGATAAAGGATTGACTTTCCAAAGTGAAGGGTCAGGGTATGCCGTAGGGCAGAGTATCGAAATGAATACGCTGGTGGATAAGGGGACGGCGATTACCGTGTACTTTGAGCCAGGATAATGTATTATTACATCTATGTATAAAGACGCCGGCGGGGCCGGTAATATTTTCCTTCGCCATAGACAGGCTTGTCAAAAGCTGCGGAAAATATCACCGGCCCCGCCGGCTTATTGCGTAGATTAAATTGCAGTTTGTCGGGGAGTTCGTGATAAAGGTATCTGGTTCATACGTGGTTAGGGGGCGAACGGGGGAGTACTTTTTCTGATTCCGCTAAACGACCCTCCATGAAAGAAATCGTTGTTTAGCTATATGCGCCGGGCAGGCCGGCGGCGCGTCTTTCAACGTGCTTTCCGGTAACTGCCTACGTCGGGCCGGCCTTCACTGCGTTCAGGCAGTC
>CACZIV010000038.1 GCA_902781305.1 Pseudoselenomonas ruminantium
GAAGCCATCAAATCCGGCAAATACGACTTCATCATCCTCAACTATGCAAACTGCGACATGGTTGGTCATACCGGCGTATTCCCGGCTGTAATCAAGGCTGTGGAAACGGTAGACACCTGTGTTGGCCGTTTCGTAGACGCCATCCGCGAAGTTGGCGGCGAGGTCTGCATCACCGCTGACCACGGCAACGCCGACAAGATGATGGACTACGACAATGACCAGCCCTTCACCAAACACACCACCAATCCGGTACCGTTCATCGTGGTATCCGACCGCGTTAAGTCCGTTAAGGACGGCGCCCTCTGCGATATCGCACCGACTCTCCTCACGCTGGCAGGCGTAGAGATTCCGGCCGAAATGACGGGCAAGAACCTGGTGGAACTCTAATCAGCAGGACAGAGGCAAGCTCCCTTGAGCAAGGGCGCGTAAGCGCGGGATGCCGGTGGCATCCCCGGGGAGCAGGTTCATCGATATGATCGGTGGGCCTCTCCATGCTAGCCCTCTTATGTTCTCCTGCTTTGGGGCAAGACCTCTAGTGTTATATTTTAGAAAAAGAGAGGAATACGAACAATGATTGCTTATTCACAAAAAGTGGAAGACATGGCATGCGTAGCCCAGGAAGTACACCATGGTGCTGCTCCCATTCCTGAAGAAGGCAAATGGGTAAAATCCAAGAACGTACAGGACATCAGCGGCCTGACGCACGGCATTGGCTGGTGCGCTCCGCAGCAGGGTGCCTGCAAACTGACCCTGAACGTTAAGGACGGCATCATCCAGGAAGCTCTCGTCGAAACCATCGGCTGCTCCGGTATGACGCATTCCGCAGCTATGGCAGCAGAAATCCTGCCGGGCCTCACGGTTCTCGAAGCTCTGAACACTGACCTCGTGTGCGATGCCATCAACACCGCTATGCGCGAACTCTTCCTGCAGATTGCTTATGGCCGTTCCCAGACTGCATTCTCCGATGACGGTCTGCCCATCGGCGCTGGCCTCGATGACCTGGGTAAAGGTCTGCGCAGCCAGACGGGTACGCTCTACAGCACGCTCAAGAAGGGTCCCCGTTACCTCGAACTTGCAGAAGGCTATGTAACGAAACTCGGTCTGGACAGCGAAAACCGCGTAATCGGTTACGAAGTTGTTCAGCTCGGCAAAGTTATGGAAGCTGTACGTGCCGGCAAAGATGCTAACGAAGCCATCAAAGCCAACACCAGCACCAAAGGCCGTTTCGCTGACGCTGTTAAGACGATTGACCCGCGCGAAGAGTAAGAATTTACCTTCCGAAGTTAATGCAAGTGTATAGAGAGGAATGAATAGAATGTCATTATTCGAAGGCTATGAACGCCGTATTGACCAGATTAATGAAGTTTGCAAAAAGTATGGTATTGCTTCCATCGAAGAAGCAAAAACCATCTGCGATGAAAAAGGCGTAAAAGCTTACGACATCGTAGGCGACCTGCAGCCGATCGCATTCGAAAATGCAAAATGGGCTTACACCCTCGGCGCTGCTATCGCAATCAAGAAGGGCTGCACGGCTGCTGCTGATGCTGCCAAAGCTATCGGCGAAGGCCTCCAGGCTTTCTGCGTACCGGGTTCCGTTGCTGACCATCGTAAAGTAGGTCTCGGCCATGGTAACCTCGGCGCTATGCTTCTGTCCGAAGAAGCTGGCTGCTTCGCATTCCTGGCTGGTCACGAATCCTTCGCAGCTGCTGAAGGTGCTATCGGTATCGCTCAGACGGCCAACAAAGTTCGTAAGAACCCCCTGCGCGTTATCCTGAACGGCCTCGGCAAAGACGCTGCTCAGATCATCAGCCGCATCAACGGTTTCACCTTCGTAGAAACCGAATACGACTTCAAGGCTGACAAAGTAAACGTAGTGAAGGAAATCGCATACAGCGACGGCCTCCGCTCCAAGGTTCGCTGCTACGGTGCTGAATCCGTACAGGAAGGCGTTGCCATCATGAAACTGGAGAACGTTGACATCTCCATCACCGGTAACTCCACGAACCCGACCCGCTTCCAGCATCCGGTTGCAGGCTGCTACAAGAAAGACTGCATCGAAAACGGCAAGAAGTACTTCTCCGTTGCTTCCGGCGGCGGCACGGGCCGTACGCTCCATCCGGACAACATGGCTGCTGGCCCGGCTTCCTATGGTATGACCGACACCATGGGCCGTATGCACGGCGATGCCCAGTTCGCAGGTTCCTCCTCCGTACCGGCACACGTTGACATGATGGGCCTCATCGGCGCTGGCAACAACCCGATGGTTGGTATGACCGTAGCCGTAGCTGTAGCTGTACAGGAAGCTATGAGCAAATAATAAAAGCATCCTAAGATAATATGCTTTGCTGCCCCCTTTAAGGGAAAGGCCCGCCAAAGGCCTTTCTCTTTGAAGGGGGCATGTTGTTGAAAGGACGAAAAAACGTGAACATTTGGCGAAACACCCTAAAGCTGCTCTTCACGGTAATGTGCCTGTTGACCGCCCTTACGGCTGTCTGCGCTGCTGCCCCCAGAACGGTACTCGTTCTGCCCCTGCAGCAGGAATTCACCCTCTCCGACTACGAGGATGACCAGGACGCAGAAGACATTATCAAAATGATGACCAGCAAGATAAACATCGAATTCATGGGCGACGGCACCTACACCGTAATGGAGCCGGTTACCTATGAAGACAAACTGATGACCATGGACGCAAAGAAAATCACCGCTGACGTCCAGTCTGCCGCCAAGGCAGGCCGGGAACTCGGCGCCCGCTTTGTCGTCTGCGGCAGAATCACCGAGGTAAACACCCAGAAAAAAGGCGGCTCCTCGCTGGTTGACCGCATCATGTCTGGCTTTGAAGCCCCGTACAAGAGCAAGATGGTACTGCAGCTCCAGTTCATCAACTGCCAGAAGGAAATTGCCCTGCTCGATAAAAAATATACCATCGTCCGCGGCGGCAAAAATGCAGCAGAATCCTTCAAGAACACCTGCACCTACGCAGCCGAAAAATTTGTGGAAGAGCTGACCAACCCTGTAAGCAATAACGGCAAAAAAGTCGGCGTAGGAAATATTACCAATGTTAAAGGCGAAATCGTTACCGTTAACCAGGGAACCTATGCGAAATTCTTCCAGGGAGAATCCTTGGCCGTCATCCGTAACGAAAAGGAAATCGGCCGTGTCGAAGTCCTCGAAATCGGCAAAGAGGAAACCACCTGCCGCATTACCGAAAGCAAAGAACAAATCAAAAAAGGCGATATGCTCAGCAGAGACTGATTGCCCATATACCCACGAAAGGCACAAGCACAAAAGGCTTGTGTCTTTTTATTGTAATTCGATTTAAGTTTATTCTGCATTGGCCGATATACTATATGATAAGGGAAATTGGCTTCATGACATTGGAGGGAACCAACATGTCCATGGTAGTAAAAAATAATAAATCAGCGACCAATGCATTAAATACCTTAAATAAAAATTCAGCAGCGATGAGCAAGAGCCTGCAAAAAGTATCGTCCGGCATGAAAATCAACGGTGCCGCCGATGATGCGTCCGGCTATGCTATTTCCGAGAAAATGCGCGTGCGTATCCGTGGACTGGATCAAGCCAAGGCCAATACACAGAATGCCACTAGCATGCTGAAGACGGCAGAAGGGGCGTTGCAGTCCAACATTGATATCATGAAGACCCTGAAGGAAAAAGCCATTGACGCAGCCAATGACACGAATACCGATGTGGATCGTGCAACAATTCAGAAGGAAATCGACCAGATGGTATCGCAGATGGATGACAACGCCAGTGCTACGTTCAATGGCAAGCCATTGTTCGATACATCGAATCAAGCTGCAGAAAATGTCAATCAGCAAATAATCAAGGCGCTTAACAGTGAATGGATTGAAAATAGTCTGGAACTGATTAAGGAATCTTATGGTATGGATTTCAAGGAAGATGGTACTACAATTGCTGAAATGAAAGTTATTTTGGAGGAAGAAGGGACAACTGGTACACTGGCGCATGTTTCTTATACGGCAATTGGTGGCAAAGCTAATGCGTTAGAACTCCATGTTAACATGAGCTACTACAAGGATATGGATATGGAGGATGTGAACGGCTTATCTGCTACGGCTGGAGCGGGAAATTATCTTGACCGTACTATAGCCCATGAGATGACACATGCGGTGATGGCGGCGAATATCGATGATATGGGGAAGTTGCCCCTGTATATTATCGAAGGGATGGCAGAACTTACGCATGGTGCAGACGGACGATTGTATAGTCAATTATCAGAGCTGAAAGAAGAAAATTATAAAGACATGTTTGATTCTGCCGATGGCAGCAGCACAAATAAGCAGGCTCCGTATGCTGGCGGTTTTGCGCTTTTACGCTATTTAGCGAATCAATCCGGCGGTAGTGGCAAGGAAGCAATTCAGCGTTTTATGAAGATCCTTGATGAAAAGGGAAATGATGGTTTGGATGAGGCGGTAGCGGCCGCATCAAAAGGAAAATTTTTGACCAAGAAGGCATTGACGGATAGTTTCCTAGCTGATATTGACAAGAGTACAACAATGGAGAACTTCTACAAGAAATATTGTGCCATCAATCTTTACAACGTTGACGTTGGGCCTATCAGTGGTTGGGATGCTGGTGAAAAAGAAATCAAATCCTCCCAGTCCACTGTGCCTGAAGGTGGTTCGACAAAATATTGGATTTATCCAGATGACGCGAAGACCGTTATTAATGGACTTACTGTTGAATGGCCAGATTTTCAGCGTAAAATTGGTGGTTGGATGTTTCAGACAGGAACAAAATCAAATGATGGTATACATGTTGCCATAAATGATATCCATGCTCAGGCATTAGGGGTGATGGATAAAGATGGCAATGCGATTAAAGTTACTACATGGTCAGATGCTACGGCGGCTATCCGTCAGCTTGACAAATCGATTAATCGGGCTTTAGGATACCAGACGACAATTGGTGCCATCATCAGCCGTATGGAATACACAGCGGCCAACCTGACCACGGCCAGTGAGAATACCCAAAGCTCCGAATCGATTATTCGTGATGCGGATATGGCAAAGGAAATGACTGACTATACGAAAAACAATGTGCTTATGCAAAGTGCCCAATCCATGTTGGCACAGGCCAATCAGAACAGCTCGTCTGTACTGAGCCTGCTACAGTGAGAAGGTGAACGTTATGGCATTGACTGTAAAGAATAATAAACTTGCGACGGTATCATTAGGAGAATTGAATAAAAATATTGTCGAAAAAGGCAAAAGAATGGCTAAGCTTGCATCCGGCAAGAAAATCGTAGGGGCAGCAGATGGGGCAGCAGATTGGTCAGTGTCGGAGAAAATGCGGGTGCAGATTCGTGGTTTGTTTCAGGACATTGAGAATACAAAAAACGGAACAGCTATGCTGAAAGTGGCAGAAGGTGGTTTGCAAGATATCATCAATGAGTTGCGTTCTTTAAAAGAATTGGCATTAAATGCTGCTAATGATCATAATTCAGATTATGATAGAGAGATATTGCAGCGGGATTTTGACCAAAAGAAAGCGGATATTCAGGATATTGCTTGTTCCACTAATTACAATGGCAAGTTGTTGCTTGATGGTACTTATAGCCGTAGATACATTGATGTAAAAAATACGCAGGAAGTGGAGGAGACAGGCGGTGATAAGGGGGCCAAGACCATATCCGTCTTGCAGATTCCTGTGCCAGAGCCAACGAATGCGGAAACAATGATGTTCCAGAAGGTCTCAGATAGTGTATATAAATGCACGATATCTTCCGGAGGTGTTTATACCATCCCCGAAAATTTTTTGGATGGGAAAAAGGCATCAGATGTGACGATAAATATAGAAATTACAAGCCCGGCTGCTGTGGGGGGCGTAAAGATAAAACAAACAGATACCAGCAGTGTGCAGGATATGCACATAAATGTAGAACCAACTTCCAGTGGAAAGGCTAATTTGTGGCTGGAAGATCTAAATGCAACAACAACAGGTACCTCAAATTTGGTTAATTTTGTAGGAGGGAATGGCTATTTAACTCTTAGTGGCAACAATAATTTGTATGGTGAGGCAGCTGCGCCGATAATAAAGTTTCATGGCAGCAATAATAATGTATTAAGTATTGTTGGGGATAGTAAAATTACATCTTTGGAACAAAATCAAGATTATGCTGCAGTGAATATTGGCGGCGGATTGACTGTTCAGGGGTTGGGAACGAAACAATTGACTATTCAAAATGGAGAATTGGGGGATTATGGTGTTACGAAGGAACATCGTGGGGGGGCAGGCATTGGTTCCGATAAAGGGGAGCAGTTGACTGGAGATATTAAGGTCATCAATGCGAACCTTGAGATTATCACACAGGATGGTGCATGCATAGGTTCTGGGCAACAAAATGCCAAAGTAGGAAATATAGAGATTATTAATTCGAATATAGATATGCACGGAGATTATAATGCATGTATCGGTTCCGGGCAACAGAGCTCTTCGGTAGGAAATATTACCATTCGTTCATCAAACATTTCTAGTGTGAACATTGATACAGGAATTGGTTCGGGATTTAATGATGCAACTTGTGGCAAAGTGTTGATTGAGGATACTGTTGTTAACATAAAAGGTCAGCTAAGCGCATGTATCGGGGCTGGAGATGCATCAACTTGTGGTGACGTGGAGGTTTCCAATTCGGTAATCAACACGCAGAGTCAGGTGGGAGCTGGCATAGGTTCTGGACAGAATGACTCATCTGTAGGTAACATAATTATCAAGAATGCCACTACAGTAAAACATAAAGCTGTTGATTTGGATGGAACATCCTCTAAAAGCACAGGCGGTGCAGCCATTGGATCTGGTGCTCACGGACATGCGGACGGAACGCTTTATATTTCAAAATCATCATTGGACCTCTTTGATGGTTCTGAGGCGTATTCAGATGGTACCCACAATCCTGATTATCTGGGTATAGGAAGAGGGTATCAAGGAACAGCGGCTAATTTTAAGGTTGAGGCCATTGCGGATGATTATGAGGTTCAGCATAATAAATACCTGTATGATAATCCCTTGGTGATTCATACAGGCACCAAGTCCAATCAGGCTTTGCATTGTTATATTGATGATATGCGGCTGCATTCTTTGGGATTTGTTGAGGCTGATACGGGCAAAGATAAAGTCAGTATTGCAACCCGTTCAGCTGCTGAATTAGCCATTGGCGGCATTTGTGAGGAAAATTGGCATCGTGATGATATCCCTTATGACAAGGCAACGACAGCAGAGAAGAACAATCCGGATAACTATTTAGGCCCTATTGACAAGGCGATAAATTATGCCCTTAATCAAAGTACGCTGCTAGGAGCTTATATGAACGAACTTAACTACACGGCTAAAAATCTTACTACTGCGCATGAAAATACGATTAGTGCCGAATCTACTATCAGGGATGCCGATATGGCAAAAGAAATGACTGGTTTTGTAAAGGCAAATGTTTTGAGTCAGTCTTCGCAAGCTATGCTTGCCCAAGCCAATCAAGTCAGTAGCAATGTTCTTAATTTGTTACAATAAGTTCATAGAAAAAAGCCTTCCTATGTGCTAGAATTAGGGCATAGGAAGGCTTTTTTGGGGAGGTGTATAATACCATGGGCACATACCTGAATCCGGGCGCTGGAAAACTGCGCCAGTCCCGCAACAGTGAAATATACGTAGATAAAAGCGGTATGCTAGGCTATCTCAATCATGTAATCAACACAGAACAGCGCTTTGTCTGCGTCAGCCGGCCACGGCGTTTTGGCAAGTCAATGTCAGCGAATCTTATCAGCGCATATTATGACCATAGTGTTGATGGCAGAACCTTATTTCAGGGGATGGAAATTGAAGAGGACAAAAGTTTTAATCAGCACGTTAGCAACTACAATGTGATAAAGATTAATATGCAGGAATTTTTGAGCCGTACGGATAGTATGGAGGCATTGCTATTGCGCCTGCGCAAAATCATCATACGTGATTTGTTGCGTGAATACGAGGATATTGACTTCTTCGATACCAATGACCTGATTGAAACCATGCAGGATATCTATGCTGAAACGCAGCGGCAGTTTGTCATCATCATCGACGAATGGGACTGCATCTTCCGCGAGGGGAAAAACCACAAGGAGCAGCAGGAGCAATATTTGGACTTCCTGCGGGACTGGCTAAAGGACAAGGAATACATTGCCCTGGCCTATATGACCGGTATTCTGCCCATCAAAAAATACGGTACCCACTCAGCGCTCAATATGTTCTCCGAATTTTCCATGTTGGACCAGGGCAGGCTGGCGGTTTATACCGGCTTCACTGAAGACGAAGTAAAAGCCCTCTGTGAGCGCTACAATATGGACTTCATACAGACCAAAGAATGGTATGACGGCTATCGGTTGGAAGGCTGCGGCGAGGTATATAGCCCCCGTTCCGTAGTGCAGAGTATGCTGATGGGTAAGTTCAATAACTACTGGAACCAGACAGAGACGTTTGAAGCCCTGCGCGTCTACATTGACATGAATTATGATGGCCTGCGCGATGCCATTCTGACCGTTATGGCGGGCGGCCGCGTGGAAATCGACAGCCGTTCCTTCGTCAATGATATGGTTACCTTCCACAGCGCCGATGATGTACTGACCTTGCTGGTGCACTTGGGCTATTTGGGCTATGATGAACCGAACAAGGAAATCTTCGTACCCAACAAGGAAATCATGGACGAATTCGTCACCGCGACCACCCGTTCTGAATGGTCGGAGGTCATGCACTCCATCAAAAAATCCAAAGCCCTGCTAAAAGCAACTTTAGCAGGTGATGAAGCTGCGGTAGCGCAGGGAATCGCTGAAGCCCATCTGGAAACCAGTCATATCCAGTACAACGATGAAAATGCGCTGTCCTATACCCTGTCGCTGGCTTATTACGCTGCTCGTGAACACTATCAGATGATACGCGAACTCCCCACCGGCAAAGGCTTTGCTGATATCGTGTTCATCCCCAAAAAACGCTTCGCCGATCGTCCTGCCATTTTGGTGGAACTGAAATGGAACCACGATGCCCAGACTGCTATTCGGCAGATAAAAGCCAACGCTTATCCTGCGGTGCTGCAAGGACTGGAATACAAGCAGGTAATTCTTGTTGGCATCAACTATGATAAAAAAACACGGGAACATAATTGTCGAATCGAGAAGCAGCAGCTCGATATGCTATAACCCCCTTTGCAAGTCCTTCTCATGGGAATGGGGCTTGCAAAGGGGGGCAACTGTAGAAAAATTTTTCTACAGCACTTAAGGTTTTGGGAAATCTTTCGATAACATAAGTAGAACAATCAGCAAATCTGCGTCGGGGAGAATGTGGATTTGCGTAGCTATAAATGTTGTGGTAAAGAACAAGGAGGTTGGCCGCTATGGCTATGGTGGTAAAGAATAATATGTCAGCGAAGAACACGCTGAATGAGTTGAACAAGAATGAGAAGGCACGCACGAAGAACCAGAAGAATCTGTCTACAGGGATGAAAATCAACAGCGCTGAAGATGATGCTTCGGGCTATGCCATCTCGGAGAAGATGCAGACACAGATTCGCAGCCTGAATCAGGACCTTGACAATACCCAGACTGCCATGAGCATGCTGAAAGTGGCCGAGGGCGGCGTGCAGAGCACGGTGGATATTCTCAGCACGTTGAAGGAAAAAGTCATCAATGCGGCTAACGATACTAATACTGATGCGGATAGAGCCATTATCCAAAAGGAATTGGATCAGGCCATCAGCCAGATTGATGAAAACGCCAATGTGATGTACAATGGCAAGGTAGTGCTGGATGGGTCGCATAATAACGAGGTAAATCCGGCGACTTGTACGGTACTGGCTAACGAGAGCTTGGATCCGAATATTGGCGAATTCGACGATATAACGGATATGTGTGATATTACTGGGCGCAGTTTAGGGATATTACCAGATAGTCGAATAGAATATTCGTATGTTCATCAAGGCAAAACATATACTTATGTTTTGGATCCTGTAGGTGACGAAGTTGTGCAGAATATGTTTGCACATAGTAAGGATCCAAGTGGAGAAGAGCCACTTGACACTACGATTGCTGCAGGTGTAAGCAACATTTTAGGTCAGGATCGGACAGGTTCAAATGTATATACAACCCATGGGAATAATGCATTAATTTTTAAAGCTGGACAGAAAGGCGTAGATGGTCAGATAGCAGGACTGACGATTAATGTCGTCAATAAGGATGGTACGATTAATCGCACCGCGAATTCGGTATTGAATGATTTTCGGGAGGCTATTCGGGCAGAGAATGAATCCCCGGATAATGCGTTGACTTTCCAGATTGGGACAAAGGCCAATCAGACGGTGAAGATGGGCTTTTCGGATATGCGCAGTACAGCTTTGGGCTTGCGGGCTAAGGATGGGACAACGCTTTCGATTGTTACGCAGGAAAAAGCGAATGCTGCCATCAATGTGTTGGAATTGGCTATTGGCAAGGCCTTAACGGTGCAAACCAATATTGGAGCGGTGGAAAACCGCATGAATTTCACTGCTGCCAATATCACAACGGCCAGCGAGAATACGCAGGCTACCGAGTCGGTTATCCGGGATGCGGACATGGCCAAAGAAATGACGGCCTATACCAAAAACAATGTATTGGTGCAGGCGTCGCAGTCCATGCTGGCGCAGGCCAATCAGAATAGTTCCTCGGTGCTCAGTTTGTTACAGTAAGCTTCGTATAATAAAGCCCTGTGCTCGGTGAAGTGGATAGCTTGACCAGGCACAGGGCTTTTGGGTGGAAGAAATATTACAGACTTTTGAAAAATTTGATTTTATTATATTAAATAAAAGTAACTTTATTTGGTAAGGATGTAGGAAAATGGATTATAAGCGCAATTATAATAATGAGGTGTTGAAAATGCGCAGGGATAAAAGACAAAAACAAATAGCCTTACAGGTTAGTATTGCGCTGATGGCGGGGATGTTCAGTTTTGTGCCGGTTTCTTATGGTGCACCGGTTGGTGGTGTGGTTAAGAATGGTTCGGTGGATATCAAACCATTCGATGCTTCAACCAATACGTTAAATATAAATGATACAGCTGCAGCCACGGGCACACCGCATAACAATGTAATTGACTGGCAGGATTTCTCTATTGCTAAAGGAGAAACTGTGCAGTTTGATGACGGTGCGAAAACCAATAATTACATGAATATTGTCACAGGTGCGAATACCTCGAATATCAACGGCACGCTTAAAGGTGGCAATGAGGTATATATTGTTAATCCGAATGGCGTTATATTTGGCAAAGATGCTAGTGTTGATGTGGGCAGTTTTTATGCCTCGACCAGAGAAGTGGCTGTAAATGATGCGGTCACAGCTGCTACGGCTGGGGATATGAAGTCGATAATTGCAGCCGGCACATCCACCAGTGGTGCAGCGATGGATATTGTCAATATGGGCAAGATTTCAGCGGATAAGGTCGTATTGGAAGGTGAAAATATCCGCTTATTGAATTCTGCCGATATTACGGCAACCAACGGCGTTACTGTGCGTGCTGATGAAGGTTATATTCATGTAGGGAGTACAGATGGCACCGGTGGAGCAGGCTATGTTTCGGAAAAGTTGACTGCCAGTGGTACTGCTGCAACTGTTGAACAGTATACCTTGGTGGATTCGACTAATTGGAATACTACTTTGGGAACCGGTGCGGCGGTCAGTGGCAACTATATGCTTGCTGAGAATATTGATGCCAGCGATGAAACGAAATTTGGAGAGGCTAATCCGTTCAAAACCGTAACAGGTACGTTTTCTGGCAAGCTGGATGGTAATTTTTATGAAGTAAGCAATGTCAGTGGTGCAGTAGGATTATTTACCAACACGCAAAATGCCACTATAGAAAATTTAGGTGTAAAAAATTCGAGTTTTACGAATTCAGCTAAAAATGGAGCAGCGGGAGCTATTGTTAGTGTGGCTGGCAGTGGCACGGTGTTAAACAATGTTTATAATGATGGTTCCAGTGTAAAAGGTTCAAAAAGTTTGTATTCTGGTGGCTTAGTGGGAAATGCCAGTGGCGTAACGATAACCAATTCATATAATACAGGGAGCAGCTATAGTGGCGGTGGCGGCGGATTGATTGGTGTTATAACGGGAGGAACAAATGTTGTAAAGAATAGCTACAGTACTGGTTCGGCAAACGGATTGGTTTTTAGCAATAAGAGTGGTGGCACAATTGAGTTTGAAAATGTTTTTGGTAAAGCGAATAAATTCTTTGATAGTCATGGCACATCTACAGCACCTAAAGGAAAAAACTCAGTAGTATATAATAGTTCGTATAAATATTACGATAGTACTGGTATTGAACATGAAGGAGAAGGAAGCTTTGATAAAACTGCTTTAGCAAATTACAACACGAACGTACTTTCCCTAAGTGATACCGATATTACCAACACTGGCGGCTTAATCCACAGCGGCACCAAGCTTGTCAGTCCCACTTGGCGTATTTATGAAGGTCAGGCTGCGCCTTTGCTCCGTTCCTTCCTGACCGCCAATGGCACGGTAACGGTTAACTACGACTATACCCATGGCAGTGAATCCGGTTCTAATGGCGGTGCGGATTTAACAGCCAATGACCTGACTTATAATGGCAGCCCTGTAAAGGTAAAAGAAGGAACAACGCCTTCTTATAGCGGTGTGGGCAATATTGATACGAGCAAGATAAATATTGATTCTGATGGGGTAAAGAATGCCGCGACCAAAGCTTTGTTTTATACCGATCAGCAGGGGTATGACCTGATTGGCAACAATGTCACCATGGCCAAGAAGCAGCTGTCTCTTTCCGGGAGCAGTATGGGCATTACTAAGGTGTATGATAAATCGGCAGATGCCACGTCTGCGGTTACTACAATCTTAAGCACTGCTACGAATATCAGCGGTGTAGTATCTGGTGATGATGTCAGTCTGAATCCAGCAGGAATTACAGCAAAATATGTAGATGCAGATGGCAATGAAGATGCCACTGTGGGCTCTCATAATATTACTTTAGCTGGTACGGTGAAACTGACGGGAACTGATGAAGGGAACTATAAGCTGGAGGCGACAGACCTTAGTACGCTCGACAATGTTACCGGCACCATCACACATCGTCCAATCTATCTGATTTCTAATTTGGACGATGTGAATTTCACCAAAAACTATGATGGCAATAATTCCCTTAGTATCACGAATTCAGCCGGGGATGCATTATCCGGTGATGATATTTTCAGTTTGGAGACGACATCGAGCAGTGCTGGAACGCAGAATCCTAATCATGGCAAGATTTCTGGTGATGACGTTAGTTTGGCCTTTGGCGGTACGGGGACACCTGACCCGGAATATGTTGATGTGGTTTCCGGTGATTTTGTGTCTACGAATAAGGCTGCTAATGCAGGTGAGCATAGTGTGCGATTCTCCGGTATTGCTCTGTCAGGGGATGATTCTGCCAATTATGCACTTTACTACAATGGTACGACCAATCCGGTAACCAATTCACAAGTCCTGCTGAAAAGCGGCGTGGATGTCAATACTGGGGCTGCTGATTCAATCCGTGCCGTAATCCGTCCGCGTCTTTTGGCTACGGATGGTTTTCAGGTGCAAACGCCCACAGGACAGGTGGATAGTACAAACAATCCGATATATACGAAGGCAGCAGCGAATAAAACTTATGATGGAACAACTAATTATACTGTGCCGACAGGTGCAAAACTGGTGGCTAATACGGCAGCGGCTGACAGCAATACTGGGCTGCTTGCTGCTGATGCCGTGAATTTGTGGTTCAGCCTTAGTGATAATAATGTTTCTAATTTTGTTGACAGCACTGGCGCTATCACCAAAATGGCAGCAGGTGCGAAGGCGGCAGTGGGCGTGGCCTATGCCGTAGAAGCCAAGACCAATACGAATTATGAACATTTGAAGGGAAACTATACCTTTGAGAGTGCTACAGCTACGTCCGATACTGTATCGAATTGGAAGACACTGAATGATGAGCTACCGACTGTTTCCGGTGCAGGTACGATCAGCCGTCGCAATATTACTATTGACACCAACAATGTGCTAGGAATTAACAAGCCTTATGATGGTAATGATAAGGTAGTGGGGGATAATTATACGAAAATTGGCGGCGGGTATTTGGATTATGCGACCGATTCGCCGTCTAAGCTCCTGGTAGATGACCCGGATGCTGTTGCGGCAAGTGTTACGGATGATGCGGCGTGGTCGGTAACGGCTAGCTACGATAACAAGAATGTTGTCCGGGCAGCAGATGATTCTGTACCGAATAATGCCAAGAATGTTTTCTTCAATGTCTCTATTACCGGTGATGATGCGGTAAACTATACGCTGAATAGCCAAGCGGCAGAAACTGGTGTTGTACCTTTGACCGGTAAGGGCAAGATTACACCGCTGGTTCTTACGCCGGATTTTGTCGATATCAGCAAGACGTATAATGGCACGACATCGATAACGGATGGCGATTCTTCTACGCCGGGCGGTACGGTAACCGGCTTGTCCTACGTGTCTGGCGGTACGACTGTAACGGATGATGTAAAGTTGTCCTTTGCCCCCGCAAAGGCCTATTATGAAAATGCAAATGCTGGAAGCCATACCATTTATTATCCGGAATTGAGCCTTACGGGCAATGATCGTGTCAATTATGATTTGAATTCCACTACGGGAACCGGAAATGGTACGATTTACCGCCGTTTGATTTTAACCGATGGTTTTCAGGTATTAAATGGTGGTACGACCGCTGACGGCACCAAGGTGTATGATGGTACTTCTACGTATACGCTTCCGGAAGGTGCTACGTTGGTGAATACCGGCACGACTACGGATAATACGGGCATTATTGAGGGGGACCAGGAGAATCTGTGGTTTAAGTTGAGTGGTAGCACGCCCTCTAATTTTGTCAATGGCAGCGGTTCGACAACATCAAAAGTAGCCGAGGCTGTTGGCATTGCTTATCAGACAGAAGCCGTTACGAAACCTGGTTATGAGAATCTGTTAGGTAACTACAAGATTGGCACTACGACTTCGTCCACACCTTTGGCCGCAGATACGACTTATGCGGTTACCGGTGGCGGCAATATCACCCGCCGTGCCATCAACATTAACATTGATATTCAGAATGCAAAGGGTATCAACAAGGTATACGATCAAACTACGGCTTTGGTCGGTGCAGGTGATACGAGTGTTGGCGGCGATTATCTGAAGTATATATCCGGTTCAGCCGAAACGTCCAAGCTGCTGGCTGATGACAGCACGGCATCGGCAGCGGCAAAAGAAAGTGATAATGCGGCCTGGTCTGTAAATGCTACCTATGACAACAAGAATGTTGTGTGGGAGAATGGCGTAGTTCCGGAAGATGGCAAGACAGTTAACTTTAACATTTCCATTACCGGTTCAGATGCGGCCAATTACACGCTCAATGGTGTTAATGCGGAAACTACTGCAGCTGCGCCATTAAACTTGACGGGAACCGGCAAAATTGACCCGAAACCGCTTACGGCAACGTTTGATCCGGTCACCAAGGTCTATACCGGCACAACGCTCATAAATGACCGTGATCCAAATGAAACGGGCAATGGTAAGGTTACGCCGTTAACAGGCGATACGGTTTACTTAAACACGTATAATCCCAATGAAGCGTATTATGATACGCCGGATGTGGGAACGAATAAGACCATCTATTACCCCAATCTCTCCATAGGGGGAGCGGACAGCAGCAACTATGTGCTTAGCAGCACCACGGGAGTTAGCACGAGCAACAGCATTACGACAGCAACCGTAACGTTGGCTGATTTTGTCTTTGATTTTGCTGATGTCATAAGAACTTATAATGGCACCACCGCTGTGGCCGACAGCACCCAGGGCATTACGGCGGAGCAGTTCATTAAAGACAGCTATATCAAATTGGGAGCGGGAAAATTTGAGTTCGGCGACTATATCCGTAATCTCAATGCCCATTATGCAGCCCCCAACGTTAGTGCGAATACCGGTACGGGCAATGTAACGTATTCCTTTAATCTGGACGATATCACCATACCGAATATCAGCATTGAAGGGGATTATCAGAACTACTATGCTGAAAATCCGGTAACCAAAGGTGTTGGCACGATTAACCCCAAAACGGTTTATGCCACGATTAACAACCCTGTGGTCACGAAGACTTACAATGGCGCTCTAGATGTACAAGCTTCTACACCATTGGTCAGCTATAATGGCTTAGTGGGAAGCAGCAGTGATGCTACTACAGCTGCGTATTTGGACAAAAATCAAGGCACGGATAAATTGGTGCAATATGATGTAAAAATTAGTGATGGCAGCAATTACATTATCCAATACAACGGCGAAGACCCCAATATGACCAAATATACGACATCAGCGGGCGGGCCTGCTATAACGGCAGATACGCCAATCACGACCGTCGTTACGCCGAATAATATCATCAATCCCAAGGACTTGCCCATTACCTTTAAGGATGTGACCAAGCAGTATGACGGCACAACGGATGTACTGCCTGCGCAGGTAGCACTAGGTGCGGCAACTACAGGTGCGGTGGAAAGCGGCGATAATATTTCGCTGGATAGCTGGGAGGCTGCCTATAACAGCCCCGATGTGCTGGTGGCTAATACCGTGGACTATCAGAATATCGTGCTTTCCGGCAACGATAACGGCAACTATAAGTTTGTCGATGCCAATGGCAATCCATTGACTTCGTCGACGGTTATTCAGGGCAATGGTGCGATTACACCTTATGCACTGAGTGGAACCTATGCGTTTAAGCTGGGGAATGTCACCAAGGAATACGACAGCACGAATGCCATCAAATATACGGGCACGGCAGGCGGCACGACGTATTATCGTGACGGCAGTGAAGCAGCCATCAAGAATTTTATTACGGCACCTACGGTTACCGTAAATGGCCAGGATCAAGAGATGGCCTATGCGCTGGATATGGATAAAACGCATTATGACGACAAGACAGTGGGCGAACATAACGCTAATTTCCGTGTGGGCATCAGCAGTTCCAACTATGATTTTTCCAATATAACGGTGACCGATGGAACGAACACCCTGACCCCGACCTTCGAAAATGGTGTGTATTACTATAATCTTGCCCAAGATAATGCCCAGATTACTCCGCGTAGGGTCAATTTGGCGCTTAATGACTCTCCGCTCATTACCAAAATCTATGATGGCACCAAAGCTGTAGAGCAGACCGTTACGGGTAAGGATAACAAAGTCTATATGACGGATTCTGCTGATTTCATTAGCGGAGATAATGTTGATGTAGACTGGAACAATATCAGTGCGGTCTATGACGATGAAAATGCCGGAAATCGCAATGTGCTTTATACTGTTGGCCTGACAGGAACTGACGCAGGCAACTATGAACTTTATAAGGCAGCGGATGGCACCGCCATAACGGATACGAATAAACTGACGGAAACGGGCAGCATTACGCCTAGAGAACTGACGGTTGATTTTGTCCGTGATGAGCATATCTATAATAATTCGGCAGCGGTCACTAATGCTGGTAACAATCTGCAATTTGGGAATAAGGCCGCCAAGGATGCCGGCTTTACCTTGGATGATGAGGCCAAAGCGCTGATTAACGGTATTTATACAGATGAAAATGTTAATCGTGCAGCCGATGGTACGGTTCTGGATAAGGGCTTGACCTACAATAATTTGCAGAATGCCCTGTCCGATTATGCAACACGCAATGCGATTGCCAAGAATTACACCATTGCTGTCGACAGCGTTACCTATTCCGAAAGTGATGGCAAGGGCATTATTAAGCCGTTGACGATTACAGACCCGTTGAAAGCGGTTTGGCAGACGACGGGGGTAGATAAGACATATGATGCCACGACGAAACTTCCAGATACGGTAGATAAAGACAGTGTTCTAAAATTGCAGGTGAATACGGCCTATGATGGTATTTTAAACTTGCAGGCCGGTGACGCGGGCTATCAGTATGATACCAATACAGTCGGTTATGAGACGAAAAATCAAGGCGACCGTGCGCTGACCTATACCGTTACGGGGGTAAATCCGAATCAGGGGAACTATCAACTGTCGGATACTGTGGTTAGTGCTGCACTGGCTGCGCCGTGGGTGAGCACAGATACCGCCCGGAATATGGATGGCAATGCCGCAACAGGACATATTTCTCCCCGTACGCTTACGATTGTAACGGAAAAGGACAGCAAAATTTATGATGGTCTTACGGATGTGGCAAATGCCAAGTCGAAGATTCATTTCACGACCGAGGATCAGGCGCTTATCAATAAGGACACCGATGCTGTAGATTATACGGTAATGGCGAATTATCTTGATAAAAACGCTGGCGACGGGATAACGATTGATTACACGTTGACCTTAACGGGGAATGACAATGGCAACTATGTGTTGAATAGCGGTACAGGAACCGCCGTTGGCACAACTACTGGTGATATTGCTAGACGTAAAGTCTATGTAGAGCCGGTAGATGTTGACGGCATTGACAAGGTATATGATAAGACGACCGATTTGCCGGAAGGCTTTACCAACACAGGCCGTTTCAAATTAGCAGATACGGATGACACTACCGGTATTGTTGCCGGTGAGGAAGATATTCAGCTGGATTTCGACGCAATTCAGGGCAAGTATGACAGTGAACATGCCGGCCCGCGGACAATAACCTTTAACAATTTTAACCTCGTCGATACGAATCTGCTGAATGATAATCTGGTAGACAATTATACAGTGGAGACAAGCAGCATTAATGGCAGTGGTACGATTTCGCCCAAGGGCTTGGTCGTCGGCATAAAAGCAGCACCGACAAAAGAGTATGATACCTTTAACAACATCAGTGATTATTATGCTGGCGTGGGTAATCTTTATCTGCATGGCGAATCGGTAGGTGATGCAGGTGTAATCGGTGATGATCAGGTTAATCTGCAGGTCAACTCGGCTGACTATATTGACGCCAATGCAGGGAAGAACAAAGAATATTCCTATGGCATATCCATTGACAATGCAGATTACAAGCTGGTACAAGGCAACAATCTGCCCGCCATTACGGTAAGCAATGATGGACAGAGCGGTACGGTTACGGCCTATGACGGTGAAATTATCAAGCGCAAGGTTTATGTATCCCTGGCCGATGCGCCGGATATTGTCAAAACCTATGATGGCAATACTGGTGTGATACAGGATGTAACGAATAAAATTATTGTTCGGGATGGCGATCTGCTGGATGATGGCACAGAACTTAACCGTGATGCCGATGTAATCAATGCACACTATGACTTCAAGGATGCCGGAGACCGAGAGGTGTTCTATACGGCACAGCTAAAGGGGGATGCAGCA
>CACZIV010000039.1 GCA_902781305.1 Pseudoselenomonas ruminantium
TGATATTCCGCAAATTTCGTACGAGCCTCTTCGGCCTCTTGTTTCGTTTCGGTTATGCGTTCGTCAAGAAACTTGATTAACGTACTTTGCGTTTGCTTAGCCTTATCGGTTTGCATTGCCAAGAAATTATCCACAACACTTTGGCTGATCATTTGTGCTTCTTCCGGACTCTTGCCAGTAGCTGTGACGGTAATCAGATGTGTCTGCTTGGTATTTTCAATTTTGAGGAATTTCTTGGCAAAATCCTTGGCCTGCGGCTTTTTCTTTTCATCTTCCCATTCCATCTGGTCAATAATCGGTTCCAAAACAGTGCGGGATTTCATCAATTCGATGAAGTTAAGTTCTATTCCACTAGAACCACCGCCCAGCATAGCGGCCATAGCCGCCGAACCACCAAGACTTTTTCCCGCACTACTCGTCTGCACCAGCGTTGTAGATTCATAGGTCTTAGGCAACACCAACGATACGATAAGCGCTAGTGCTGTACAGCCGCCCACAATAGTACCTACAGTCTTGCGACGGTCATTTAGGATTTGCATTAATTTTCCTAAGTCAATGGATTCTTCTGTTTGTACATTATTTTCCATGTATTATTTCTCCGTTTTCATATTATTCAACGCATACTCACAGCACTGCCGTACCAGATTGTTCACAGACACTTTTTCATGCTCAGCAATCCTTGCCAGCTCGTCCAGCAAGCTGGCTGGCAGCCGGAACGTCTTATTGAGCATTTCCTCGGTCTGTTTGACCTCGAACATTTCGTAATCACCCCTAATATTTTTTACATGCACATTTGCAATAGCATAAGTCTCAAAATTACAGTCTCAAAATGTGTACTTTTTGAGACTGTAGTGAAATATTGCAAAAAATGCCATTTCAGAGTTTAAAAGTCTCAAAAGGTCCCTGCAAAATGAAAAAATTAGAAAAAAATTGGACTTTGTAAAAGTCCTTTGCTATAATGTAGTTTGTAAATTCAAGAGTCTCAAAAGGTACACTTTTTGAGACTCTTTTGTTGTATACAATTAAAAAAGGCAATCCCCTGCTAACCGATAAATACCGGATTTACAGGAGATTGCCCTTTTTCTACGCAAAATTTTCCCACCAAAAAAGACTGCTAGGACCCTGCCTAGCAATCTCAATCTGATATGCAAAAATCCCACGATAGGAGTTTCGCCTCTCTATCGTGGGATTTCTTTTGTAAAACTTTAGTGCAGATTTTCCGTTTTATTTCACTACGATATTAACCAGTTTCTTCGGAACGCAGATAACTTTAACGATGGTCTTGCCCTCAGTGAGCTCTTTAGCTCTGGGCAGTTCCTTGACAGCGGCTTCCATAGCCGTTTTATCAATATCAGCGGGCAGGGTGATTCTGTCTCTTACCTTGCCGTTAATCTGCAGGACGATTTCGATTTCCGCAAGTTTCGTGGCATCTTCATCGAATTTCGGCCACTGCTGCTGGTGGACGCTGCCTTCGCCAAAGAGGTTATGCCAGAGCTCTTCGGTGATATGCGGCGCAAAAGGAGCCAGCATCTTGATGAGGGCGCCAGCAAATTCTCTAGCCAGACCGGCATTGAGTTCCTTATCCTGGAAAGCATAAGCGGCGTTTACGAGTTCCATAATGGAGGAAATCGCCGTGTTGAACATGAAACGATCGCGGATATCTTCCGTAACCTTCTTGATGGTTACATGCAGCACGCGGCGCAGGTCTTTTTCTTCCTTGGTCAGCGCAGACACATCGTAGCTGTCCTTGCCTGCCTTGACCATATCTTCGAAATGGTCGAGGATACGCCATACACGGCCCAGGAAGCGGAACGCACCTTCTACGCCCTGGTCGCTCCATTCGAGGTCACGGTCAACCGGAGCGGCGAACAGAATGAAGAGTCTTGCCGTATCGGCGCCATATTTGCCGATGATTTCTTCCGGGGAAACCACGTTGCCCTTGGACTTACTCATCTTGGAGCCGTCTTTCAGGACCATGCCCTGCGTGAGCAGGTTGGAGAATGGTTCATCAAAGTCTACGAGGCCAGCATCATGGAGCACCTTGGTGAAGAAACGGGAGTACAGGAGATGCAGGATGGCATGCTCGATACCGCCGATGTACTGGTCAACAGGTGCCCAATAGTTGACTTTATCCTTGGCAAAGGGTGCCTGATCGTTTTTCGGGTCGGTGTAGCGCAGGTAATACCAGGAGGAGCAGATAAAGGTATCCATGGTATCCGTTTCACGCTTGGCATCGGCACCGCACTTCGGGCATTTGCAGTTGACGAAGGCTTCACTCGTAGCCAGCGGAGACAGGACGCCACTGTCGAAGGAGACATCTTCCGGCAATCTGACCGGCAAATCTTCTTCCGGCACGAGCACTTCGCCGCAGTGCGGGCAGTGGATAACCGGAATCGGTGCGCCCCAATAACGCTGACGGGAAATCAGCCAGTCGCGCAGACGGTAGTTGACCTTGCGCTTACCAAAGCCCTGTGCTTCAGCTTCGTCAATGATGCCGCTCATGGCCTTGTGGATTTCCATGCCCGTGAACTTACCAGAGTTGACCAGTACGCCGTCCTTATCCGTGTATGCAGCGTCCATTTCCTCAAGCTTGAGTTCCTTGTCTTTGGGCTGCAGGGTCAGGATGATGGGCAGGTCGTATTTCTTGGCGAACATCCAGTCGCGCTGGTCGCCGGAGGGCACGCCCATAACGGCGCCCGTACCATAGTCAGCCAGTACATAGTTGGTCACCCAAAGCTGTGCCTTGTTGCCGTTGAACGGGTTGATGGCATAAACGCCGGTGAAGATACCTTCTTTTTCCGATTCGCTGGAGGTACGCTCCATTTCGGACTGATTGCGAACCTTGTCACAGAACGCCTTGATTTCGGCAGCTTTCGGGTTGTTTTCACAGATTTTTTCCACGAGCGGATTTTCGGCAGCCAGGGCGACAAAGGTGATACCATAAGCCGTATCGGGACGGGTCGTGTAGACGGAGAGCTTCTCATCCAATCCCTCTACAGGCATCTCGAATTCGAGGCCTTCGCTGCGGCCAATCCAGTTGTCCTGCATGGTCTTTACGCGTTCCGGCCAGCCCTTGAGCTTGTCGAGGTCTTTCAGGAGCACATCAGCATAATCCGTGATTTTGAGGAACCACTGGGAGAGGTCTTTTTTCTGTACTTCGGAGTCGCAGCGCCAGCATTTGCCGTCGATAACCTGCTCGTTGGCCAGTACCGTGCCGCAGGTGTCGCACCAGTTAACGGATGCCTTTTTCTTGTAGGCCAGGCCCTTCTTGTAGAAAAGTTCAAAGAGCCACTGCGTCCACTTGTAGTATTCCGGGGTGCAGGTAATAGCTTCTCTGTCCCAGTCATAGGACAAGCCCATAGAACGCTGCTGACGCTTCATGTTTTCGATATTGGAGAACGTCCAGTCCGCAGGTTTTACATTGTTCTTGATGGCGGCGTTTTCGGCCGGCATACCAAAGGAGTCAAAGCCCATGGGATGGAGCACATTGAAGCCCTCCATGGTCTTGTAGCGGGCCATAACATCACCGATGGAGTAGTTACGGACATGGCCCATATGCAGGTTGCCCGATGGGTAAGGGAACATCTCCAGCGCGTAATATTTCGGGCGATTTTCGTCCATTTCCGTCTTAAAGGCAGCATCTTTTTCCCATTTATCCTGCCATTTTTTTTCTATCTCCTGGGGTGAGTATTTATCCAAAGCAATCTCCTCCTAAGTTGTTTCACAATTAGATGTATTATAGCGCAATATTACAAAAACCGCAACCTTTGGTTAGAACTGTCCGCTTGCAATCTCCCTTTGTCTTTCCTGTTCTTCCAGCCATTTGGCGCGGGCATCCTGATAGGATTCACATTCGAGGGTAAAACCCTTGCCGGACACCTCGGACGTATCGGAGACAATCATAAAGGCCTGACTGTCGTAATGGTCCACAATGGCCTTGACACGGCTCACCTGCGTCAGGCGCACCACGATAAAGAGAATATCCTTGTGTTCCCGGGCAAAGCCGCCCTTGCCTTCGAGATAGGTCACGCCGCGATGAACATTCTCCATGATATCCTGACAGATTTGCTGCGCCGCTGGGGAAACGATAAAGATGGATTTTTCGCGGTTAAGACCGGCTGCAACGCGGTTTGTAAGTTCCGCTGTCACATAGATGGACACAAGCGTATAGAGCGCTTCGTCGATGTTGAACATCCATGCCGAAGCCATGACGATGACAAAGTTCATCACAAAGATGCAGGTGCCGATATCCAAAGAATAGAATTTCTTGGCCACGGCGCCCACAACGTCCAAGCCGCCGGTATTGGCGTTGGCGCGAAAGATGATGCCAAAGCCGATGCCCGCCATCACGCCGCCAAAGATGGCATTGAGCATGCCGTCCTGCGTGATGTTCCAGCTTACCATAAAGTGGGTCGCATCCAAAATCAACGACAACACGACCGTTCCCACAATGGTATCCCAGGCATAAAGCCGGCCAAATACGCGGTAAGCCAGATAGAGTATCGGCAGGTTGTAGACGATATTCTGCATACCAACAGGCAGTCCGGTCAGATAGTAGATAATCAAGGCCACACCGCTAAGACCACCGGTCAGCAGGTGGGCAGGGATAATAAAGAGATTAAATCCTAAACAAACAATCAGCGCCCCCAAGGTAATCTGTGTATAGCGGGCGACTTGCTTTTTCAGCACATTACTCGTCATATTCATTCCTAAAACTTTCTTTATTTTTTTGCCAAAGTATTAAACAATGGTGAAGAAATCACCGGATTCCGTATCGGCGATAACCTCCATATGGTATTCGGCAAGTTCTGCCGCCAGCCGCTCGCGCAAGACCTCCACCACCGGAAACTCCGTGGCAAAGTGGCCGGCATCGATAACGTGCATGCCCATCTCCACAGCCGTCTGGGCTTCATGGTATTTCACATCACCGGTGACATAGGCATCTGCCCCCATAAAGGCGGCCTTTTGGATGAATTCAGCACCACTGCCGCTGCAGAGGGCCACCTTGCGCACAGGACGCGGGCCGGCATTGACCAGCCGCACATGTTCGGTGGGCAGGGCCTCCCGAATCTGCCGGGCAAAGTCCGTCACTTCCATCGGAGCCGGCAGGCTGCCGATACGCCCTAGGCTCTCCACCGTGCCGTCTTCTGCCTGCGAAGTGATGACAAAGGTGGACAGTTTGCCAAGACCAATGGCTTCGGCCAGCACATCATTGACGCCGCCCACAGCGATATCGAGATTCGTATGCGCTGCTGCTACAGCAATATCATGCTTTAATAAGTTCTGCAGCCTTGCCCCTAAAGGTAAATCCGTGCGGATTTTTTTGATTCCCTTAAAAATCAACGGGTGATGGGCCACAATCATATTGGCGCCCGTCTTTATCGCCTGTTCCACCACAGCATCGCTAACATCGAGACAGACGAGAATCTTGCGGACATCCTGATTAAAGGCACCAACGAGCAATCCCGGATTGTCCCAATCCTCAGCCAAACGCTTGGGCGCAATGCGCTCCAAGGCGTCCATAACCACCTGACATTTTACCATTTCAGCCGTTCCTCCAATGCCCTGACCCGCCGTTTCACCTGAGCATAACGCTTATCGCCCTTGGCCCGGTCGCTTTTTTCCATGCCATTCAAGATGCGGCGCTGTTGGAACAGCAAAGCTTCGATATGGTGCTTTAAGAGTGGCGGTTTCTTTTTCCAAAGTTTGGGGCCGACCAGCAAGTCAAGGCCTGATGGTTTCTTGCGGCTGCCCTTCTCGGCCTTGATGATTTCGTAAATGCGTCCATCATCAATGACGAGATTTTCGTCCACGATATGCCATTCATGGTCATAGAGCCATTCCCGCAGTTCCGGTGCGCCATTCATTGGCTGGAGCACTAATGTTTTCAATGCTTCCGTCACTTCCGGGCTGGCTTCCAAAATCGTATTCATCAAGATGCCGCCCATGCCGGCAATGCAGACCGTGTCCACTTCGCCGGGCTTTACGACTTCGAGTCCATCGCCTAAGCGCACGGAAATCTGTTCTTCGCTGATGGCGTATTCATGGACGGTGCGTTTAGCGGCTTCATAGGGGCCGCGGTTCTTATCCCCGGCCACGACAAAACTTGACTTGCCCTGCTCGATAAGCGCAACGGCCAGATAGCCATGGTCGGTGCCAATATCTGCCGCCCGCGAACCTTCCGGCACGAAGTCGGCTAGTGCTTGTAATCGGTCATCTAAGTGCATAAGGATGCCTCCTTTGTTTTATGCAATAAGAAAAGGGTGCAACGCAAATGTTACACCCTGGGTATTCATGGTCTTAGTCCAGGAAGTCCTTGAGCTTGCGGCTGCGGCTGGGGTGACGAAGTTTCCGCAGGGCCTTGGCCTCAATCTGGCGGATACGCTCACGGGTAACGCCAAAATTCTGGCCAACTTCTTCCAGCGTGCGTGCCCGGCCATCATCAAGGCCGAAGCGCAGGCGCAGGACTTTTTCCTCACGCGGCGTCAGCGTATCGAGGACTTCTTCCAACTGTTCCTTGAGCAGCATGAAGGAAGCGGCATCTGCCGGTGCCGGTGCATCCTGGTCTTCGATAAAGTCGCCCAGATGGGAATCTTCCTCTTCGCCGATTGGCGTTTCGAGCGATACCGGTTCTTGGGCAATCTTCATGATTTCCCGAACGCGTTCCACGCTGATTTCCATTTCCTTGGCGATTTCTTCCGGCGACGGTTCACGACCAAGCTGCTGCAAGAGCTGACGGGATACGCGAATCAGCTTGTTGATGGTTTCCACCATATGTACCGGAATGCGGATGGTACGAGCCTGATCCGCAATAGCACGGGTGATGGCCTGACGAATCCACCAGGTCGCATAGGTACTGAACTTATAGCCCTTGGTGTAATCGAATTTTTCAACGGCCTTGATAAGCCCCAGATTACCTTCCTGAATCAAATCGAGGAACAGCATCCCACGGCCCACATAACGCTTGGCAATGCTGACCACCAAACGCAAGTTTGCTTCTGCCAAACGCTTTTGGGCGATTTCATCGCCCTCCTGCATGCGCTTGGCCAGTGCAACTTCTTCATCAGCCGTAAGCAAAGGAACACGGCCGATTTCCTTCAGGTACATGCGGACGGGGTCATCAATACTGATGCCTTCGGGCACCGAAAGGTCAATTTCGACTTCTTCGGCATCCTTGTCGTCCATATCAATATCGTCATCCCCTACATCTGTCGTAGAGGAATCATCTACAATTTCAATTCCCTGCTGACTAAAGGTATCATACATGCGGTCAATTTCGTCAGGGGTCAGGTCTTCCTGCTGCAGAGCTTCAACCAGCTCTCCATACGTCAATGTACCACCGTTTTTCGTTCCTTTGGACAACAGATTCTCCACAATCGCTGAACTGTGGTTCTTATTGCCAGCCTCAGCCTGCGCGACATTCTTCTTCTTCGCCTCAGCCATTCAGCATACCCCTTTCCACGACCTTAATACTCCATACAAAATCACTCAAACTGCAACTCTTCCATTTCGCTTTTAATTTTCTGCGCCTGATTGAGTTCAGCCACATACGCTGTGTCTCCCTGCCGGGCTAGCTCGGCCGCCCGCTGGGAGTGCTCCACATAACGCATATTCAAATACGCCTTGCGCAACACGCGCACTGCATTGCTATAAGCTTCGGTTTCACTTAGTACACCTAAGTCTTCCACCATGGCTCTGGATAATTCTGCCATAGCGGTCTCACTGAGCTTGTTTGCCATCTCAGTATCATTAGAATTCTTCCCTTGTGCGGCTAACTCCTGCAAAGCCAGCAAAATTTCCCGCTGAGATTCGTCACTAACGTCCTTCAGCGGTACCATCGTCGCAAAATGCGCTAAGATGCCTGCATCCTGAAACGCCAGACGGATAACTATGCGGCCCGCCCGCTGCAATGCGGTATCTGTGCGCCGGACAGCCTGCCTGATGGGTTCACGCGGTACAGCACCGCTGTCTTCCGGTAAAGGCTGATGCCCAAAGCGCCGGAATTCATCCCGCACAATGCCTTCATCGAGCAGAAGTGCCTGCGAGAGCCGCTTGATGTACTCACCGAGCACAGCCGGCTCACGAATGCCCGTAAGCACCGGCAGCATAGCATGCAAGGCCTTGACCTTGCCCTCCAGACTGTCATGGTCAAAATTCTTCAACACATACTGCAGGCGGTATTCCACCAAGGGCAGCGCTTTTTTGACCAACTGCTGAAACGCTTCAGCGCCATGCTTGCGGATATACTCATCCGGGTCCTTGCCATCAGGCACTACGATAACCCGCACGGTTGCGCCGATGCCCTGCACAATGGACAGTGCCCGGATGGTCGCCTTTTGCCCGGCATTATCGCTGTCATAGCAAAAGTATATCGCGGGAGCATACCGCAACAACAACTTGCAATGTTCAGCGGTAAAGGCCGTTCCCAGCGATGCCACCACATTTTTTATCCCCGCACTAAAGACGGAGATGGCATCCATATAGCCTTCCACCACAATGGCATAACCAGCCTGCTTGATGGCACGGTTAGCCCGGTCCAGGCCAAAGAGGATGCGCCGCTTGTTAAAGAGCACGGTTTCCGGGGTGTTCAGGTATTTGGGCGTGCTGTCATCCAACACGCGACCGCCAAAACCAACCACTCGTCCACGCTCATCGGCGATGGGAATAATAATCCGGTTGCGGAACCGGTCATAGATTCCACCGCCATTTTGCCGCTCGGCTGCCAGCCCGTCAGAAAGCAATAATTCCTGCTTCACACCACGCTTCAAAAAGGCTGTGCTGAGCTTATCCCAGGCCTGGGGAGCAAAACCAAGCTTAAATTCGGCAATTGTTTCCGCCGAAATGGCCCGGGATGTAAAATACGCCTTCCCCGGCTCGCCTAACCGCGTCAGGGTCAGGCAGTTATGATAAAAATCCCGTGCCATCTCGTTGACCTTGCGTAAATCCGCAATTTCCTTGTCCCGGGCAATTTCCTGCGGGGTCTTCTGCCGTTGCGGCATAGGAATCCCCAGCTTCTCTGCCTGTAGCTTAATCGCTTCAAAATAGGTAATGTTTTCGATTAAGGATAAAAACTTAAAAACATTTCCCCCGGCATGGCAGCCAAAGCAATAGAAAAAGCCTTTGTCGGGCACAACAGAAAAAGAAGGGGTCTTTTCGCCATGAAAGGGGCAGCAGCCCCAATACCGATTTCCTTTGCGTTTCAAAGGAACGTAGCTTTGCACAGTTTGCAGAAGGTCGGACTGAGCAGTAACCTGCTCTACAAATTCATCCATATCCTCTCTGTGCATAAAAATCCCCTTACTTAACCGCTGTTAACAACTGTGAATCAAAAAGATACTTGTATACAATTCGCTAATCTCTTACAATATCCTTCTTTTTCTAAAAAAATTTTACATATACTATAACTTTTTTTGCATACAGTTCTTTTTACATTATAGTATTCTACCCAGTTTGTCAATATCCTTTTTTATTTTTTTCAGTCCCTGCCACACGGGAGGGATAAAGATTTCCTCAAAAAGTGCCACTGCATAACTGTCGGTAAGGCCTGCCACATAATCGGTCACGATTTTCTGTCTGCCCCAGCGTGCCTCCCTTTTGATAAATTCCTTTGGCAGCTGGGCAAAGTTATCCAAAAAATAATGATAGAGTTCCTGCAGAACAAAGGCCGCCTGCTCTCGCTCTTGAGACAATTTGTCTGAATGATAGATATGGGTGAACATGAATTCCCGGAAGGTGTCCATCGCTTGCTTGATTTCTGCCGATTGCAGAATATCACCAGAGCCCTGCGAGGTCATAATCATATCGGACACCATACTGGTAATCATGCGAGATGTATCCGTACCGAGCTTGTCATAGACTTCGGCGGGCAAATCGCCCTCCTTGATTAGCCCCGCCCGCAAACTGTCATCGTAGTCATGGCAGAGATAGGCAATCCGGTCGGCTGTGCGCACAATGCGCCCCTCTAAAGTCTGCGGCAAATTCTTGCCCGTATGATTGACAATGCCATCCTTTACCTCAAAGGTCAGGTTCAGTCCCTGCCCGCCTCGTTCCAAAAATTCCACGACCCGCAGGCTCTGCTCGTTGTGGGTAAAATGCCCAGTAAGCTCTGCCATCACGGATTCGCCGGCATGGCCAAAGGGAGTGTGGCCCACATCATGGCCCAAGGCAATGGCCTCAGCCAAATCTTCATTAAGGCGCAGTCCCCTGGCAATCGTACGGGAAATCTGCGATACTTCTAAGCTATGGGTCATACGGGTACGGTAATGATCTCCCGCTACGATATATACCTGCGTTTTATGTTTCAGGCGGCGAAAGGATTTGGAATGGAGAATCCTGTCCCTGTCCCGCTGGAATTTCGTGCGAAAATCACACTCCTCCATCGGATGTTTCCTTCTAGCCTCCCGGCTCTTAGCCGCCAAGGGCGAAAGAATCTGATATTCCTGTTCCTCGACTCGTTCCCGCACATTCATCCTCGCGCCACCTCCGTTTTTTATTCTTTCTCAATATAGTATAACCTATTTGGACAAATTTTGCCAAACAGACGATTTTGCGGTAAAATAAAAGTAAACAATCGGATAAGGAGTGGATAATATGAACTATATGCGCATATCCCTGCTCATGCTGGGAATGTTGGTCAGTATGTTCACCCTCTGCACGGCATCCGCCCTGGGCAGCGGAAACACCATCAACGCCGATATGGCCAAAAGCAAATACAAACCTGTGGCCAGTGCCGACCACAGCAGTTATAACGAAGAAACCGGTCTCTATACCCTGACGGGCAATGTCTGCATAAAATGTCAGGACTTTACCATCACGGCAGACACCTGCAGGGTAAACGCCAATACCTTGCAGGTTTGGGCTGACGGTCACGCACTCATCACCGAAGGCGAACTTCGTTTCACCGGCGATGCCCTGTATGCCGAAATAACGGAAAACACGGCCTGGTTCTTTGGCACACGCTGTGGCGTAGAACGTCCCGGCTTGGTTATCCACGCGGACAATATGCGCTACAACTGGCAGACCCATATCGTGGTCTTTGATGGTCATGTGCTCTGGATGCAAAAGGGCAAAAATCACACATCCAGCCATTTGGAGTTTGACCTCAATAAAAACGACATCGTAAGATAATACGCACCATGGAGTATGGTTTACATCGAGATAAAAGGGCCGGGACAACTATTTCTTCCGCTTAGACAGGCTTGTCAAACGCTTCAGAAATAGTTGTCCCGGCCCTTTTAAGTTCGTATCGAGGTATTACTATTGCTGCTACTAATGCTAAAAACCAGCCCGCCCCGCTGATGATGTTTTCCCGCAGCTTTTGACAAGCCTGTCTATGGCGAAGGGAAAATATTATCAGCGGGGCGGGCGTCTTAGCACCACGATGTAAGCTGTAATAAAATGCTTATTCGCCGGTCATATCCACAACTTCGCCCCGTTTTTCCTTGACAACCACCTCGCGCTGGAAGGCAAAACATTCGTCGGCGATATCCTTATTGAGCCACAGCAGGCAGATAAGGTTTGGAATCGCCATCAGGCCGTTCATGGTATCGGAGAAGTTCCAGACGACTTCCAGGGCCGTAGTGGCACCGACAAAGGTTACGAGACTGAAGAGGATACGATAGCCCATGATGACCGGGCGTTTCTTAATCAGGTATTCCAAGGCCTTTTCACCATAGTATTCCCAGCCCAGGATGGTCGAAAAAGCAAACAGACTCAGCGAAATGGAGATAATCAACTTGCCGTAATCGCCAAATACGGTACTGAAGGCCGCAATGGTGAGTTCTGCACCGGAGAACAGTTCGCCCGTTTCAGGATTAACCACGCCCAGCATGCCGGAGGAAGATATAACCAAACCAGTCAGCATGCAGACTATCATGGTATCAAAGAACGTCCCCGTCATATTCACATAGCCCTGACGGGAAGCATGGTCGGTCCGGGCAGCAGCTGCCGCAATCGGTGCAGAGCCTAAACCGGCTTCGTTGGAGAACACACCGCGGGCTACGCCCCAGCGCATAGCCGTGAGCATGGAGGCCACGATGGAGCCCCCCACACCGCCAGCCACAGAATCAAAGGAAAACGCCATGCGGAACATCTCGGCCACACCAGCTGGTACCGCTTCAATGTTAGCAATAATTACGATGGATGCGGTTACAAAGTAGAACGCCGCCATGCCCGGCACGACTACGCTCGACACCTTGCCGATACTGCGGATGCCGCGAATCAGGACCGACAGGGCCAGCACCGTAATCACTGCACCGGTTATATAGCTGGGCACGCCATAACTGTGCGTCAGGGCCACAGCGATGGAATTGGCCTGTGTCATATTGCCGATACCGAAGGAGGCCAGCACCACAAACAGCGCAAAGAGAAACGCCAGCGTCCGGCCGGCCAATTTGTTTTTAATGCCGTAACGCATCGCATACATCGGTCCGCCGGACATTTCGCCCACGGCATTGGTCTCACGGTATTTTACCGCCAGGACGGATTCCGCGTATTTCGTGGACAGACCAAAAGCTGCACTGATCCACATCCAGACCAAGGCACCAGGTCCACCCAGTACCATGGCCGTAGCCACACCGACAATATTGCCTGTTCCCACCGTAGCGGAAAGGGCCGTCATCAGCGACTGAAAAGGCGAAATATCCCCCTCATGCTCGTCGCGATGACGGAAAATCATCCGAATGGCATAAACCAAATTACGCCAGGGCAAAAAATGCAGGCGTACGGTTAAAAACACGCCCGTACCTACGAGTAAGGCCAGCATCACAGGCCCCCAGACAAAATTATTAATGTCTGCCATTAATGTTGCAAAATTCATACATTCACATCCCTCAAAAACATTAGAACAGAATCATTATAATAGACTATTGTTAAGTTGTAAATAAATCCGCTGTAAATTTTCCCTTTATGAAATGTATACAGGAAATAAAGGAAAAACAATTTCTCTTGCCGAATATGTTATAAAGTATTGTTTTTATGGAAAAGGAGGGAGCGGGCATTCCTCCCCGACCTAAGAAGTCAGGGTATCCTGCCCGAATTTAGATGAAAAAAAATCGCACAAGTCTTTATCTGTTCATTTTATCTGCACTTTTAGCAGCGGGAATCGGCTGCTACTGGTATAACGCCGGCCTTGATGGAATCACCGTGCTGAATGCTGCAACGGCTGTATTCATCGCCGGTTTGCCATTGCCTTATATGCTGGGCAAACTCCTGCCTTATACACGCGGCTCCCGGCAAGCACGAAAAAACGACATTACACTGGCCAGCGACAGTCAGTTGGCGGAAATCGGCAATATTGACACCTTGATTCTGACCCGCCATGGTGTGGTCACCGAAGGACACCCCTATGTAGCGAACCTCTATCCGGCAGGTATCAGCCCAAACGCGCTTCTGAGCCTGGCTGCCTCTGCAGAAAAACAGGCCACCCATCCTTTGGGCCGGGCCATCTATGAAACAGCCAGCCAACGTGGCCTGCAACTCCTAGAGGCCAGAACGTTTAATGAAATCCCCGGCTGCGGCGTGGAGGCCATTGTCGGACGCAATTCCCTGCGGGTAGGCAGTTTGGCCTGGCTGAAACGCGAAGGTATTGACATCAGTGCCGAACTCATCACCAAAAATGACCAGCTGGCCCAGAAAGGCCATTGCACAGTCTTTGTCGCTAACGGCAAATATTGCCGGGGGATTATCGCCATCGATGACGCACTGTCCGATGACACCTTAAAGGCCATTCGCAAATTAAAGCGTCAGCAGATTCACATGGTTATGCTGACCCGGGAAAACAAGCGTACCGCCAATACCGTTGCCAAAAAAGCCGGCCTCGATGCCGCACAAGGCCAGCTGACCACCGAAGGAAAACTGCGGGAAATTCAACTCTTAAAAGCCCGCGGTACTGGTGTTGCCTTTGTCGGACGCGGCCCGGTTAATCCGGAAATCGCCAAAGCCGTCGATGTGCTTATCGAACTGGCCCCCGCAACAAAAACTATAGTCACAGCAACCGAAATGAATGCTGTCGACCTACCCGCACAGCCCCAAAATCCCCATGCCATTTACCTGCGCAGCGGCCTGCTTTGGGACTTTGCCGCCTTGCAGGAAATCGGTAAACAAACACTTGGTCGAATCAAACTGAACAAACTGATTTCCCTCATCACCTTCCTTTTGATTCTCCCCCCCGCCGCCGGTGCCTTCTACGCCTTCGGCGTCCCCTTCCTCCCCGCCTGGGGAGCCTTAGCAGGGCAGGGACTAGCCTTGATACTGGTAACCATCAACTCCCTGCGCTAACCGCGTTCACGACAATACCAGGCCATTCCGACCTTGTATGCCGCCCCTTACGCATAGGGAAAATTCCAATAGCAAAAAATAAAGCCCGGTGGCTGGTAATATTTTTCCACAGCTTTTGACAAGCTTGTCTATGGCGAAGGAAAAATATTACCAGCCACCGGGCGTCTTAGCATCACGATGTAGCACTGAAGTTGTCACACCACGATGTCAATCAAACACACTTATGCCTTAACGTATAAAGTTTTTACTTGAATATTGACCTCATGCACAATCATCCCCGTCATAAACTCCACTGCCTCCCGCACTTCTTTTTGCGCGTGAGCCAGCAAAGTCGGAATATGATTGCCATAGGTAAGAACTACTCCACAGGCAATTTTAAGTCCCTGATCCTCATCACCATGCATCAGATGTTTCACCTGCAAGCCATCAATCTTGGTAATGGCCTCGATTTTTTGCAAAACATTCTGCACAATGGATTTGATAGCCGAATCATCAATAATCAGCTTCCCATAGTAGCTGAATACCGGACGGACAATAGACTTTTCTCCTAAACGACGACGTTGGGTAGACGAGCGTTTAAAGAGGGTCTGCAAGGGGTCCACCAAAAACCCGGAAAAATGCGGTTTCAGTTCAATCGTCGGCACGGGAATGATATGTTTCCCCTCTTTGAGCCGATGAAACTGGGCCCGTTCCATTTCCTGCTTGGTAGCCACATCCTCAATATGAATGATTTTAGCAATATGGGGCAGATGCAGCGCCTTGGCTATCTTAAAGACCATATTTTCCGAAGTTCCCAAAACCAGGATTCGATGAGGTTTGGCCTCTTTGATAGCCGCCTGCACCTCTTCGGCATGTCCCGGCAGAACAAAAATCGCCCGCCGTACCGCCATGATTTTACTCTGTTCTTTTTTCGCCGAATGGCCGCCCACTATCTTGCCATCCTTAATCAGGATTCCATCATCAATAATGGCGTCAGCCTTATGTTTATGCGCCACAATCAGCGCGTGGTGACTTTTGCCGGTACCGCTAGGCCCGACCAAAGCAATCACATCCATATACAGCTCTCCTGACTAACTATTAAACTTGCCTAAAGGACGATAGAACGCCTCTGCATATTTGTCTTCAATGGTGAAAATACCGATTTCCGACGGCTGCCGCGTAGGATAGCCATGGAAGTCCGAGCCGCCGGCTGGCAGCAGATTGAACTCTTGAGCCATCATATAGTAGCGAGCCGTATCCGCAGCGTCATGGCGGGGATAGAATACTTCAATCCCTTCAATGCCCCGCTTACAGATGTCGCGCACCAAGTCATCATCTCCCACCAGTTTGGGATGGGCCAGCACGGGTGTGCCGCCTGCCGCCTTGATGAGTTCAATGATTTCTTCCACTTCCAGATGATAATGCGGAACATAAGCCGGCTTGCCTTTTTCCAACACGGCAGAAAAAGCCTCCCGCACGGAAGAAAAAAAGCCCTTCTTGACCAAAATACGCGCGATATGGGAACGGCTGATGGACTTGCTGCCTCCTGCCAGAGTCAGCACTTCCCCTTCCGTTATCGGATAGCCTAATGCCTGAAGCTTTTCCACCATATCGCTGAAACGCGTCCAGCGCGCCTCCGTAACATCGTTCAGCTTGTCAAGCAAATCGGGATAATAAATATCCACATTGAATCCCAAAATATGAATCTCATGCACCGGATGATGAGCGCTGAACTCAATGCCGGGAATCACATGAATCCCCTTGGTGGGATACATTCCGTTCTCATAAAGATAGCTTACACCGTCCACGGTATCATGGTCGGTGATGGCTATATATTTGAGACCGGCAGCTTTTGCCTGCGCTACAAGCTCCTCCGGTGTCAATTTGCCATCGGAAAAGGTTGTGTGCATATGCAAATCACTTGCCATTTATGTCACTCCTGTTACCGATTCAGCGCGGCTCCACAATAAGCTTGATGGCGGTGCGTTCCTCACCTTCAATATTGATATCGGTAAACGCAGGAATGCAGATTAAATCAATGCCATGCGGTGCAACAAAACCACGGGCAATGGCTACCGCCTTGACCGCCTGATTAAGAGCACCGGCACCAATGGCCTGCATCTCCGCGCTGGAATGCTCCCTAAGTACGCCAGCCAGGGCTCCAGCCACTGAATTCGGGTTCGATTTCGCAGATACTTTCAAGATTTCCATGACTTTACACGTCCTCTCTTGCAACAAAACTACAATAATGTTCTACATTTTTCTATAGCATACTTAACTTATACTAAAGTAGTATTCTGCATAGAAAGGAAAAATCCTGCCACGAAAAAAAATCTTTGCTTTTTTCTGCTCTTATTCTTTGATTAAAATGCGTTCCACAGCCGTTGTACGGTTGGTACTGTCGTCAATATCCACAATCAATGCAGAATATACCATTGGGCCGCTTTCCTCCAAATCAAAGCGGCAGGGCATAGCAGTTGTAAATTTCTGCAGGATAATCTCGGTCTTAACCCCTAATACCGAATTCCAGGGGCCGACCATACCTAAATCCGTGATATAGGCAGTGCCCTGCGGCAGGATGCGTTCATCGGACGTCTGAATATGGGTATGCGTACCCACTACAGCATTTACGCGGCCATCGAGATACCAGCCCATTGCCATTTTCTCTGAAGTGGTTTCGGCATGGAAGTCCAACAGGATAATATCACATTCTTTTTTGAGCTCCCGCAGGATTTCCTCGATTTTTTGAAACGGGCAGTCCAGGGCAGGCATCAGTGCTCTGCCCGAAAGATTCACCACGCCGATGTTTTTGGCCTTGAAGGGATAAATGCAATATCCCTTGCCCGGCGCTCCTTCCGGATAGTTGGCCGGACGAATCAAAAAGGGTTCCTGGTCGATGAATTCAAAGACGTCTTTCTTATCCCAAACATGGTTGCCGGAAGTGATGACGTCGGCCCCACCATGATAGAGCCCATCCAGAGATTTCCGGGTGTAGCCCTTGCCCCCCGCAGAATTTTCGCCATTGACGATAACCATATCAATCTTCTTCTCTGCCTTTAATTGAGCAGTGTATTTCTGAAACGCTTTGCGGCCCGGTTTGCCTACTACGTCTCCCGTCAGCATTATGCGCATAATTTACTCCTCTCAACGGTTGTATACCACGACTTTATCCTTATCCCGCATACCAATCATCCGTTCCTTAATGCGGCTGCTTTGGGCCAGGTCAAACATCTGGTCCAAAAGATTGCTCTGCATATTGGAAAACTCCGGCTCTAATGTTGTCAACGTATGGGAATCCATCTGCAGGGCATCGCCAAATTTGTCACAAAACAACTCCGCCAGCAAATCCAGCTCCCCCCGCAGCATGGTCGAGAGCTGACGGCGCACATGCACCGTCATAAGCTCGCCGTTTACATCAGCATCCACCGCCAGCCATACAGGGTCTTCACCATGCAGGTCATGATAGGTCTGCAGGCTCTTGTCGAGCAGCGTGGCAAATTCTTCCATCTCTGCCTTGGGCATCTTGCCCTTGACCACAAAATCCAGCGTTATCTCCGTATCCCGTGGCTCGTAGGTCACCGAATAGAGTTCGGGATAGCAGACCAGCATGGAGGCCAAGAGCTGCACACCGGTACTCATCTCCTTGCGGCTGCCGGGATTTTTTTCACTCAGGTTAAATCCAAACATCATTTATTCCTCTCATGTACGAAGAGGGCGCAAGGCTTACACCCTGCACCCTCCTGACATATTGCGCTATATGCGTTATTTAGCATAATCGACAACACGGGTCTCACGGATAATCGTGGCCTTAATCTGACCAGGATATTCGAGCTCGTCTTCGATTTTCTTGACAATATTATGTGCCAAAGCCACGGCCTCGGCATCGTCCACCTTGTCCGGCTTAACCATGACACGGATTTCACGGCCTGCCTGAATGGCAAAGCAGCGTTCCACGCCCTCGTAGGACTCAGCGATTTCCTCAAGGCTCTTGAGGCGCTTGAGATAGGATTCCAGGCTTTCACGGCGGGCGCCCGGACGGGCTGCCGATACAGCGTCAGCAGCGGCAACGAGCACCGCCTCAACACTGGTTGCTTCCACATCGCCATGGTGAGCGGCAATGCAGTTGATGACATCTTTGGATTCCCGGAATTTGCGGGCAATGTCGGCACCAATGGTCGTATGGCTGCCTTCCACTTCATGGTCAATGGACTTGCCGATGTCGTGGAGAAGACCGCCGCGCTTGGCGAGCGTTACATCACAGCCGAGTTCGGATGCCATGACGCCAGCCAGATGAGAAACCTCAATGGAATGATTCAACACATTCTGGCCGTAGCTTGTGCGGTAGCGCAGACGGCCCAGGAGCTTGATAAGCTCCGGATGAATGCCATGCACACCGGTATCAAAGGTTGCCTGTTCACCAGCTTCCTTGATGCGCATATCCACTTCCCGCTTGGCTTTTTCCACCATTTCTTCGATGCGGGCAGGATGGATGCGGCCATCTTGAATGAGTTTTTCGAGTGCAATGCGGGCCGTTTCGCGGCGTACCGGGTCAAAGCCCGACAGGATAACGGCTTCCGGCGTATCGTCGATGATGAGGTCAATGCCCGTCAGCGTTTCGAGCGTACGGATATTGCGGCCCTCACGGCCGATGATACGGCCCTTCATCTCGTCGTTGGGCAGAGCCACCACGGATACCGTGGTTTCTGCCACATGGTCAGCAGCACAGCGCTGAATGGCCTGACTCAGGATATCGCGGGCTTTTTTGTCCGATTCATCCTTAATCTGCTGCTCATACTCCTTGATTTTCATGGCCTTTTCGTGCTTCAGTTCTTCTTCGGCTTCGGCCATGAGCATTACCCTTGCTTCTTCCGCAGTGAGGCTGGAAATGCGTTCCAGTTCCGTCTTCTGCTTTTCGTGCATCTCATCAATCGCCTGCTGGGTCTTGTCGATACGGGCTTCCTTACGGTTAAGGCTATCCTCTTTCTTCTCCAGAGAATCCAGCTTGCGGTCAAGATTTTCTTCTTTTTGTACTACGCGGCGTTCCTGACGCTGAAGTTCGCTGCGACGTTCTTTCGTCTCACGATCCAGTTCCTGACGCTG